>DASTRJ010000036.1:0-5275 GCA_035761245.1 Capillimicrobium sp. | reverse complement strand
GACCTCGACCTGCGCGATCCAGCCGGTGTCGGGCGACGACGGAGCGAAGTGCGCCCGTGCGCGCGAGCGCAACGCCACCGACTTGCCGACGTAGAGCGGCTGGCCCTCGGCGTTGCGGAAGATGTAGACGCCCGGCTCGTCCGGGATGTGGCCGACGTCCGGCGCCGGGGTGGCGCGGCGGCGGCGCGCGCCGTGGCGGCCGCCGTCGGTGGCGCCCGCCCGCCGGCGCGCGGGACGCGGCGGGCGCAGCGCCGCGATCGCCTCGCGCACCGTCGCCGCGTGCGCGCAGAGCTTGGGCAGCAGCGCGCACAGCACGCGCGCGCACGTCTCCGCGTCGGCAAGGGCGCGGTGGCGCTCGCCGACCTCGATGCCGAGCGACTCGGCCAGCGGCGCGAGCTTCCGCTGCCGGGCCAGCGGCGCGAAGCGGCGCGCGAGCGCGAGCGTGCAGAGCGACGGCGGGTCCGGCCACGCGATCCCCGTGCGCTCGCACGCCTGGCGCAGCACGCGCACGTCGAAGCTCGCGTTGTGGGCGACGAGCACGCGCCCCTCGAGCTGCGCCACGAGATCGGCGAGCACGACCTCCGCCTCCGGCGCCTCGTCGAGCATCTGCTGCGTGATGCCCGTGAGGCGCTGCACCCCGCGCGAGAGCGGCGCGCGCACGGCGCACAGCGACGCGAAGCGGTCGTGCAGTTCGCCGCCGCCGACGAGCACCGCCCCGACCTCCGTGACCTCGCAGCGGTCGCCGGCGTAGCCGTTCGTCTCGGTGTCGACGACGAGGAACTCGGCAGTGCGCAGCGGGTGGTCGAGGAGGTCCATCCCGGGTGTCCTACGGGAAGCCCCCGACGTACTGCATGGGAACTTGCGCATCCGCCGACCGCCGGGAGGGGTAGAGTCCGCACATCCCGCCCCACGCCCAGGAGGGAGCACTCCATGCCGACATTCGCCGCAGACCAGGAGCTCGACCGCCTCGAGGTCGAGCGCGAGGCGTGGAGCGCCTACCGCGCCGCGCTCGACGGCCTCGAAGGCCGTGACTACGAGCTGGCCGAGGAGGAGGCCTGGGAGCGGCTGCAGCGCCGCCTCGCCGATCTGCCGCGCTGACGCGCTCTTCCTTTTGGTCTAGGGTTCCGCCGGACCTGAGGGGCCAGAGAGGGATGCGACGCGCGTCACGACTTCATGCTGCCTGGATCTCCGCCGCCGCGCTGACGGCGGTCGTGGCCGGGTGCGGGGACGACAAGGAGTACCGCAACACCGACCGGCCGCCGGCGCCGATCACCGTCACGGCGTACATCGGCAAGGACAAGGTCTCGATCTCGCCGTCGCGCGTCGGCGGCGGCCCCCTCACCGTGGTCGCGACGAACCAGACCGGCCGCTCGCAGCAGCTCACGCTCGAGACGGCCGACGTGCCGGGCTCCGACTCGCCCGGCGTGCGCCAGCGGACGGGGCCGATCAACCCGCAGGACACCGCGCGGATCCGCGCCACGGTCGAGAAGGGCAGCTACACCGTCTCCGTCGGCGGCGACGCGATCGAGCCGGCGACGCTCGAGGTCGGCGACGAGCGGGAGACCTCGCAGCAGGACCTGATGCTCCCCTAGCGATTGAGGGGGCCTCCCGATGCGGGGCCCCGCGGGCACGGCCTACGGTCGCGCCATGATCCGCTCGCCCCTCGCTCTGGTCGCCCTCGGCGCGCTCGCGCTGCCCGCGACCGCGCACGCCGCCCCCGCCCCGTCGAAGCCGACGCTCTTCAAGGTCGTCGCCTACGGCGTCCAGCGCTACAGCTCGCACAGCACGGTCGACTGGGAGGAGGGTTGCCGCGGCGAGCGGGGCGAGACCTCGTTGTCGCTCGTCATCCGCTTCAAGACCCCGAAGGCGTGGCGCGTCAGGCTCGTCCGCTACGGCACCATCGCGACGCTGCAGCCGGCCACGAAGCGGGAGTGGATCGTGACCGGCAGCGGGAACGCCCGCGCGACCGTCACGGGCGAGAAGGCGACCTGCGCGGCCGTCAACCCCGACGGCAGCATCCGGTGGTTCCCCGAGGACCCGGTCGCCGCGCGCTGCAGCGACGTCCCGCTCGATCAGGAGGGCGACGTCGACCTCGAGGGCCGCAAGCTCAGCTTCACCGGGTACCAGACGCTGCTCGCGCCGCTGTCGAACCCGCTCGCCGACTGCAAGTCGTCGACCGAGGTGCTCGACCTCGCCGTGGCGACCGCCAGGATCTCGCCGAAGCGGATCGTCGCGTCCGACGGCGAGCCGATCGTCCTGCGCTTCCGCGACGAGGGCGGCTCGGCGAGCGACACCGGCCACACGGAGTGGAAGAAGCGCATGACCGCGTACGTGACCTTCACGCCGGTCCGGTAGCCGGGCGCGGCGCTGCGACGATGGGCGCCGTGTCACTCTCGCTGCAGCCCCTCACCGACCGCCACCTCGCCGGCATGGCCGAGCTCGTCGCCGACGCCGATTCCGTGCGCTTCACGCGCATTCCCGAGCCGCCGCCGCCCGGCTTCGCCGCCGGCTGGCTCGAGCGCTACCGCGCCGGCCAGCCGGACGAGTCGCGCGACGGCTTCGCGATCGAGGACGCCGCCGGCGCCTTCCTCGGCGTGGCGCTCGCACCGCAGATCGACCGCGAGGGACGGCAGGTCGAGCTGGGCTACCTCGTCGTGCCGAGCGCGCGCGGCCGCGGGGTCGCGTCGCAGGCGCTCGGCCTGCTGACGCGCTGGGCCTTCGAGGAGCTCGGGATGCTGCGCGCGTACCTGCTCATCGACGTCGAGAACGTGGCGTCGTCTCGCGTGGCGCAGCGGTGCGGCTACGTGCGCGAGGGCGTCATGCGGTCGTGGCACCTCAAGCCCGGCCGGCGCATCGACTGCGGGCTGTGGTCGCGCCTGCCGACGGATCCCGCGCCCGCATAGTTGCCGCAACCACTGCTTGCGTGCAATACTTGCGCGCGTGCAAGCAACCTCCCACGCCGTCGCCGAGCAGATGCTCGCCCTCTGGCATCACTGCCTGAAGGACGCGAGCCGGCTCTACGCGCTGCTCGAGGAGCTCTCGATCGGGCTGACCGACATGAAGCTCCTGCACCACCTCGCCAACCTCGAGGCGGAGCCGACGGTCAAGGAGCTCGCGGAGCACATGGGCCTCTCGCTCCCGGGCGCCAGCCGGGCCGCCGACGCGCTGCTGCGCCGGGGCTGGGTCGAGCGCCACGAGGACGCCAACGATCGCCGCATGAAGCGCCTCGCGATCACCCCGGACGGCGTCGCCGTGCTGCGCCGCGTCGAGGAGGCCCGCCTCGCCGGCCTGCAGGAGCTCGTCGACACGCTCCCCCAGGAGCAGCTCGACGCCCTGTCGGCCGCCATCGCCCCCGTCCTCGACCAGCTGGAGGCCCGCCCGTGAAGCCCGCCATCACCGACGCCAACCGCCGCTGGTGGACGCTGGCGGCCATGTGCTTCGCCCTCTTCATGGCGATGCTCGACAACACGGTCGTCAACGTCGCCCTCCCCTCGATCCAGCGCGACCTCGACATGTCGATCGCCGGCCTGGAGTGGACGATCAACGCCTACACGCTCGCGCTCGCCGTGCTGCTCGTCACCGGCGGCCGGCTCGGCGACCTCTTCGGGCGCGTGCGCGTCTTCCTCGTCGGCGTCGTCGTCTTCGCGGCCGCGAGCGCGCTGATCGGCTTCTCGCAGGGCGAGGCGTGGCTCGTGGCGTTCCGGGCGGTCCAGGGCGTCGGCGCGGCGCTCATGATGCCGGCGACGCTGTCGATCGTCACCAACGCGTTCCCGCCCGAGGAGCGCGGCAAGGCGATCGGCACCTGGGCGGGCGTCAGCGCGCTGGCGCTGGCGATCGGGCCGGTGCTCGGCGGCTTCCTCGTCGAGCACGTGTCGTGGCAGTCGATCTTCTTCATCAACCTGCCGGTGGCGGTCGGCGCCGTCGCCCTCACCGTCTTCGCGGCGCACGAGTCGCGTGACGAGACCGTCGCGCGCACCATCGACGTCCCCGGCGTCCTGGCGATCACCGTCGGCCTGGGCTCGCTGACGCTGGCGCTGGTCGAGGCCAACAGCTGGGGCTGGGGCTCGGCCGGGATCCTCGGGCTGCTGGCCGCGGCGGTCGCCGGCCTCGCCGGCTTCGCCGTGATCGAGCTGCGCCGCCGCGTGCCGATGGTCGACTTCGGCTTCTTCCGCGCGCGCGCCTTCCTCGGCGCCAACGTCGTCGCCTTCATCGTCTCGTTCGGCATGTTCGCGATGTTCTTCTTCCTCGCGCTCTACATGCAGAACGTGCGCGGCTACGACGCGCTGGAGACCGGCGTGCGCTTCCTGCCGTCGACGCTGATGATCATCGTCGTGGCGCCGATGGCCGGCCGGCTGTCGGACCGGATCGGCTCGCGCGCGCCGATGACCGCCGGGATGCTCCTCGTCACGATCTCCCTGGTCTGGCAGAGCTTCCTCGACGCCGACTCGAGCTACCTCGCCTCGCTGCTCGGCCCGTTCATGCTGATGGGCATCGGCATGGGGCTCGTCATGTCGCCGATGAGCACGGCGGCGATGAACGCCGTCGAGGTGACGAAGGCCGGCGTCGCCTCCGGGATCCTGTCGATGACGCGCATGGTCGGCGGCACCTTCGGCGTCGCGGCCCTCGGCGCGCTGATCACCGGGGTCGGCCGGGACCACCTCACGACCGCCCTCCCCCAGGCCACCGGCGCCCAGATCGACCGGCTGGCCGACGGGCTCGGCAGCGGCGGCGCGTCCGCGGGCGCGGACCCGGCGATCGCCGCCGCGATGCGCGACGCCTTCGTCAGCGCGCTGCAGAGCGGCATGCGCGTGGCGGCGGCCGTCACGCTGGCGGGTGCGCTCGTCGCCTGGCTGACGATCTCGGCGCGGCGCCCGCAGCCGAGCGAGACGGCGCCTGCCGTCGAGGTCCCGGCGTAGCATCGCCGGCGTGCAGGTCCTGCGCGCCGCCGATCCGACCGCCGTCGCGGAGACGCGCGAGCGCGGCGAGTTCCTGTGGCTCGACCTCGTCGACCCGTCGCCCGAGGAGGTCGAGCGTGCGGGGCAGCTCTTCGGGCTGCACCCGCTCGCGCTCGAGGACACCCAGAAGTTCGGCCAGATGCCGAAGCTCGACCGCTACGGCGACTGGCTGCTGCTCGTGTACTACGGGGCGCGCCGCGGCGGCGCCGACGAGGCCGAGCTGGTGGAGACGCACCTGTTCGTCGCCGCCGACTGGCTCGTGACCGTCCGCCGCGAGCCGTGCATCTCGCTCGAGGAGCTGCGGGCCGGCGCCGTGCCCG
>DASTRJ010000035.1:0-2672 GCA_035761245.1 Capillimicrobium sp. | reverse complement strand
CACGCGCGAGCACGTCGCGTCGCTGCTCGCCGCCAAGCAGGCGGAGGGCGTGCTGCACCTGCGCGCGCACCCGACGGCGGTGGCCGAGGTGCTGTTCGCGCTCTCCGACGGCATCGCGCTGCGCTTGCTCGCCGATCCCGGGCCCGATCGCCGCGCCACGGTCGCCGCCGCGGCGGCCGCCGTGCGCGCGCTGCTCGAGGACGGCGACACGCCGTAGGGCGCGCTCGGCGCCCCGTCAGGGGCGGGCCCGGCGCCGTTCGTCGCAGACCGCTTGACGGCGGCACGTGCTTAGGCAACCATCTCGCGCCGATTTGGCGAACGACCCGTTCGCAAACGGCGATCGAGTTGTTCGCCACCTCTGGGGAGGGGTGTTCGATGTGCCCGGACACGGGAGAGGAGCAGGGCCCATCCGGGCCGATCGGGGACAGGACGGCGGAGGCGGCGCTCGGCGCTCGGATCCGCGCGTTCCGGCAGCTCCGGCAGCTCAGCGTCCGCGGGCTTGCCAACGAGGCCGGCGCGTCAGCGGGCTTCCTCAGCGAGCTCGAGCGCGGGCAGGTCAACGCGAGCGTGAGCATGCTGCGCCGGATCGCCGGCGCGCTCGGGCTCACGGTCGCCGACCTCTTCGACGAGCGCGACGGCGCGGGGCCGCGCGTGTTGCGGCGCGATGACCGCCCGGCGCTCGCCACGCCGCCGCTGGCGCGGAAGTACCTCGTCTCGCGGAAGCCGCTGCACAGCATCGAGGCGTACGCGGGCGAGTTCGAGCCCGGCGGCTCGACCGGCGACGAGCCGTACACGCACGGCGACGCGTGGGAGCTGTTCCTCGTGATCGCCGGCCAGGTGCGCCTCGAGCTCGACGGGGTCGAGCACACGCTCGGGGCCGGCGACAGCATCGAGTACCCGACGTCGATGCCGCACCGCGCATCGAACCTCGGCGACACGGTCGCCGAGGTGCTGTGGGTGATCAGCCCGCCGACGACGCACTGATCGCACCCACCACCCAGACGGACCCACCACGAAGAGGAGTGCAGATGAAGCAGCAGTGGAGAGCTCGGCGCGCAGGCGCCGGAGCGGCGGTCGCCGCGCTGGCGATCGCGGTCGGCGCCTGCGGCGGAGGCGGCGGCGGGTCGTCGGCCTCGGTCGACCTCGGCCCCGGCCCGGCGAAGGCCGGCGAGATCAAGGCCGGCGCGCTCAAGGGCCAGACCCTGACGTTCACCTCCTACGGCGGCATCTACCAGGACGGCCAGATGAAGGCCGCCATCGACCCGTTCGGTCAGGAGTCGGGCGCGAAGATCCTCCAGGACGGCCCCACGGACTACTCGAAGGTGAAGGCGCAGGTCGAGTCCGGCAACGTCACCTGGGACGTCGTCGACCTCGACGCGACCTGGGCCGCCGGCCAGTGCGGCAAGCTGCTGATGCCGCTCGACCCCAAGATCGTCGACACCAGCAAGATCCCTGCGGGCCTGGCGACGCGGTGCTACGTGCCCGCCATGCAGTACGGCGACGTCATGGTCTACAACACGAAGAAGTACGGGTCGAACCCGCCGAAGACCTGGGCCGACTTCTTCGACACGAAGAAGTTCCCGGGCAAGCGCGCGATCTTCGGCGGCACGGGCGACGCGGCCCCGGGCGAGCTCGAGGCGGCGCTGCTCGCCGACGGCGTCCCGCAGGACAAGCTCTACCCGCTCGACGTCGACCGCGCGCTGCGCAAGCTCGACACGATCCGCTCGAGCCTCATCTTCTGGGACACCGGCGCCCGCGCGCAGCAGATGCTGGAGTCGGGCGAGGCCGACATGGCGCTGCTGTGGACCGGCCGCGCGTACTCGGCGATCAAGAACGGCGCGCCGTACGCGGCGAACTGGAACCAGTGGTTCCCGCGTGAGGACGTCATCGCCGTCCCGAAGAACGTCCGCAACCCGAAGGCGTCGATGGCGATGGTCAACTACTACCTGGGGGCCAAGCAGCAGGAGAAGCTGACCGAGCTGACGTCCTACAGCCCGATCAACAAGGACGCCAAGCCGAAGCTCGACAAGCTCGCCCAGTCGTTCGTCACGACGACCCCCGAGCGCCAGGCGAGCGCCGTCAAGGTCGACACCGACTGGTGGGGCAAGAACCAGCCGGCGATCATCGACAAGTACGGCGCCTGGCTGTCGAAGTAGCCGCCGGACCGGACCATGGCCACCCTCGAAGCCATGCCCGCCGCCGCGGGCCCGGAGCTCTCCGGGCCCGCGGGCGGCGCCCGCCGGCGCTCGGCGGCGTGGGGGCAGCGCTCGCTGCTGCTCCCCGCGCTCGTCCTGCTCGCGGCGTTCTTCGTCGTCCCGCTCGGGATCATGGTCTGGCGCGCGTTCAGCCAGCCGGAGCTGGGGCTCTCGAACTTCACCTGGTTCTTCGGCAGCGACGTCCAGGTCCGGGTGCTGCTGCGGACGTTCACGACCGCGCTGCTCGTGACGGTCGTCTGCCTGGCGCTCGGCTACCCGTTCGCCTACGCGATGACGGTCGCGGGGCCGCGCACGCGCGCGGCGCTGCTGCTGCTCGTGCTCGTCCCGTTCTGGACGAGCCTCATGGTGCGGACGTTCGCATGGGTCATCCTGCTGCAGGACAGCGGCGTCGTGAACGACCTGCTCGGCGTCGTCGGCATCGGCCCGCTGCATCTCATCCGCACGACCACCGGCGTC
>DASTRJ010000034.1:0-9450 GCA_035761245.1 Capillimicrobium sp. | reverse complement strand
AGCGAGATCGACTGCTCGCGGACCGAGCCGCCGCCCGCGCTCCCGCCGCCGGCCGGCTGGCCGCCGCCCGCGGCGCCGCCGCGCGAGCCGCCGCCGCCCGCGGCGCACGCGCCGTCCGCAGCGCTGACCGACGCCTCGCCGATCACGACGTCGGCGACGCTCTGCCCCGCGACGGTGGCCTGCACCCGCAGCGCCTGCTGCGTGAGCGCCCCCGCGGTCCGCGTCTGCGCGCCCGGCGTCACCGTGACGTTCGCGACGGTCGCCGGCACCTCGTAGCGCGGCAGGCCCGCGAGCACCGTCCGCACCGCGCTCTGCAGCAGCGGGCCCGAGACGGGATCCGAGAAGCTCAGGCCGGCCGGCAGCCGGATCAGCCTGAGGTCGAGCTTGGACGGGTCGACGATCGTCGGCGAGGTCAGGCGCAGGCTGCGCTCGACCGGAGCGTCGCCCGCCACCGCATCGCCGAGCACCCGCAGGCCGGTGACGTCGGTGCTCCCTTCGAGCGCCTGGCGACCCTGCGCGCAGGTCGCCGTCGCGGTCGCCGCGAGCGCGTCGGCGGCGACCAGGTCGGTCGCGGGCAGGCGGCCGTCGGGCAGCGTCGCCGCGATCGCCGGGCGCAGGTCGACGACGAGCACCCCGGCGACCGGCGCCTGGCGCGTCGCCGCGCGGCGCTTGCCGAACAGGCCGCCGAGCAGCCCGCCTCCGCCGGAGCTGGTGCCGCCGCCGCTGGTGGTCCCGCCGCTCGTGGTGCCGCCGCTGCCGCCGAGCAGCCCGCCACCTCCGCCGCTGCCGATGATCGGGACGTCCTCGACGAGCGGCAGGTCGCCGAGCGGGAGGTTGCCGAGGAGCCCCCCGCCGCTGTCGCCGGATCCGCCGCCGGTGCCGCCACCGTCGCCGCTGCCGCCGAGCAGCCCGCCGTCGCCGCCGAGCAGCCCGCCGTCGCCCCCGAGTAGGCCGCCGTCGCCCCCGATGATCAGCCCGCCGTCGCCGCCGAGCAGGCCGCCATCACCCCCGATGACGAGCGGGCCGTCACCGCCGAGCAGGCCGCCGTCGCCGGTCAGCGTGCCGCCCGGGTCGAGCGTCTCGACGATCGACGACGTCAACGGCACCGGGATCGCAGCGAGCCGGTTGGCGACCTGGTCGATCGGCAGCGGGACGCGGAGGTCCTCCAGCGTGCGCAGCCGCAGGTCCGCCATCCCGGCCGTCGCGCGCGCCGCGGCACCGCCGGCGCGGCCCGTCCGCGCGAACGCCGCCGAGGCCGACAGCGGCACCGGCAGCGCGGACACCCCGCCCGCCGACGCCTCCTCGCACGCGGACGCGCCGCCCGCCGTGACCGGGGCGAACGGCCCCTGGCCGAGCACCGTCCCTCGAAACGCCGTCGCCTCGCACGCGGCCGACCCCGCGCCTTGCGCGCTCGCCGGCACCATGGCGCACAGTGCGACTGCACTGAGCACCCCCAGCAGACCCTTGCGCTGCACCGTTCCCTCTCCTCCGTGACCCGGTTGGCTGCTCCCGCCGCCGCGCCGTGACATCGTGGCACGTCGGCGCTGATCCCGGTACCCGTGAGCGCACGTCGTTCCACTCGTAGGATCGTCCACGTGCTCTGGACGATCTGGGCCGACGTGTCAAGGGCCTACCACGACGACATCGTCGACGCGGGCAAGCTGCCGCAGCTGCTCTTCCTGCTCGCGTTCCTGGCGACGTTCGGGATCGTCCGCGGCATCACGCACGCGATCCGCGCCGGCCGCTTCGGGCTCAAGAACGTCGAGATGGGCGCCACGCACGTGCACCACCTCGTGTGGGGGATCCTGCTGCTCATCACGTGCGGCTACGCGGCCATCGCGCTCGACTTCTTCCCGTCGCGCGAGGTGCTCGCCGTCGGCCTGGGGATCGGCGTCGGGCTGACGCTCGACGAGTTCGCGCTCTGGCTCGAGCTGCGCGACGTCTACTGGAGCCCGGAGGGGCGCCGGTCGATCGACGCGGTCGTCGTCACCGCGGTGTTCGCGGGGCTCATGCTGGTCGGGCTGCACTTCTGGGTCGAGGTCGCGCGCGGCATGGAGACCGGCGCGGACTGGGCGATCGCCTCGAGCAGCGCGCTCGGCTGGGTCTTCGCCGGGATCTGCGTGCTGAAGGGCAAGCCCGTCACGGCCGTCGTCGGGCTGTTCTTCCCGATCGTCGCGCTGATCGGCTCGATCCGCCTGGCGACCCCGCACTCGCGCTGGGCGCACCGCTACGGCGAGCGCAAGCGCGCCCGCGCGTCGCGGCGCTTCGGCGAGGAGCGCGTGCTCGAGCGCGAGGTGCGCGCGCACCTGTAGCGAGCACCCGCGCTACCGCAGGATCGACGGCGGCACCGCGCCACGGGCGTGGCGTGCGGCGAGCCGGACGCGCTCGCCGCCGATGCGACCGGTCACGCCGGTGCGCCGGTCGAAGCGCAGGGTGCCGTCGAGCTTCCCCGGCGCGTCGACCGTGACACGGCCCTGGTAGCGGCCCACGCGCGAGTCGATCCGCCCGCTCACGCGGACGCCCGGCACCCACGAGACGCGGCGCATCGTGAAGCTCGTCTCGCCCGCGAGGCGCCAGGTCCCCCCGCGCAGGCCTCCGCCCCCGCGGTCGTGCAGGCCCGAGGAGGCGATCTGCAGCAGCGCCTCCCGGGTGTCGTCGACCGTGCCGACCGCGGCGGCGAGGACCCGCCCGCGATCGCCGGGGGTGCCGGGCGCGGGCGTGACCGCCTCGAGGCTCGTCGGCGCCACCGGCTGCGGCGGGACGGCGTTGTCGACGCCCGCGCACGGGTCGCCGACGCGGCGGTCGCCGAAGAAGCGCTTCAACGCGCGCTGGACGCAGCCGCTGACGTCGGTGTCGATGACGTCGTGGCCGTTGCCGGGCACGGTCACGAGCTGCGCGCCGGGGATCTCGGCCACCACGGCGCGGTCGTTCTCCAGCGGGGTGCGGATGTCGAGCGAGCCGCCCAGCACGAGCGTCGGCACGCGTGGCAGCGGCGCCTCGACCGGCCCGCGCAGGGACTCCGCCGGCCAGCCGGCGCACTGCTCGTCGATCGACAGGTGGCCGACGACGGCGCGGCTGAACGGGCCCAGCGACGCGTCCGGGCTGGCGGCCAGCGCGGCGTCGATCGCCGGCTGCCGCTCGGCCGGCGGCGTCGTCAGCGGATACGACAGGCGCGTGTCGGCGCAGGTCGTGGCGACGTACAGGCCCCAGCTCAGGTCGCGCACCGGGTACGGCGGGCCCGACGCCGGCCGGATCAGCCGCAGCAGCGGCGCGGGATCGCCGTTGCGCGCCGAGCGCACCGCGGCGGGCACCGCCGCCTGGAGGTGGCCGTTGAGGTCGCCGGAGAGGATCAGGTTGGCGAGCGCGGGTGCTGTCAGCGTGCGCGTGCGCGTGCGGCCGCGCGCGTCGACGACCGGCCCGCGCAGCGGCGCCGACTCGAGCTGCGCGGACAGCGCGCGCAGGTCGGCGACCGGATCCGTGGTGATGTCCTCGCACGCCCGCCGCGCGCACTGCTGCGCGAGGATCCTCGGCAACGGCCCCCAGCTGTCGCGCAGCAGCGGGTCGACGCCGCCGGGGCCGACGGACGAGTCGAGCACGAGCCGGTCGGTGCGCGCGGGGTACCGGCGCGCGTACTGCATGGCGACGTAGGTGCCGTAGGACGTCCCGGCGAACGCGAGCTTCGGCACGCCGAGCGCCCGCCGCAGCGCCTCGAGGTCGTCCACCGAGTCGGTGGTCGAGTAGAAGCGGCGCCGGGGGCCCAGCTCGCGAGCGCAGCCGGCGGTCAGCGCCCGCAGCGGCGGGTCGAGGCTGTGGATCCGCTGCAGGCGCGGGCAGCGCAGCGGCCCGGAGCGCCCGGTGCCGCGCTGGTCGACGACGACGATGCGGTACTCGTCGCGGGCGGCGCTGAGCGAGAGCGGGTAGAACGCCGCGAAGTCCGCCGCGCCCTGGCCCGGCCCGCCGGCGAGCGCGACGAGCGTGCCGGCGTGGCGCGGAGCCCGCCGCTCGCGCAGGACGCGCAGGTCGACGTGGCCCCGCACGGCGCCCTGACGGTCGAGCGGGACGCGCAGCGTCGCGCACTCGAACGCGCGGGCGCTGCGGCCGCAGTCGTGGAAGCGCAGCGCCTCGGCCTCCGCCCCGGCGGGTGCGAGCAGCGCCGCCGCCAGGACGGCCGCCAGGACGGGCGCGCCGAAGCGGCTCACACCGCGCCGTCGGTCGCGGCGATGCGCGCCGAGGCGAGCCGCCAGGGCGTCGCGTCGGCGCCGTCGAGCGCGAACGACCAGCGCTCGCGCCAGTGCGCGACGCGCTCACGCGACCCTTCGAGCACCGCGACGGTGTCGCGATCCTCGAGGTAGCGGCGACCTTCGAGCTCCAGCTCGACCACCATCGACGGGGGCCGCGCCTCGCCGTCGAGGCGCACGAGGGTCATCGAGCGCAGCTTCGGACCGCGGACGACGACGCGAGCGCGGTCGCCGCGCGGGTAGAGCAGCTCCTGCACGACGTCCGGCGCGGCCACCTCCAGCAGCGCGTCGTCGCTGCCGTCGACCGCGTCGGCCCACGCCTCGATGGCACGCCGCGCGGCCGCCTCGAGCACGTCGGGCGAGAAGCGGGCGTCGACGAGGCTGAGGTCGAGCGCGGCCGCGCGGGCGTCGTCGGCGAGGTCGAGGTCGACCAGCGACCCGACGTCGGCGGCGTCGGGCGCGGCGTCGGCGCTCGCGGTCTCCACCAGCGCCTCGTCGCGCAGGCGGTCGTCGCCCCACGGCGAGGCGACGATCGCCGCCTCGAGGTGGTGGTCGCCCTCGCCGAGCTGCTCGATCGACAGCAGGATCCAGCGGCCGTCGCGCTTGCCGAGCGTCCAGTACTCGCGCAGCCGGACGGTCGTGTCGTCATCGTCCTTGCGCTTGATCTGCCGGCCGTGGCGGTCCTCGACGAAGTCGTCGAGCGTGGCCTCCACGAGCACCACCACGCGGTCCTCCTCGTCCTTGGCGCGGTTGACGAGGCCGACGTAGTGGACCTGCGGCCCCTCCTGGACGAGCACCTTGTTGTGCCAGCCCTTGCGCTCGAAGTCCTTCAGGCGCCGGCGCCACTCCACCAGCAGGTCCTCCCCGCACAGGCCCGCCAGCGCGTCGACGTCGCGGGCGGTCCACGCCGCCTGCACGCGCGTGAAGAGCCGCCTCGCCTCCGCCTCGACGGTGCTCGCCTCGAAGGCGGCGTCGTCCTCGGCGGCCTCGGCGGCGGCCGCGCGCACGAGCGCGGCGCGGGCGTCACGGCGGCGGCGCCGCCGGCGCTCGGCGACCACGCCGACGATCGTCGAGACCAGGAAGAAGAGGATGATCGCGACGACGATGAGCAGCGTCCCGACGCCGCCGCCGGAGCCGCTGCCCGAGTAGCTGCCGCCGCTGCCGCCGCCGGAGAAGCCGCCGCCGCCTCCACCGCCGCCGTAGCCGGAGCTGCCGCCACCGGCGGCGGCATGCGCCACGCCGGCGTGGACCAGCAGGGTCAGCGGAAGCGGGAGGGCGGCGAGGACGCGAAGCACGGGCGCCAGCGTCTCAGGCCGCGCGGACGGCGGCAAGGGGTCAGGCGCTGCGGCGGGCGATCTGGTCGCCGTACGACGGCGCCGGCGGCGCGACGTCGCCGCGACCGTCGCGGCCGCGCGCGAGATCGGCCACGAGCAGGACGAGCGGGACGGCCAGCATGAGGAAGACGATGAGCGAGATCAGCACGACCAGTGCATCGACCATCCGCGAGCGAACCCTTAGCGCGCTCGCGCGCCGGGTCGTAGATCCGCCGAGCCGGACGCTGAACCGGATGCGCCCGGCCCTGGACGCCTGTTCGACTTGAGGCCGTCCGGGGCGCCGCCGATGATCGCCGGACCTATGCGCTCGAAGATCCTCCTGCTCGCGGTCACCGCCACGACGGCCCTGGCCGCGGCCGGCCCCGCCCTCGCCGCCGACGACAACGGCGACTTCCAGGTCCAGTGGGGCTCGCTGACGTCCCGCGCCAACGACAACGGCAAGTTCCTCAAGGCCAACCGCAAGGCGGCGCGCTTCCTCAAGCGCAGCGGGGCGATGGAGTCGGTCGTCGCCGAGGTCAACCGCCGCTGGGCGCTGCCCCGCGATATCCCCGTCCTGTTCTCCGACGCGCTCCAGGCCGGGCCCGCGTTCATCCCGAACCTGCGGCTCGACGACGGCACCAAGGTCACGTTCATCAACTTCCCGGGCAGCTTCCTCACGCTCCAGGTGCAGGCCCTGCGCCCGTACGTCCGCGGGATCGACGGCTTCGACGCCTACGACGCCATGGTCGCGTCGAACGAGTTCGTCATCGCCCACGAGATGGGCCACGCGCTCGTCCGCGAGCTCAAGATCCCCGTGACCGGGCGCGAGGAGGACGCGGTCGACGGCTTCGCCGCCTACCTGCTCGCCGACAACCCGAAGTTCGGCCCCCTGACCGCGCTCTCGGCGGCGATGTTCTTCGCCGCGCTCACCGAGCAGCGCGGCCCGCTGGAGGACACCGACTTCGCCGACGAGCACTCCGTCCACGAGCAGCGCGTCTACCAGTTCCTCTGCTGGCTGTACGGCAGCGACCCGAAGACGTTCAAGGACCTCATCGGCCGCAACGGCCTGCCCCGCGCCCGCGCGGTGCGCTGCGGCGCGGAGTGGAAGCAGGTCAACCGCAGCTGGGACGCGCTGCTGGCGCCGTACGCCACCGGCGCGCGGCGCTAGCGGTCCGCCGCGCCCGCGCCCGGTGGCTCGCCCCGGCGCTCGTAGCCGGGGCACGAGCCGACCGGGATGCGCGGGTACTTCGGGAAGCGCGGGTCGGTCTTCGAGCGCAGGCACATCGAGAACGTCGATCCGCGGGTGTTGTGGATCAGCTTCTGATGGCGGCAGCTGTCGCAGAGCCCGGCGACGGGAGCGGAATGCACACGCGCCAGAATAGTTGAGGTCGCCAACTACTACACTGGCTCGGTGCGCACGTTCGTCCGTCTGCTCGGGTTCCTCAAGCCGTATCGGGCGGGCGTGGCGCTCTCCCTCGTGCTCGCCGGCCTCGCCATGGTCGGCACCGTGGCGATCCCGTACCTGACGGGCAAGGCCGTCAACGCCATCGAGGCGGGAGACCGCGGCGAGCTCAAGACGATGGCGATCCTCGTCGCCGTCGCCGGCGTCGCGCGCCTCGTGCTCACCGTGGCGCGGCGGCTCGTCGCCGGCCGGGTGTCGCTCGGCGTCGAGCTCGACCTCCGGGACCGGATGTACCGGCATCTGCAGTCGCTGGAGCTCGCGTTCTTCGATCGCCAGCAGACGGGCCAGCTCATGTCGCGCGCCACCGTCGACCTGTCGTCGGTGCGGTTCTTCCTCGGCTACGGGCTCGTCTTCATCATGCAGTCGCTGCTGACGATCCTGCTCGCGGCGGTGGCGATGATCGCGCTGCAGCCCGGGCTGGCCGCGATCGCGCTGGCCCCGGTGCCGATCGTCGTGTGGGTCGCCTTCCGCTACGGGCGCCGCGCGCGCCCGGCGGCGCAGGAGGTCCAGCAGCGGATCGCCGAGCTGACCGCCGAGGCCGAGGAGAACGTCTCCGGCGTGCGCGTCGTCAAGGCGTTCTCGCGCGAGTCGCGCCAGCTCGAGCGCTTCCGCCACCGCACGGGCCGCGTCTTCGAGCAGGCGATGGTCTCGACGCGGCTGCAGGCCTTCTACAACCCGTTCATCGGCTTCATCCCGCAGCTCGGCCTCGCGACGATCCTCTTCGTCGGCGGCCGGCAGGTCGTCAACGGGAGCATGTCGCTGGGCGAGTTCACCGCGTTCTACGCCTACCTGCTCATGCTGCTGACGCCGATGCGGATGCTCGGCATGGCGCTCGGGATGTCGCAGCGGGCGACGGCGTCCGGCGCGCGGATGTTCGAGATCCTCGACCGCGAGCCCCAGATCGTCGCGCCCGCCGGCGCGCCGCCGCTGCCGGAGGGCAGCGGCCGCGTCGAGCTGCGCGGCGTGACGGTGCGCCACGACGGGGCGGCGGCGCCGGCGCTGCAAGACGTCTCGCTCGACGTCGAGGGCGGCACGACGATCGCGCTCGTCGGCGCGACGGGCTCCGGCAAGACCACGCTCGTGCAGCTCATCCCGCGGCTGTACGACCCGGACGAGGGCGCCGTGCTGGTCGACGGCGCCGACGTGCGCCACGTGGACCTCGGCGACCTGCGCCGCTCGATCGCGATCGTCGACGACGACCCGTTCCTCTTCTCGGCGACGGTCGCCGAGAACATCGCCTACGCCCGGCCGGACGCGACCGCCGAGGAGATCGAGCAGGCCGCGCGCCGCGCGCAGGCGCACGACTTCATCGAGCGGCTCCCGGAGGGCTACGAGACGCGCGTCGGCGAGCGTGGCCTGACGCTGAGCGGCGGCCAGCGCCAGCGGATCGCGATCGCCCGCGCGCTGCTGGCCGATCCGCGGGTCCTGATCCTCGACGACGCGACGTCGTCGGTCGACGCCTCGACCGAGCACCAGATCAAGGCGGCCTTGCGTGAGGTCATGGCGGGGCGCACGACGTTCGTCATCGCGCACCGCCTGTCGACGATCGCGCTCGCCGACGAGATCGCGGTGCTCGAGGGCGGCGAGCTCGTCGCGCGGGGCACCCACGACGAGCTGCTGGAGGTCAACGACCTCTACCGCGAGATCGTCGAGAAGGGCCTCCCCGACCAGGTCTTCCTCAACCGCAACTCCCCCGACCGGCAGGTGGCGGGCCTGTGAGCCGCGGCACGTCGCTGGAGGAGATCCGCCGCCGGATGCGCGGCACGAGCGGCCGCGGGCGCAAGGTCCGCGGCCTCGTCGCGCTGCTGCGGCCGTACCGGTGGCGCGTCGTCGCGATGTTCGTCGCGCTGCTGTTCGGCACCGCCGCGACGCTCGCCCCGCCGCCGCTGGCCAGCAAGGCGATCGACGACGGCATCGTGCCGGGCGATCTCGGGACGCTGAACGTGATCGTGGCGCTGTTCGTGCTGGCGGCGCTCGTGTACTGGGGCGCGAGCTACCTGCAGACGTTCCTGGTCAACTGGGTCGGCCAGCGGGCGCTGCAGGACCTGCGCGAGCAGATGTTCCGCCACCTGCAGTCGCAGCCGATCGGCTTCTACGAGCGCAATCGCGCCGGCGTGCTGCTGTCGCGGATGACGAACGACGTCGAGGCGCTCAACTCGCTCGTCACCGACACGATCATCACGCTGTTCCAGTCGTCGCTGACGCTGCTGGGCACGATCGTCATCCTGCTCGTGCTCGACGTCGAGCTGGCGCTGCTGACGTTCGCGATCTTCCCGGTGATGGCGCTCGGGTCGCTGATCTTCCGGATCGCGTCGGCCGACGCCTACCGGCGCACGCGCGAGACGATCGGCTCCATCACGGCGTACCTGCAGGAGACGCTGTCCGGCATCCGCGTGGTCCGGTCGTTCGGCCAGGAGCCCGCGCACCTGCGCCGGTT
>DASTRJ010000033.1:0-14657 GCA_035761245.1 Capillimicrobium sp. | reverse complement strand
GGTGAGCAGGATCGCGCTGAGCATGATTGGTACGATCGTACCACTCCGGTAGACTGGGGCCCATGGCCGACGAGGAAGCCATCGAGCCGACCGAGCCGCGCTTCGACGACGAGACGCTCGCCCGCCGCGAGGCCGCGCTCGCGCAGGTGCGCCAGTACGGCGACCCGGTGCTGCGCGCCGAGGCCCGCGAGGTCGAGGTCTTCGACGACGAGCTGCGCCGCGAGGTCGCCCGCATGGGCAGGCTCATGGAGGACGCGATGGGCATCGGCCTGGCCGCCACGCAGGTGGGGATGCTCCGCCGGCTGCTCGTCTACCGCGTCGAGCACGACAGCCCGATCGTCGCGCTCGTCAACCCCCGCATCGAATGGTCCGGCGACGAGCTCGAGACGATGGAGGAGGGCTGCCTCTCGCTGCCCGGCGTCAACGTCGAGGTCGAGCGTCCCGTCCACGTCCGCGTGCGCGCTCGCGACGAGCACGGCGACGAGGTCCGCATCGAGGCTTCCGGCCTGGAGGCGCGGGTCATCCAGCACGAGATGGACCACCTCGACGGCGTGCTGATCCTCGACCGCACGTCGCGCGACCAGCGCAAGGCCGCCGTCCGGGCGCTGCGCGAGCGCGAGCGGGCCGCCGCGACGGCGTGAGGATCGCCTACCTCGGCACGTCCGCCTTCGCCGCGGGGGTGCTGGAGCGGCTGGCCGCCGCCGGCCGCCCACCGGAGCTCGTCGTCACGCGCCCCGACCGCCCGAAGGGCCGCGGCCGCAGGCTCGCGTCGCCGCCGGTCGCCGACACCGCCCGGCAGCTGGGCCTGGCGGTCCACCAGCCCGAGCAGGTCAGCGACGATCCCGCGGTCGTCGACGGCGGCTTCGACGCGATCGTCGTCTGCGCCTACGGCGCGCTGCTGCGCGAGCCGTTGCTGTCGGCGCCGGGGCTGCTGAACGTCCACCCGTCGCTGCTGCCGCGCTGGCGCGGCGCCGCCCCGATCGAGCGCGCGATCATGGCCGGCGACGAGGAGACCGGCGTGGCGATCATGCGCCCGACCGAGGGCTTCGACGAGGGGCCGGTGTGCGCGGTCGAGCGCGAGCCGATCCGTCCCGACGACGACTACGGCTCGCTGGCCGGCCGGCTCGAGGAGCGCAGCGCGGGCCTGCTGCTGCGCGTGCTCGACGAGGCGCCGCCGTTCGTCGAGCAGCCCCAGGACGGCGTGACCTACGCCGAGAAGATCACCGCGGCCGACCGCCTGCTCGACGTCGGACGCCCCGCGATCGAGCTCGAGCGCGTGGTCCGCGCGCTGCACCCGCACATCGGCGCTCGCCTGCCCCTCGGCGACGACCGCTACCTGGGCGTCCGCCGCGCCCGCGCGGTCGACGCGGCGGCCGACGGCTCGCTGGCGGTGCCGACCGCCGACGGCGTGCTCGAGCTCCTCGAGGTCCAGCCGCCCGGCGGGCGGCCGATGGACGCCGCGGCGTACCTGCGCGGGCACGGGCCCCTCTGAGCGCGGTCTGCGCTCCTAGACTCAGGACCTCGTGACCCCCGCGCGCCGCGTCGCCTACGCCGTCCTGCGGCGCGTCTTCGAGCAGGGCGCCTACGCCGACCGGGCGCTGCGCAAGCTCGCGGAGCCGCTCGACCCGCGCGAGCGCGCGTTCGCCACGCAGCTCGCCTTCGGGGCGGTGCAGCGCGCCGGGACGCTCGACCACATCGCCGCGCGGCTCGCCAAGCGGCCGGCCGACCGGCTCGACCCGCCCGTGCTCGCCGCCCTGCGGCTCGGGCTCTTCCAGCTGCTCTACCTCGACGGGGTGCCGGCGCACGCCGCCGTCGACGGCTCGGTCGAGCTCGTCAAGCGCGACCGGGCGCAGGCCGCCGGGCTCGTCAACGCGGTGCTGCGCCGCGCCGCCGAGCACGGCCGGGCACTGGTCGACGACCTTCCCGACGGCACGCCCGACGAGGCGGCGATCGCCCACTCGGTGCCCGTCTGGCTCGCCGAGCTCTGGTTCGCCCAGCTCGGCGCCGACGAGGCCCGGGCGCTGCTGGCGGCATGCAACGCGCCGGCCGAGCACGCACTGCGGGCGAACACGCTCGTCACCACCCCTGAGGCCCTCGCCGGCGCGATCCCGGTCGCCACGCACCTCGGGCCGGAGCCGCCCGAGGCCGTGGTGGTCGACGAGCCGTTCGACGCCCACGGCTCGCCGCTCTTCGACAGCGGCGCCCTGCTGCCCCAGTCGCGGGCGTCGCAGCTCGTCGCCCGCGCGGTCGCGCCCGAGCCGGGGGAGCGCGTGCTCGACCTCTGCGCCGCGCCCGGCGGCAAGACCACCCACCTCGCGGCGCTCATGGGCGACGACGGCGAGATCGTGGCGGTGGAGCGCAACGCCCAGCGCGCCGACGGGCTGCGCCGGACCGCCGAGCGGATGCGCGCGTCGATCGTCGGCGTCGTCCACGGCGACGCGGCCGCCTTCGACGCCGACCGCCCCTTCGACCGGGTCCTCGTCGACCCGCCCTGCTCGGGCCTCGGCACGCTGCGCAGCCGGCCCGACCTGCGCTGGCGCGCCGGCCCCGAGCAGATCGAGGGCCTCGTCGCCGAGCAGCAGGCCATCCTCGACGCCGCCGCCCGCGCCACCAAGCCCGGCGGGCGGCTGGTCTACAGCACGTGCACGCTCTCCCCGCGCGAGAACGAGGACCAGATCGCCGCCTTCCTCGAGCGCCATCCCGGCTTCTCGGCGGGCCCGGTCCGCACGACGCTCCCGCACCGCGACGGCACCGACGGCTTCTTCATCGCCGCCCTGACCCGTACCCTCTGATCCCATGGCGGCGGATCGACCGGTCGACCTGGGCCCCACCTGCCCGAACTGCCACGAGCCGTGGCTGCGGCCGACGAACCTCGCCGGCCGCTACCGGTGCGTGTACTGCCTGCACCGCTACGAGCTGCGCTCCGTCTGCCCCAACTGCGGCGAGCACTCCACCATCGTGCGCATGTCCTCGACCGCCACCACCGAGTGCGCGGCCTGCGGCGACTCGATGCTGCTGCCGATCTGACGCCGATGCCCGACCGACCGATCCCCCGCGGCGTCGCGCCGTCGATCCTCTCCGCGAACTTCGCCCGGCTCGGCGAGCAGGTGCAGCTCGTGCTCGATGCCGGCGCGCGCACGATCCACTTCGACGTCATGGACGGCCACTTCGTGCCGCCGATCACCGTCGGCCCCGCGGTGGCCGAGGCGATCGCCGGCCAGGTCCACGAGGCCGGGGCCATCCTCGACGTCCACCTCATGGTCGAGCGGCCCGAGCGCCACGTCGAGGCGTTCGCCGCGGCCGGCGCCGACCGCATCCTCGTCCAGGTCGAGTCGACGCCCAACGTCCACTACGCCGTCCGCGCCATCCGCGACGCCGGCATCAGCCCCGGCGTCGTCATCAACCCGGGCACGCCGGTCTGCGCCGTCGAGGAGCTCGTCGACGACGTCGACGTCGTGCTGTGCATGACGGTCAACCCGGGGTGGGGCGGCCAGCCGTTCCTGCCCGGCTCGATCGCGAAGCTCCAGCGCCTGCGGGCCCTCGTCGGCGCCCGCGCCGAGATCGAGGTCGACGGCGGGGTCGACGCCCGCACCGCGGGCCCCTGCGCCGAGGCCGGCGCGACCATCCTCGTCGCCGGCTCGGCCGTCTTCGGCGCCGACGACCCCGTCGCCGCCTTCCGGGAGATCTCGGCGGCCGCCGGGTTCGCCTAAGGGTCATCCCGGAGGCCGACCGGGGGGTTCTCCTCATTGGCGGACCGAGGTCGAGTCGGGATGCTGGTCCCATGACCGACTCCGACATCGTCCACGCCACCGATCTCACGCGCCGCTACGGCGAGGGTGAGGCCGCGGTGAACGCCCTCGCCGGGGTCACCGTCTCGTTCGACCGCGGGCAGTACACCGCCATCATGGGCCCGTCGGGCTCCGGCAAGTCGACCCTCATGCACTGCCTGGCCGGCCTCGACCGGCCCACCTCGGGCGAGGTCGTCGTCGACGGCACCCCACTCAGCGGCCTCGACGACAAGCGCCTGACCGCCCTGCGCCGCGACAAGATCGGCTTCATCTTCCAGTCGTTCAACCTCCTGCCGGTCCTCACCGCGGAGGAGAACATCCTCCTGCCGCTCTCGATCGCCGGCCGCAAGCCGGACCGGGCGTGGTTCGCGCAGCTCGTCGACACCGTCGGCCTCGGGGACCGGCTCACGCACCGGCCGTCGGAGCTGTCGGGCGGCCAGCAGCAGCGCGTCGCCGTCGCTCGCGCGCTCATCTCGCGCCCGGCCGTCGTCTTCGCAGACGAGCCCACCGGCAACCTGGACTCGAAGGCCTCCGCCGAGGTCCTCAGCCTGCTGCGGCGCTCGGTCGACGAGCTCGGCCAGACCGTGATCATGGTCACCCACGACGAGCAGGCGGCCGCGGTCGCCGACCGGCTGATCGTCCTCACCGACGGCCAGATCGTCGAGGACCGCGCCGTCCTCGAGGAGGGCGTGGCCTGATGCTCGCGCTCTCCCTGAAGGGGTTCGGCGCGCGCAAGCTGCGCGTCAGCCTCACGGTGATCGCGGTGGCGCTCGGGGTCGCGCTGATCTCGGGCACGTACGTGCTCACCGACACGATCAACCGGTCGTTCGACGACATCTTCGCGACCGCCTACGAGGGCACCGACGTGTCGATCTCGCCGCAGGACGCGGTCGAGGCCGACGACGGCGGCGAGCCCGCCACGACGCTGCCGGCGTCGCTGCTGCGCCGCGTGGAGCGCCAGCCCCACGTCGAGAAGGCGTCGGGGTCGATCTTCACCTCGGGCGCCGCGTTCACCGACGGCGGCGACCGCATGGGCGGCCAGGGGCCGCCGACGTTCATCGCCTCCGTGCAGCCCGAGCCGTTCGAGGTCTTCGACGCCGTCGAGGGCGAGCTGCCGGGCGCGCCCGGGGAGACGGCGATCCTCAAGGGAACCGCCGACCAGTACGACCTCGACATCGGCGACACGATCGAGGCCGTGGGCGACGGGCCCCGCCAGCCGCTGAGGATCGTGGGCCTGCTCTCGATCGGCGGCTCGGACGTCTTCGGCGGCAGCGTCATCGTCCTCACGACGCTCGAGGAGGCCCAGCGCCTCACCGGCAACGAGGGCCGGTTCGACGAGATCGCCGTCCAGGCGACCGGCGGCACCACGCCGCTGCAGCTGCGCGACGAGCTGCGCCCGGTCGTCCGCGAGGCGGTCGGCGACACGGCGCGCGTCCGCACCGGCGAGGAGAACGCCAACCGGCAGTCGCAGGACATCCAGGACAACCTCAGCTTCGTGCGGACGTTCCTGCTCGTCTTCGCGGCGATCGCCGTGTTCGTCGGCGCGTTCATCATCTTCAACACGTTCTCGATCACCGTGGCGCAGCGGATGCGCGAGTTCGCGCTGCTGCGGACGCTCGGCGCGTCCAAGCGCCAGGTGATGGGCTCCGTGCTCTTCGAGGGCCTGCTGATGGGCGTCCTCGGCGCGCTCGCCGGCCTCGCGCTCGGCCTGCTGCTCGCGCGCGGCCTGAAGGCGCTGTTCGCCGCCTTCGGCGCGGATCTGCCCGCGGAGGGCATGGTCGTCGCGCCGCGCACGATCGTCGTGTCGCTGCTCGTCGGGATCGTCGTCACGCTGGTGAGCGGGATCGCGCCGGCGCTGCGCGCCACCCGCGTGCCGCCCGTCGCCGCGCTGCGCGAGGGCGCGGTGTTGCCCGCCGGGCGGGGCCGCCGCTTCGTCACGCCGGGCGGCGTGGCGCTCGCCGTGCTCGGCGCGGGCCTGCTCGGCGCCGGCCTGTTCGGCGGCGCCGGCATCCTGCTCGTCGGCATCGGCGCGCTGGTCGTCTTCCTCGGCATCGCGCTGCTGAGCCCGAAGCTCGTGCCGCCGCTGGCCAGGACCGTCGGGCGGCCGCTGGAGGCGCTGCGCGGGATCACCGGCCGGCTGGCCCGCGAGAACGCGATGCGCCAGCCCGGCCGCACCGCGGTCACCGCCTCGGCGCTGATGATCGGGGTGACGCTCGTCGCGTTCGTGTCGATCCTCGCCGCCGGGTTCTCGAAGACGATCGACGACGCGGTGGACACCGCGGCCAGGCCCGGCACGCTCATCGTGATGAACACCGACGGCTTCTCGCCGATGCCGAGCCAGATCGCGACGGGGCTGCGCCGGCTCGACCCCGACGTCTCGGCGATCCGGTTCTCCACGAGCCGCGTCGAGGGCGTCTCCGGCAAGTCGAGCGTGAGCTCCGTCGATCCCGAGACGCTGCCGCGCGTGTTCGACAACGGCTGGGAGCAGGGCTCGGCGCGGACGTGGTCGACGCTCGACGGCGACGGCGTCGTCCTCACCCAGGGCTACGCCGAGGACCACGACCTCGCCGTCGGGCAGCGGCTGCGCGTGACGACGCCCACCGGCAAGCACCTCGAGCTCACGGTCCGCGGCATCGCCGACGACGACTCGGGCCTGCTCGCCGACCTGACGGTCAGCAACGCGCTGGCCGCCGCCGACTTCGGCGAGACGCAGGACTCGATCGTCTTCCTCGGCACCGACCCGGCCGACGAGCAGCGGGTCCAGGACAGCGTGTCGGCGCTGCTGGAGCGCGCGTATCCGGTCGCCGAGGTGCTCACGCTCGACGAGTTCAAGGACCAGCAGGCCGGCCAGATCAACCAGCTGCTCGTGCTCATCTACGTGCTGCTGTCGCTGGCGGTGATCGTCTCGCTGTTCGGCATCGTCAACACGCTCGTGCTGTCGATCTACGAGCGCACGCGCGAGCTCGGGATGCTGCGGGCGATCGGCACGTCGCGCCGCCAGGTGCGGACGATGATCCGCTACGAGGCGGTCATCACGTCGCTGATCGGCGCGGTCATCGGCATCGCCCTCGGCGTGCTGTTCGGCATCGCGGTGGCGCAGGCGCTCGCCGACGACGGCTTCAAGTTCGCGCTGCCGGTGGGGACGCTGATCGTCCTGCTCGTGCTCGGCATGGTGGCCGGCGTGCTCGCGGCGATCGGGCCCGCGCGGCGGGCGTCGAAGCTCGACGTCCTGGAGGCGCTCGCCTACGAGTGAGCGCGGGCCAGCAGCGCGGCCAGCGCGGCGGTGGCGGCGGCGTAGCCGAGCTCGGCGCGCAGCAGCTGGTCGTCGACCACGGGCAGCAGCGTCCACGCGACGAAGCCCGCGGCGACGGCCAGCCACGCCGCCGCGGCCCGAGCGGCGTGGCCGCGCGCCAGCGCCGCCTGGTTGAGCGTGCCGGCCATGAGGTGGAAGCCCATGCCGAGGCCGACGAGCGCCAGGCCGGCCCGCCCGTAGTCGAACTCCTGACCGAAGATCGTGCCCATCGCCCACGGCCCGATCGCCAGGAGGGCGAGCGCGACCGCCACGCCGAAGCCGAGCGTCGCCAGCACCGTCGTCCGGACCGCGCGGCGGAAGGCGGCGTGGCCGGCGGTCGCCGCGAGCCCGGCGAGGTGCGGCAGCAGCGACGTCTGCACGGCCTGGAAGAGCTGCAGCGGGGCGCGCGTGATGAGGAAGACGTTGAAGACGATGCCGGCGAGGGCCGCGTCGGACGCGGTGATCTCGGTCGTCAGCACGGCGGCGTTGAGCAGCGTCTGCTCGGCGAGCATGATCCCGGCGACGGCGACCGCGAAGCCGACGTGCGGCTCGTCGTCGGCCATGCCGGGGCCGTCCGGCGGGTCGCGGCGCGCGAACGCGAGCGGCACGACGACGAGCGAGACGAGCGGCGCCGCGGCGATGCCGAGCGCGACCGCGCCCTGGCCCGACGCGATCCCGACCGCCACGGCCAGCGGGAAGCAGCACCGCGACACCGACTCCATCAGCACGAGCCCGCCGTACAGCCCGAACTGCCCGTGGCCGGCGAGCCAGCCGCGCGCGAAGTAGCTCGCCGCGTAGAGCAGCGTGCCGCCGACGAACACCCAGTACAGCGTCGCGGAGCCGCCGAGCAGCTCGTCCTCGACCGGCCCGCGCAGCAACGTGGCGACCAGCAGGAACAGCCCCGCGAACGCCGCCTGCAGCGCCAGCGCGCGGCCCACCGGATGACGCGTCGCGCCGAGCGCCCGCCGCCGCGCGACCGTCCGCGAGACGAGCTGCTCGATCGGCCGGTAGATCACCGCGAGCACGACGAACATCACCGACCACAGGACGTCGATGTCGGCCGCCTCACCGGCGCTCAGCACATGCGACGCGAGCGCGAAGTACGCGAACGTGAAGAGGCCCGTGGCGGCGATCCCGGCGGCGAGGATGCGGGCGCCGCGCGCGTAGCTAGACCCGGACAAGCGCCATCGTCCACGGGAACGGCGAGCGAACCTCGACCACCGACCCATGGTCCGACAGGAACCGGACGAAGCCGCGCCTCGACCAGTGGTTCAGGTGCCCGGGCGTGTTCCCGAGGTCGCGCAGGTACGCGCCGCGCGCCATGTTGAGCATGCGCCAGACCGGCTCGCGCGGCACGCTGACCAGCAGCCACCGCGACGCCACGCGCGCCATCTCGCTCAGCGTGTGCTCCGGGTCGGGCACGTGCTCGAGGACCTCGATGGCCGAGGCGACCTCGAACTCGCCGTCGGCGAACGGCAGGTGCTCGGCCTTCATCACGCGGTACTCGAGGTTCGGCGCGCTGCGCGCCGCCCACTGGGCCTGGAGCCCGGGGTCCTCGAGGTCGATGCCCACCACCCGGCCGTCGATGCGCCGCGCCCAGCGCTCGACGAGCACGCCCTCGCCGCAGCCGACGTCGAGCAGCGAGCCGGGCGCCGCCGCCGCGAAGAGCGTGTCGAGGTCGCGCTCGAAGCCCGCCATGAGCCGCCGGACGACCGGGTTCGTCGAGCCGTACTTGTCGTAGGTGTTGCCGGTGACGGTGCCCTCGGGGTCGACGGTCACCGCCGCGCCGCGGCTCATACCTCGAGCGTCTCCCGCTCGCCCGCCGGCCGCCCCCGCTCGTAGTGCGACGGCTCGATGCCGAGCCGCAGCTCGATGCGCCGCACCCGCTCGAAGGTGCGCTGCTGCATGACGCGGTTGGCGGCGAGCAGGTCGCCGATGACGCCGAGCGCCCACAGCAGCAGCGCGGCGATGAAGAGCACGGCGCCCACGATCACCGACTGCACGTGGCCGGCGCCCTCGCCCTCGACGAAGAACACGAGGTAGCGCCCCCAGATCACCAGCGCGAGCACGCCGACCACGGCGGCGAGGCTCCAGAAGATCCGCAGCGGCTCGTACTGCGAGTAGATCCGGAAGATCGACAGCCCGTTGCGCCGCACGTAGGTCCAGGTCGAGGGGAACAGCCGCGACTCGCGCGTCTTGCCGTTCGTCTGGATCGGCACGTGCTCGGTGGCGATGAGCATCTTGCCGGCCTGGATGATCGTCTCGAGCGTGTAGGTGAAGCGCGAGACGACCGCGACCTGCAGCGCGGCCTCGCGGTTGTAGGCGCGGAAGCCCGACGTCGTGTCGGGCACGTCGGTGTTCGACGCGCGGCGCACCACCCACGAGCCGAGCCGCTGCAGCGTCTTCTTGATCGGCGAGAAGTGCTCGATCGTCATCACCCGCCGGTCGCCGATCACCATGTCGGCGCGCCCCTCGACGATCGGCGCCACGAGCTTGGGGATGTCGGCCGCCGAGTACTGGTTGTCGGCGTCCGTGTTGACGATGACGTCGGCGCCGAGCTTCAGGCAGGCGTCCAGACCCGCCTGGAACGCGGTCGCCAGGCCCTTGTTGTTCGTCAGGCGCACGACGTGGTCGACGCCGTGGCGGCGGGCGACCTCGATCGTCCCGTCCGTGGAGCCGTCGTCGACGATCAGCCACTCGACCACCGCGAACCCCGGCACCTCGCGAGGCAGGTCCGCCAGCGTCGCCGGCAGCTGCTCCTCCTCGTTGAAGCACGGGATCTGGATGATCAGCTTCATGGGCTGAGGTGAGTAAACCACGGCCTCCCTCGTATCCTCCCCGGCGTGGCTCTCATGACCGAGACCGACCATCTCCACCTCGTCCGGGCCATCGAGCTCGGGCGGCGCGGGATCGGACACGTCACGCCGAACCCGAACGTCGGCGCGGTCGTCGTGCGCGACGGCGTCGTCGTGGGGGAGGGCTGGCACGAGCGCTACGGCGGCCCGCACGCCGAGGTCAACGCGCTCCGGGCCGCCGGCGAGGCGGCGCGCGGCGCCACGATCTACGTCTCGCTCGAGCCCTGCGCCCACCACGGCCAGACCCCGCCGTGCACCGACGCGATCATCGCCGCCGGCATCGCCCGCGTCGTCGTCGGCGCCGACGACCCCAGCGAGAAGGCCTCGGGTCGCGGCCTCGGGATCCTCCGCGACGAGGGCATCGAGGTCGTCGTCGCCGAGGGCGAGCTCGCCACCCGCGCCCGGCTCGAGAACCAGGCCTTCCGCAAGCACGCCCGCACGGGCCGGCCGTGGGTGCTGTTCAAGTCCGCGATGACCCTCGACGGCAAGGTCGCCACGCCCACCGGCGACTCGAAGTGGATCTCCGGCGAGTCCAGCCGGCGCCTGGCCCACCACTGGCGCGCCGCGGTCGACGCCGTCGCCGTCGGCGTCGGCACCGCGATCGCCGACGACCCGCAGCTGACCGCCCGCATCGACGACGTCACCCGCCAGCCCCGCCGCGTCGTGTTCGACTCGGTCGCGCGCCTCCCGCTCGACAGCCGGCTGGTGACGGCCGCCGGCGAGGTGCCGCTGACGGTCGTCGTCTCGCGCGCCGCCCCGCGCACCGCGGTCCACGCGCTCGAGGCCGCCGGGGCCGAGGTCGTCATCGCCTCGGGCCAGCACGAGCCGGCGCGCGTGCGCTCCGCGCTCGTCCAGCTCGGCGAGCAGGGCGTCACCTCGATCCTGCTGGAGGGGGGCCCGCACCTCGCCGGCGCGTTCTTCGACGCCGGGGAGATCGACGAGATCCGCCTCTTCCTCGCGCCGCTGCTGGTCGGCGGCAAGGCGGCGCGCGACCCGCTCGAGGGCCAGGGCGTCGAGAAGATCGCCGAGGCGACGCGCGCGCTGACGATGACCTGCGACCGGATCGACGGCGACCTGCTCGTCTCGGCCCGCCTGAAGGAGTGGTGACGGAGCGGATGTTCACGGGCCTGGTGCAGGACCTGGGGGAGGTGACGCGCGTCGACGAGACCGTCGACGGCGTGCGCATCGCCGTCCGGACCCCGCTCGCCGCGGAGCTCAAGGAGGGCGACTCGGTCGCCGTCAACGGCGTCTGCCTGACCGCGGTCGGCATGTGCGGCGGCGACCTCTTCGGCGCGGACGTGATGCGCGAGACGCTGCGCCGCTCGTCGCTGGCCGAGCTGGCGCCCGGCGCGCGCGTGAACCTGGAGCTGCCGCTGCGCGCCTCCGACCGCCTCGGCGGCCACGTCGTCCAGGGCCACGTCGACGGCGTCGGCGCGGTGCGCGCCGTGCGTGACGACGGCTTCGCCCGGATCGTCGAGATCGAGGCCGACCCGGCCCTGCTGCGCTACGTCGTGGAGAAGGGGTCGATCGCGGTCGACGGCATCTCGCTCACCGTGAGCGCCGTGGACGCGTCGTCGTTCTCGGTCTCCCTCATCCCCGAGACACTCGAGCGCACGACGCTCGGGGCCGCCGAACCCGGCCGGCCCGTGAACCTGGAGGTCGACGTGCTGGCCAAGTACGTGGAGAAGCTGATCAAGTGATGTCGAAGACCAAGCCCTTCGCCAAGATCGAGGACGCGATCGAGGACATCCGCGCCGGCAAGATGGTCGTCGTCTGCGACGACGAGAACCGGGAGAACGAGGGCGACCTGACGATGGCCGCCCAGTTCGCGACGCCGGATGCGATCAACTTCATGGCCAAGGAGGGGCGCGGGCTCATCTGCCTGGCGCTGACGCCGGAGCGCTGCGACGAGCTCGGGCTCGACCTCATGGCGGCCAAGAACGAGTCGCCGTTCGAGACGGCGTTCACGGTGTCGATCGAGGCGCGCGAGGGCGTGACGACCGGCATCAGCGCCGCCGACCGCGCCCACACGATCCAGGTGGCGATCGACCCCGAGTCGGCGCCGCGCGACCTCGTGCAGCCCGGGCACGTGTTCCCGCTGAAGGCCAAGCCGGGCGGCGTGCTCGAGCGGACCGGCCAGACCGAGGCGGCCGTCGACCTCGCGCGGCTCGCCGGCCTCAACCCCGCCGGCGTGATCTGCGAGATCATGAACGACGACGGCACGATGGCGCGGGTGCCCGACCTCGTCGGGTACTGCGAGCGCCACGGGCTGAAGATGATCACGGTCGCCGACCTGATCGCCTACCGCCGCAAGCACGACAAGCTCATCGAGCGGGTGGTCTCGACGGCGCTGCCGACGACGTTCGGGGACTTCACCGCGGTCGGGTACCGGTCGCTCGTCGACGACAAGCACCACGTCGCGCTGGTCAAGGGCGAGGTCGCCGGCCGCGAGGACGTGCTCGTGCGCGTGCACTCGGAGTGCCTCACCGGCGACGTGTTCCACTCGCTGCGCTGCGACTGCGGCGAGCAGCTCGAGTCGGCGCTGGCGATGATCGAGCGCGAGGGCTCCGGCGTGCTGCTGTACCTCGCCCAGGAGGGGCGCGGGATCGGCCTGCTCAACAAGCTGCGCGCCTACAAGCTGCAGGAGGACGGGCTCGACACCGTCGACGCCAACCTGAAGCTCGGCCTGCCCGCCGACCTGCGCGACTACGGCATCGGCGCCCAGATCCTCACCGACCTCGGGCTGACGTCGATCCGGATCCTCACGAACAACCCGAAGAAGATCCGGGGCCTGGAGGGCTACGGGCTGTCGGTGACCGAGCAGGTGCCGATCGAGCACCTCGCCAACCCGCACAACGAGGCGTACCTGCGCGCCAAGGCGGAGCGCATGGGCCACACGCTGCACCACCAGGGGCTCAACGTCGACGCCGAGCTGCGCCGGGAGGACCGCTCATGAGGATGGCGCTCTGCGTGGCGCGCTTCTACGAGGAGCTCGCCGACCGCCTGGAGGCCGGCGCTCGTGCCGCGTTCGCCGAGGCCGGGGTCGAGGAGATCGACCGCTTCGACGTCCCGGGCGCCTTCGAGCTGCCGCTCGCTGCGCGCTACGCCGCCGAGTCGGGGCGCTACGACGGCGTCGCGTGCCTCGGCGCCGTGATCCGCGGCGAGACCGACCACTACGACTGGGTCTGCCAGGAGTCCGCGCGCGGGATCCAGGAGGTGCAGCTGCGCACCGGCGTGCCGTGCGCGTTCGGCGTGCTGACCGTCGACACGATGGAGCAGGCGCTGGCGCGCTCGGGCGGCGACAAGCGCGACAGCGGCCGTCACGCCGCCGACGCGGTCCTGGCGCTCGCGCGACTTCGACGCCAGCTCGTGCCCCAAGCTGGGTAACCTGACCTCATGGGGACGGAGGTGCTGGCGCTCGCGATCACGGTGCTCGTGCACGTGATCGGCGCGATGGTGCTCATCGGCGTCATCGCCAGGAACTCCGGTGCCGACGTGTTCGGCTGGTGGCCGCACGACGACGACGACGGCCGCGGCGGTCAGGAGCCGGCTCCCGAGCCCGTGCGGCCTCAGCCGGGCGGCGGCCTGCCGCTGCCGGACGCGCGCCCCGCCGGCGTGCGCCTGCGCCAGCCCGAGCGGCTCGGCGACGCCTACCCGCGCCCGGCCCGCCGGCCGGCGCACCCCGAGCCGGTCCGCGCTCCCCAGCGCGAGCGGCAGCTGAGCTGAGCGCTCAGCCCTCGGCCGCCTCGGCGCGCGCCTGGTCGAGCTCGGCCTGGACCGTCTCCGCCTGATCCGGGTTCTGCAGGCGCGTCTCGAGGATCGGGATCGCCTCCTGGGGGCGGCCCGCGAGGCGCAGCGCGCGGCCGAGGTCGTAGTACGCGTAGGCGCACGGGTCCGTCGTCGAGACCGGGCAGCCCTGGATCGCGCGCTGGAGGTCGGCGATCGCGGTCTCGTAGTCGCCGGCCAGCAGGGCGTCGTGCCCCGAGGCCAGGAGGACCGACGGGTCGGTCGAGGTCTGCGCCTTCTTGGCCTGACCGGGCGGCAGCTCGTCGGTCGCGGCCGGTTGCTGCGTGGTCGGCGTCGTCTCCGGCGCGGTCGTCTCGGCCGGGGCGGCCGCCGCGGGCTCGGCGCTCTGCGACGAGGCCTCCTGCTTGCGCTCCTTGCGCTGCTTGGCCGCCTGGGTCGGCTGCTGCTTGGCGGCCCGGCGGTCCGGGCTGCCGTCGTCGCCGCCCGTCAGCAGCGCCGCGCCGCCGCCGACCAGCAGCGCGAGCACGGCGAGCAGCGCGACGGGGATCCAGCCCGAGCGCCGCCGGTGCTCGCGGGCGGGCGCGGCGGCGGCCACGCGTTCGCGGGGCGGCGGCGTGCGGGGCGGGAGGGGGCGGTCGCGGGGCACGGGGGTGCGCGGGCGCGGCGTGCGCGGCGGCGGCGCGGCGCCGGCCGCGGCGACCGCGCGCGTCGTGGCGGTGCGGTCGGGCTCGGCCTGGTCGCCCAGGGCGGCGTCGAGGGCGCGGACCATCGCGCAGGCGGTCGGCCAGCGCCGGTCGGGGTCCTTCTCGAGCCCCCGCCACAGCACGCGGTCGACGCCGGACGGCAGGTCGCGCGCCGCCTCGCTCGCCGCCGGCGGCTCGGCCTCGACGTGCGCGCGCGCCTGGGCGGCGACGTGCTCGGCCTCGAACGGGCGCCGGCCGGTCAGCAGCTCGAAGGCCACGACGGCGAGGGCGT
>DASTRJ010000032.1:0-10870 GCA_035761245.1 Capillimicrobium sp. | reverse complement strand
CAGCGCGCGGCAGCGGATGGATTTCGACGCGATGCGGATCGGCGTGCCGGCCGCGGCGCGGAGGAGGTCGGCGGCGTTGGCGCGCAGCGCGTCGAGGTCGACGAGCGCCAGCGGCGCGTCCCGGTCGCCGAGCGCGCGCTCGAAGCGGGCGTAGGTCGCGTCGGCGTCCACGGCGCGACCCTAGCGCGAGCCGCGGCCGCGCTCAGCGCGCGGCGTCCAGCGCCTGGTTGACGAGCGCGTCGGCCGCCGCGTTCTGCGCGCGCGGCACGCTGCGGATCGACCAGCGCTCGAACCGGCCCAGCTCGGCGAGGGCCTCGGCGTGCAGCGGCCTCATCGCCGCGTGCTTGACCTTGTACTCGCCGTTGACCTGGCGCGCGACGAGCTCGGAGTCGTTGACGACCTCGACCTCGGTCGCGCCGAGCTCGCGGGCGCGGCGCAGGCCGAGCAGCAGGCCCCGGTACTCGGCGACGTTGTTGGTCGTCTCCCCCAGCGTCTCGCTCGCCTCGTCGACGACCTGCCCGTCGGGCGTCGAGAGCACCGCGGCGGCCGCGGCGGGCCCCGGGTTGCCCCGAGCGCCGCCGTCGACGTGGACGACCAGCCTCACTCCGGGTCGATGCGCGGGAAGTCGCCGGTGGCGCGGGCCCGGCGGCGGTCCCGGATCTCCCGGCGACCGCTGGCCATCGTCTCGCCGTCGGGCGAGCGGGTCTCGCTGCGCCGGTCCTCGCCCGCGCGGCGGTCGCTCTTGCGGCGATCGATGATCACCGTCACGTTCGGGTCGTCCGCGTAGTACTCCGACAGCTTCGGGTACAGCTCGTCGGCGAGCGGCTCCGGCACGACGCAGTAGATCATGGCGGCCGCCAGCCTACCCGGACGCGAGCTGAAGCTCACCCCGCTCGTCGGCGGCGGCGTTCGGGACCTGGTCGGCCGGGTCGAGCTCGGAGAGCTCCTCGCCGCGGCCGGAGACCCGCACGCCCGCCGCCTCGTCGGCGAGGTCGACCTCGTAGCGGTACCAGCACAGCTCCCAGCCGGCGACGATCGAGACGATCGAGCCCTCGGTCTCCGACGGCCGCACGACGACGAACGGCGGCCCGAGCGAGCGCGCCACGCCGGCGATCGTCCGCGGGTGCTCGGAGCTGTTGAAGACCTCGATCGCGCGGGCGCGCTTCATGTCCGCGTTCGTCGGCACCGCGCGCACCTGCCGCGGCTCGCGCGGGGTCTCCCTGCGCTCCACCGGGGGCGGCGCGGGAGCGGGGGCCGGCGCGACCTCGGCCACGTAGGTCGGGTCGTTCTCGTCGCCGTAGGGCAGCACCGGCGGCTCGAGCGGCTCGTCGGCCGCCGCGCGCGGCGCGTGGCGGCGGATGCCGTTGGCGGCCGACCCCTCGGCGCCGGCCGTCGCGCGCCGCCGCGCGAGGCGCCCGAGGAACGAGCCGCGCCCGCGGCGGTCGCGCTGGCGCACCGGCAGGTCGTCGGCCAGCCCCTCGCGGATCCAGCCCTCGTGCGCCGCGCGCTGCGTGCACAGCTCGCAGACCGTGCGCCGCTGCCCGCCGTGGAGGAACACCTCCGCGACCTCACCGCGCAGCAGCGTGCGGCCGCACACGTCGCACGAGATGCTGGCCTGGTTGGTGGCGATCTGCTTCGGCGTCATGCAGACGCCGAGGGTATCGCTCAGGTGTGACTGTCCACTACGCGGTGACGGCCTCCTCGGCGGTGGCGGCGACCACCCGCTGCGCGAGATGCGCGGGCACCTCCTCGTAGCGGGCCAGCTCCATCGTGTAATCGCCCTGACCGCCGGTCAGCGCGCGCAGGTCCGGCGCGTAGGTCAGCAGCTCGGCCATCGGCACCTCGGCCTTGATCTCGGTCATGCCGACCGCGGGCTCCATCCCCTGCGGCCGGCCGCGACGCGAGTTGAGGTCGCCGATGACGTCGCCGACCGAGTCGTCGGGCACCGACAGCGTCACCAGCATGATCGGCTCCAGCAGCGCCGGGTCGGCCTGCGCCATGGCCTCCTTCATCGCGATCGAGCCGGCCGTCTTGAACGCCATCTCCGACGAGTCGACCGAGTGGTACGAGCCGTCGACGAGGCGCACGCGCACGTCCCGGACCGGGAAGCCGGCGACCGGGCCGGTCGCCATCGCCTCGCGCACGCCCTTCTCGACCGCCGGGATGAAGCTGTTCGGGATCACGCCGCCCTTGATCTCGTCGACGAACTCGAACCCCTCCCCGGGCTCGCGCGGCTCGACGACGATGTGGCAGTCGCCGAACTGCCCGCGGCCGCCGGACTGCTTCTTGTGGCGCCCGTGCGCCTTCGCCGGACGGCGCAGGATCTCGCGGTACGGCACGCGCGGCGGCTTGAGCGTGACCTCCGCGCCGAAGCGGTCGCGGAGGCGGTCGACGATCACCTCGACGTGCATCTGCGACAGCCCGGCGACGATCTGCTCGCCGGTCTGGTCGTCGCGGTGCAGGTCGATCGTCGGGTCCTCCTCCTGCAGCCGGCGCAGGGCGGCGAAGACCTTCTCCTCGTCGCCCTTGCTCTTGGGCTCCATGGCGAAGGCCATCACCGGCGCGGGCAGCGGGATCGACGGCATCGAGATCGGCTCGTCGCGGTCGGCGAGCCAGTCGCCGGCGCGCGTCTCCTTCAGCTTGGCGACCGCGCCGATGTCGCCGGGCCCGAACTCGTCGGGATGGTCGGTCTCGCGGCCGCGGAAGCTCAGCAGCTGGCCGAGGCGCTCCTTGGCGTGCGCGCGCGTGTTCAGCACGTGCGAGTCCTTGCGCAGCACGCCCGAGTAGACGCGGAAGAGGTTGATGCGGCCCGCGAACGGGTCGGCGCGCGTCTTGAACACGTACGCGAACAGCTCGGCGTCCTCGGACGGCTCCAGGGTCATGCCGTCGACCTCGAGGCCGCCGTGCTTCACCGGGCTCGGCAGGTCCTCGACGATCGCGTCGAGCAGCCGGTTGGTGGCGAGGTTGCGGGTGGCCACCCCGCACGTCACGGGGAAGATGTCGCCGTGGTTGGTGCCGTCCTTGAGCGCGGCGACGATCTCGTCGTGCGAGATCTCCTCGCCGTCGAGGTAGCGCTCCATGAGCGCGTCGGAGACCTCGGCGACCTCGTCCATGAGCCGCTCCCGGTACTCCTCCGCCTGCGGCATGAGGTCGTCCGGGATCGGGATCTCGGTGCAGTTGTCGCGCGTCGTGCCGTCGTAGGCGTAGGCCTTCATGTCGACGAGGTCCACGACGCCGCTGATGTCGTGCTCGCGCCCGATCGGGATCTCCGTCGCGACGACGTGCGGACCGAAGGCGGCCTTCAGCGACTCGAGCGTGCGGAAGAAGTCGGCGCGCTCGCGGTCGAGCATGTTGACGAACACCAGCCGCGCGATGTCGAGCTCCTCGGCGCGGCGCCACAGCCGCGTCGTCGACACCTCCACCCCCATCACGGCGTTGATGACGAAGACGGCGGACTCGCACACCCGCAGCGCGCCGAGCGCGTCGGCGACGAACGACGGCTCGCCGGGCGTGTCGAGCAGGTTGATCTTGCGGTCCTGCCACTCGAAGGACGTCACCGACGCCCCGATCGACATCTTGCGCGCCTGCTCGTCGGGGTCGGCGTCCGAGACCGTGGTGCCGTCGGCGACCGAGCCCAGCCTCGTCGTGGCGCCCGCCTGGTAGAGCAGGGCCTCGTGCAACGACGTCTTGCCACTCCCCCGGTGGCCGACAAGGGCGACGTTGCGGATGCGGTCCGCGCTCTTGTGCATGCCTACGCTCCTCTCCCTCGCGTGGAGCGATGGACGTTACACCCGCATGGAAGTCCCCTGGTCACCTTCGATCGTCTCGCTTGACGCCGTGCAGGCCGTCCTCGTCGCCCTGCCGGCGGCCGGGCTGCCGCTGGCGCTGCGGCGCTTCGCCGGGCGCTGGTGGGCGCTCATCCCGCCGGCGTCGATCATCGGCGTCGTCTACGGCATCACCGCGCTGCCGGGGCTGGCCGACGGGCTGACGTGGCTGGCGCTGCTCGCCTGCCCGCCGCTGGCAGCCGCGGCGCTCGGCTGGGCGATGCACGGCGCGCGGCCCGCCTACGCGCTTGCGGCGATCCCGCTGCTGGCCGTCGCGACGGCGTGGTCGGGCGCCCTCGGCGGCCATCTCGCCGCGACGGCGATCACCGCGCTGAGCTGCGTGACGCTGGCCCGGCTGCTGCGCGGGGTCGCCCCGGCGGTCGCCCTGAAGCTCGGCATCGTGGCGATGGCGGTCGCCGACACGATCCTCATCCTCGCCGAGGAGCTGCAGGAGCCGGCGCACACGCTGAACGCCGCCGTGCCGGCGGCGCACCTGCCGCGGCTGCAGGTGGCGATCGTCGACCCGTCGAGCCTCGGCTACGGCGACCTCTTCCTCGCGGCCGTGCTCGGCGCCCTCCTGGCGGTCGAGGCGACGCGCCGCCAGCAGACCGCGATCGCCGCCGTGCTCGTGGCGTTCGCCGTCGCCTTCGACGCGCTCTTCCTCGTGCTCGACACGCTGCCGGGGACGGTGCCCGTGGCGCTCGCCCTGGGCGTGTGGGAGGTCGTCAGACGCCGAGCGCAGCGAGCTCCGGATGCTGCGCCAGCTCCTCGCGCAGCTCGGGCCTGATCTCGATCGCCTCGCGCACCAGACGCGCGGCCTCGTCGCGGCTGCCGTGCCGCGCCTCCCAGCGCGCCAGCCCGAAGAACCGGATGCCCGGGCTCTCGGGATGGGCGGCGAGCCCCTCGTCGAGGATCTCGCGCGCCCGCGCCGGATCGCTGTCGAGCAGCGGCTCGGCCTCGAACCACCACTCCCACGCCGACGGCTCGAAGACCGGCGGCCCGCCGAACGAGAGGACGGTCGTGTCGGGCTCCGCGGCGACGGCGTGGCGGTGCGTCGCCGTGTCCGGGACGAAGACGTACGTGCCCGCGGGGGCGTCGACCTCCTCGCCGTCGAGCCGGAACGTCGCCCGCCCCGCGGCGACGAAGTACAGCTCCTCGTGCCCGGCGTCGGGATCCTCGGTGTGCGGCTCGACCACGTCGGCGCCCACGTCCGCGGCCGTGTAGGCGTTGCAGCCGAAGGCGCGGATGCCGAGCGTGCGCCGCACCGGCCGCCACGTCAGCGAGCCCGGCCCGGGGACCGCCGGCAGCTCGTCGAGGTGGACGACCCGGGGCTTCATCCCTCCTGCAGCACGTCCGACTCGGCCTGCAGCCGCGACCGGAGCCGCAGGACGGCCTTCGTGTGCAGCTGGGAGATCCGCGACTCGGTGACGCCCAGCACCTCGCCGATCTCGCGCAGCGTCAGGTTCTCGTAGTAGTAGAGCGCGACGACGAGCTTCTCGCGCTCGGGGAGCCGCGCGATGGCGTCGGCCACGCGGTCCTTGAGGTCGGTCGCGTCCATGATCGTCGCCGGGTCCGGTGCGCCCGGGTCCTGGAGCGTGTCGAGCAGCGAGACCTGGTCCCCGCTGGCGTCGGAGACCGTCCACAGCTCGTCGAGCGCGGCGACGCTCGAGTTCGAGATCTGCAGCAGGGCGTCCTGGAACTCCTCGACGGTCATCTCGAGCTCGGCGGCCATCTCCTCGTCGGTCGGCGCGCGCTGCAGCCGGTGCTCGAGCTTGGAGTTGGCCTTCTCGATCTCGCGGGCACGGGCGCGCACCGAGCGCGGCACCCAGTCCAGGGAGCGCAGCTCGTCGATGATGGCGCCCTTGATCCGCGTGATCGCGTAGGTCTCGAACTTGATCTCGCGGTCGAGGTCGAAGCGCTCGATCGCCGAGATGAGGCCGACGAGGCCGTAGGAGATGAGGTCCGCCTCCTCGACGTGCGCGGGCAGGCCCGACGCCATCCGGCCGGAGACGTACTTGACGAGCGGCGAGTACGCGACGACGAGGCGCTCCCGGGCGCGGGCGTCGCCCGTGGACTTGTACTTCCGCCACAGGTCCCGCAGCTCGATCGCTTTGACGTTCGTGTCCACCGTGAGTCTCCCCTGCTAGGCCCGGGGGTGGCTGCGGGAGTACGCCGACCTCAACCGTGCGGACTCTACCCGAGTGTAGATCTGCGTCGTGGAGATCGTTGCATGGCCAAGCATCTCCTGGATCGCCCGCAGGTCCGCGCCGCCGTCGAGCAGGTGGGTGGCGAACGAATGGCGCAGCGCATGCGGCGACACCCCGCCCTGCAGCCCGACGAGCCGCGTCCAGACCGCCAGCCGGCGCCGGACGTCGGAGGTCGACAGCCGCCGGCCGGACTTCGACAGGAACAGCGCCCCGGTCGGCTTCACCGGGTCCGCGAGCACCGGCCGGCCGCGCTCGAGGTACCGCGCGACCGCGGCCAGCGCCGCCTCGCCGGCGGGCACGATGCGGGTCTTGGAGCCCTTGCCCTCGACGCGGAGCTCCTCGGCGTCGAAGCCGACCGCCTCGACGTCGAGCCGCACGATCTCCTCGGCGCGCAGGCCGCAGGCGTAGGCCAGCTCGAACATCGCGCGGTCGCGCAGCTCGAGCGGCGTCGACGCCGGGATCCGGTCCAGCAGCGCGGCCACCTCGCCCGCCTTGAGCACCCGCGGCAGGCGCTGCGGGCGCTTCGGCGTCGGCACGAGCTCCGCGGGGTTCTGCTCGATCGCGCCGTGCTCGCGCATCGTCCGGAAGAACGCGCGCAGCGCCGCGAGCTTGCGCGCGACGGTGGTCGGCGCCGCCTCGCGCTCGGAGGACAGCGCCGCCGCGTACCGGCGCAGGATCCGGGTGCTCATCGCCTCCGGCTCCAGCCCGGCAGCGGTCGCCCAGGCGGCGAGCTGCTCGAGGTCCGTCGCGTAGGCGTCCTGGGTGCGGGCGGCGGCGCCCCGGCGCCGGAGGTCGTCGGCGAAGCGGTCGAGCGCCGCGCGCCAGCCGGGCGAGACCGGGGCCGGAGATTCCCTATCGTCGGACGCGATGGCCAAGTTCTTCATCGACACCGAGCGCGGTCAGGTCGCGACGCAGCGCCAGCTGATCGAGGCCGGCATCGCGAGCGAGGACGGGCAGGCGCCGCGGCCCTGGCTGCGCATCCAGGGCTCCGACGACGCCACGACGATGTGGCATGCGGTGATGCGGCGGCAGGAACGGGGCGTCTTCATCGGCACGCTGGTGTTTCGCCACTCCCCCCACCATGCCCTGCTGCTGGAGCGCGGCTGGGAGGAGCTCGACCCGGGCGACATCGGGGTCGAGGGCGGCTGACGGCGCGTCAGGCGATGTAGATCGGCGCGCCGACCGGGACCTGGTCGTAGAGCTCGATCACGTCCGGGATCGTCATGCGCACGCAGCCGTGCGAGGCGGCGCTGCCGATCGACGCGACGTCGTCGGTCCCGTGGATGCCGGCGCCGTCGAAGATGCCCATCCAGCGCGCCTTCAGCGGGTTCTCAGGCGTCCCGCCGGGGATGACCTGGCCGGCGAGGTCGCCCGCCCAGTCGGAGTTCGGCACCGTCCAGGCGGGGTCCACCGCCTTGTTCTGGATGTGGTAGAGCCCGGCGGGCGTGTCGAGGCCGACCTGGCCGACCGCGATCGAGTACGTCTTGACCAGCTCCAGGTTCTTCCAGAGCCGCAGCTTGAAGTTGGCGCGATCGACGGTGAGCACGACCGGGTACTGCTCGGCGAGCTCGTCGGTGGTGACGTCGGGCTGGATCGTGCGGGTCCTGGCCGCGATGCGGTGCGGCGCGGTCGGGCGGTCGATCGCGCGCTTGACCTTGCGCTCGAGCGCCTTGGCCCGCAGCTCGACGCCCTCCTGGCCCTCCACCTCGCCGAGGCTCGTCGCGCTGTAGGTCAGCGTCGCGTCCTTCGGCTCGCGGTTGACGTCGGCGGCGACGCGGTCGACGAGCTTGCGGACGGCCGACTCGTCGTAGGAGATCGCGGCCGGGATGGTGGCGTCGACCTCGCCGCCGGTGGCCTCGCGCCAGGCACGCTCGAGCGCGTTGCCCTGCTCGCTGCGGGCGAGCGCGTCGCGGACCATCCCGTCGACGTCGGCGCGGATGCCGGCCTGCTCGGGCGTCAGCTTCCACGTCTCGCCGTCGTGGCGGACGACGACCGGGCGCTCGAGCGGCTCGAGGAGCTCCTGGCGGACCCGCTGGCGCGCCTGCGCCTCGGTGAGCCCGCCCACGTCGACGCTGCCGACCCGGACGCCCTCGGCGATCTTGCCGTCGGCGCGGCCGTTGAGCACCACGACGGCCACGGCGAGGGCCGCTACGGCGAGCAGCACGGCGGTCACGGCAACGATCAGCGGGCGTCGGCGGCTCACGTCGGCGCCAGGATAGGCAACTCACCCACCCCGGTGGAAGAGTTGCAAGCGGTCCGTCAGCGTTGGGCGCCCGAGCGGTCCTCGCGCTCCAGCGCGTCGAGCGCGCGGCGCAGCTCGAGGACCTGCTCCTTCGTCGGCCGCCAGCCGCCCTCGTCGGGGCGCCGCACGCTCGGGCTCCAGCGCAGGAAGTCCTCGACCTCGCGCTCGTAGCGGTACGGCCCCACCTGGTCGCGCAGCAGCGGGTGCAGGCGCTGGTGCTCGCGCAGCTTCTCGACGGTCTCGCGCGAGGTGTGGCGCAGCCGGTAGCCGGTGGCCTTCAGCGCCCGGTTGTCGAGCCCGCGGCCGAAGCGCAGCTCGTGGCGCATCTCCGGCGGGATCGTCACGCCGAGGCGCTTGAGCAGCGGAAGCGCCAGCTCGGTCCCCCACGGCGGGAGGATCGGCGCCATCGGCTTGCCGAGCAGGCCGATCACCTCGGAGAGCGCGAGCACGCCGTCGCCCGCGACGTTGTAGATCCCGGGCATGTCGGTGCGCACGGCGTGCACGAGCGCGCCGGCGATGTCGTCCTCGTGGACGTACTGCTGGCGCGGGTCGAAGCCGAGGATCGTCGGGACGACCGGCAGCCCGAGGTACTCGGAATGCGCGGTGCGGATGTCGGGGCCGAGGCCGTTGGCGAACCGCAGCACCGTGACCGTCGTGTCCGGGTGCTTGGCGGCGAAGTCGCGGACCGCGCCTTCCGCCTCGACGATGTCGCGCTCGATCGGCGTGCGCGGCGGGTGCGGGCGGCGCATCTCCTCGGTGAAGAACGCCGGGTCGTCCTGCTCGGAGCCGTAGTAGTGCGCCGACGAGCGGAACACGACCTTGCGCACCGTCGTCTCCGGCCCCGAGCACGCCGCCAGGATGTTCATCGTCCCGATGACGTTGTTCTCGTGCGCCTTGCGCGGCGTCGTCGTGATCGAGTCGGTCACCAGGCGCGTGTCGACGACCGTGTCGAGCTCGGCGCCCTGCACGATGCGGCGGATCAGCGTGTGGTGGTCGGCGACCTGGACGAACTCGGTGCGCTCGAGCGCGACCTTCGGCGGCCGGCGGTCGATCCCGATGATCGCCTCGACGTCGTCGTCGGCCTCGAGCTCCTGGGCGACGCGGCCGCCCCAGTAGGTCGACAGGCCGGTGACGAGGATGCGGCGGCTCGCGGTCGGCATCGCGATCACCCGAACCAGACGCTGCGGCGCTGGCCGAGCATGTCGAGGAGCTCCTCCTGGATGCGCGCGCGGATCTCCTGCGCGACCTCCTGCACGAGCGACTGGTCCTCCCACGGCCGCTCGCCCATCTCGTCGGTGGGCACCGGCTCCAGGAACCGGATCTTGAACTTCGCCGGCAGGTACGCGGCCATCGCCAGCGGCCCGAGCCACGGGAACGTCGGCGTGATCGGGAAGTAGATGAGCCGGGTGAGCTTCTGCAGCGCGCTGACGTGGGCGAAGATCGGCTGCGCCTCCTCGGCGCCGACCAGCGCGATCGGCACGATCGGCACCCGCGCGCGCATGGCGGACTCGACGAAGCCGCCGCGGCCGAAGCGGCGCAGGCGGTAGCGGTCCTTGAAGAGCTTCTCCGAGCCCTTGCGGCCCTCCGGGAAGACGAGCGCGAGCTGCTGCTCGTCGTGCAGGAGCCGCTGGACGTTGGCGGGATGGGCGGGCACGCAGCCGAGCTTCGGCAGCAGCATCGAGAAGCCCGGATAGCCCTTGAAGAAGTGCTCGACGAGCGGGCGGACGACCCGCGGCCGCGGGTGCTCCTCGCGGATCGCCTTGGCGATCATCATCGCGTCGGGCGGCAGCGCCCCGGCGTGGTTGGAGACGAGCAGCGCCCCGCCCTGCCCGGGGACGTTCTCGATGCCCTCGACCTCGCAGCGGAACCAGATCCGGTAGTAGAACTCGTAGACGGTCTGGTCGAAGAAGCCCTCGACGCGCTCCGACCTCCCCCAGTCGTCGAGCGTGCGCTCGGGCTCGATCCCCGGCAGCAGGTCGCGCCGTTCGGTCGGCGCCAGCGCGGTGGTCGTCTCCGGCAGCGACATCTGGCGCAGGAGGCTACCCAGCGATCGTCGTCGGCAGTAGCCGGGCGGGGCGGGCGGCGCGCTACGCCGCGGCGCGGGTCAGCAACGGGGTGAGCTTGCGCTCGAGCTCCGGCCAGTCGCGGGCGCACACGACGTCCTCCTCGTCGCAGACGTCGGCGTTCCACGGGTGGCTGAGCGTGGCCGCGACGATGCCGGCGTCGATGGCGCGCGAGATGTTGATCGGCGAGTCGTCGATGAGCACGTCGATGCCGATCTGGCAGCAGCGGGTCACCTTGTCGAACGAGCAGTACAGCTCGTCGAACGGCAGCCCGATCTGGCGCAGCCAGCGCTCGGTGGCGTCGTGGGCGCGCGTGTCGCGATGGCTGGTGATGTGGATGAAGTGCCCGGCCTCGTGCCAGCGGGTGACCGCCTCGACCGCGCCGGGGTACGGGCGGCCGGCGAGGATCGCCTCGTCGGTGTGCGTCTCGGCGATGCAGACCTCGAGTTGCTTGGGCTTCAGGCGGGTGATGCCCCAGTCGAACTGCTCCTCGTAGGGCAGCTCGATCCCGAAGCGCCGGCGAGCGGACTCCGA
>DASTRJ010000031.1:0-4414 GCA_035761245.1 Capillimicrobium sp. | reverse complement strand
GTGCACGAACGCCGCGGGCGGCGGCTCGCCGGTCAGCCGGGTCGTGAGCCCGGCGCCGAGCCGCTCGAAGGTCGGGACGGTCGAGTGGAGGTCGAGGTAGTGGCCGTGCGTGGCGTAGACGTCGTCGCGCAGCCAGAGGCCCGGGTACGCGACGGAGGTCCGGGGGCCGAGCCACGCGGCCATCTGCTCGGCCGCCCACGACGCCTCCGCAGGCGTCATGCGCTGCTCGAGCTGCAGGACGTCGGGCGCCTCGCGCGCCCGGCGGCGCAGCCAGCCGTCGACCAGCGCGTGGTCGTGGTTGCCCGGCACGATGACGACTTCGCCGACGCGCCCGCCGAGGTCCTCGAGGACCGGCCGCGCGGCGGCGAGCGCCTCGCGCTGCGGTCCGTGGCGCAGCTCCAGCGCGTCGCCGAGCAGGACGAGCCGCTCCACGCCCTCCAGCGCGTCGAGCAGCGACCGGCGGCGCGCCTCGTCGCGCAGGACGTCGACGCCCGAGCGCCCGCCCAGGTGCAGGTCCGAGATGACGAGCGTCGTCATGCGACGTCGGCCGTCTCCATCGTCTGCGCCTGCGCGCCGGCGGCGACCACCGGCCGCCACAGCACCGCGAAGCAGGCCGACGTCAGCCCGGCGCCCGCCGCAAGCGCGAACGGCGCCGCGTGGCCCGCCTCGGCGACCGCGCCCCCGAGGGCGGCGCCCGCGGCGATCCCGCCCCCGATCGCGGTCGTCGCCCAGGTGAAGGCCTCGGTCACGGTCCCCGGCGGCGCCGCGTAGCCGAGCACCGCGAAGATCGTCGAGAGCGCCGGCGCGATGCTGCCGCCGGCGAGCACGAGCAGCGGAGCGAGCAACAGCGGCTCGCCGGTCGCGACGAGCGGCACGTGCGCGAGCGCGAGCAGCGCCAGCAGCGCGACGACGCGTCGCGCGGGGTCGCGCGGCGCGCCGGCGCGCGCGGTGACGATCGCGCCCACGATCGAGCCGACCGCCCACGCGCCGAGCAGCGGCCCGGCCGCCCCCTCCACCCCGGCCCGCTCGGCGACCGCCGCCACGCCGACCTCGACGGCGCCGAAGCACAGGCCGGTGAAGGCGAGCATCCCGAGCAGGCTCCGGACGGCGGGCGCCGACAGAGGCCCGAGCAGCGAGGGGTGGCGCTCACCCGGGCGCCAGGCGCGCACCGCCGGGCGGCTCGTGTAGGCGACGCCCCCGATCGCGAACATCGCCGCGGACGTGGCGATCGCCGTCCGGGTGCTCCACCCGCCGATCGCCCCGGCGAGCACCACCGGACCGATGAAGTAGGTGAGCTCGGTCGCCGCCGAGTCGATGGCGAACGCGGCATGGCGGCGGTCGGCGTCGATCGCGTCGACCCAGAGCGCGCGCAGGCACGATCCCAGCGGCGGCACGGCGACGCCCGCGACGGCGGCGAGCGCGGCGATCGCACCCGCCGGAGCGCCGGCCGGCAGGAACGCGATCGCGCTGAGCGCGACCGTCACCACCGCGGCGCCGGCGAGCACGACGGTGACCTGGCCGCGGCGGTCGATGAGCCGCCCGAAGACCGGCGCGCTGACGCTGAGGCCCAGCGAGAAGCAGGCGGCGCTCGCCCCGGCGACCGCGAAGCGGCCTGTGAGGTCCTCGACGTGGAGCACGAGCAGCAGGCCGATCGCCGTGACCGGGATGCGCCCGATCAGCGACGAGGCGAACGGCCCGGCGACGCCGGGCGTCTGGAGGAGGGGCTTCAACGGCACCCTCCTTTCTTAGCGGGTCTAGCGCGCGACGACGCGCAGGCGCGGCTCAGCGGCCCGCCGCTCGGCGAGCGCCGCGTCGGCGCGGGCCAGCAGCTCGTCGGCGGTGCGGCCGTCCTCCGGGTAGACCGCGATGCCGATCGCCGCCTGCAGCGCGCCCGTCTCGGCGTGGCGGTACTCGCGCATCGCCTGCTCGATGCGCCGCGCGAGGGCGGCCGCCCCGTCGCCGTCGGTGTCGGAGGCGAGGATCGACAGGCCGTCCTTGCCGGACCGCGCGACGACGTCGGCGTCGCGGACCTCGGCGGCGAGCGCGTCGCGGACCGCGGCGATCCGGTCGGCGCCCAGCCCGTGGACGTCCATCGTGAGGACGGCGAAGCGCTCGGGATCCCCGGCGACGGCCTCGGCGAGGCGCTCGTGCAGGCGCATCGCGTCGCCGGCCTCCTCCGGGCGGCCGGCCCGCAGCTCGTGCCACGCCGCGCTCGCGCTGGCCAGCAGCATGATCGACGGCGCGAGGACGATCGCGGCGTCCATGGCGGTGGCGGCACGGTCCGGGCCGAAGGCGGCGGCGAGCAGCTGCCCGGCCGCCAGCACGCCGGCCTGGCCGGCGATCTCGGCGCGGTTGCGCCCGACCTGGCCCGCGACGACGGCGAGCATCAGCGCGAACGGCCACGCGGCCACGACGCCGCGGTCGAAGGCGAGGCTCGCGGCGGTCGCCTGCAGCGACGCGGCGAGCAGCAGCACCTGCAGCGAGCCGGGCGGCTGCTCGTCGAAGCGCTTGGTCGCCCAGGTGATGCCGGTCACCACGCCGATGGCGGCCAGCAGCCAGGCGTTGTGGTCGGCCGCCGTGCCCTGCAGCTCCGCGGAGAGCGCGGCCACGGCCCAGCCGGCGACGATGGCGGCGCAGACCGCACGACCGAGGCGGCGGCGCCGGACGAGGACGGGATCCTCGGGAACCGGGGCACCGGGGCGGACGATTCTCATGGTGCTCGGGTGGTCGGCCGAGCGACGTGAGACTTGAGCGGGGGCCTGCGGACCCCGGGTGGGCGCGGCGCTACGCGGAGGCGGCCGCCATCGCCTGCCGGATCGTCTTCGGCAGCATGAAGCGGACGTCCTCCTGGATGACCACGAACTCGGAGACGTCCTCGACGCCCCGGTCGCGGAAGAAGCCGACGAGCCGCTGGACGAGCTCCTCCGGCGCGCTGGCGCCCGACGAGATGCCCACGACCTCCTTGCCCTCGAGCCACTCCTCCTGCACCTGCGACTCGTTGTCGATCAGGTACGAGTCGGCGCCGTAGTCGCGGGCGACCTCGACCAGCCGCTGCGAGTTCGACGAGTTGCGCGACCCGATGACGAGGACGAGGTCGCACTCGCCCGCCATCTGCTTGACCGCCGCCTGGCGGTTCGTCGTCGCGTAGCAGATGTCGTCCGTGCGGGGACCGGTGATGCTCGGGAACTTGGCGCGCAGGCGCTCGATGATCGCCCGCGTCTCGTCGACCGACAGCGTCGTCTGGGAGATGTAGGCGACCTTCTCGGGGTCGGCGACCTCGAGCCGGTCGACGTCCTCCTCGGTCTCCACGAGCACGATGTGGTCGGGCGCCTCGCCCATCGTCCCCTCGACCTCCTCGTGGCCGCCGTGGCCGATGAGGACGATCGTGTAGTCCTCGCTCGCGAACTTGATCGCCTCGCGGTGGACCTTGGTGACGAGCGGGCACGTCGCGTCGATGGTGTCGAGGTTGCGGGCCGCCGCGTTCGCGTGGACGGCCGGCGACACGCCGTGGGCGGAGAAGACGACCGTCGAGCCCTCCGGGACCTCGCTCTCGGAGTCGACGAAGATCGCGCCCTTCGTGCGCAGCGTCTCGACGACGTGCTTGTTGTGCACGATCTCCTTGCGCACGTAGACGGGCGCGCCGTGCAGCTCGAGCGCGCGCTCGACGGTCTGCACCGCGCGGTCGACGCCGGCGCAGTAGCCGCGGGGCTGGGCAAGGAGGAGGCGCTTGACCATCTACCGCAGTGTACGAACGAGCTCGACGACCGTTTCACCGGACGCGTCGAGCGACCGCCGCGACAGCTGCTCCATCGTGTCGCAGGGCTTCTGCCAGCAGTCGTAGTCGAAGTCGATGAGGTCGATCGCGGGGATCCCGCGGTTGGCGAACGGCGTGTGGTCGTCGGTGATCGGGCCGCGCTCCTCGTCCGGGAACGCCCGCTCGGCGCCGACGCGCTCGGCGGCGGCGCGCAGCTGCGCCCACAGCTCCGGGTCGGAGCTCTGCTCGCGCTCGATGCTCAGGCCCTTCTGGGCGACGAAGTCGAGCACGATGACCTGGCCGGCGTCCATCGTCTCGGCGGCGTGCTTGGAGCCGCGCAGCGCCTCGCTGTAGAAGTCGCGCCGCGGCGGCCAGGTCGGCGGCTCCTCGCCGTCGGTGAGCAGGAAGCGCACCGGACGGTCGGCCGGCCGGTGGTCGCGGCGCAGCGCCCGGGCGATCTCGATGACCGCGCCGACGCCCGCCGCGCTGTTGTTCGCGCCGAGATAGCCGGGGACCGGCGTCGTGTCGTAGTGCGCCACGACGAGGATCGGCTCCCCGCGGCCGGGCAGCTCGCCGACGATGTTGCGCAGCGGCGGGTCGGTGCCGGGGATCGGCACGAAGCGCCCGCGGGGCAGCGCGGGGCGCAGGAACGCGGCGGCG
>DASTRJ010000030.1:0-13853 GCA_035761245.1 Capillimicrobium sp. | reverse complement strand
CCGATGGGCGAGCAGTTCCGGAGAGGCGGCCGCGGGTTTGATGACCGCACCGTCGGGGGCGAGATTGCCGTAGAGAACGGCGATGCCGGCCTCGGGTCGCAAGGGCGCGGACCTGGGTCGGATCACCTCTCGGTCGTAGACGGGCGCATCGTCGAGGTAGGAGACCAGCGGCCGACCGGTGACGGTGAGTGCCGACGGGTCGAGCAGGTCACGGATTTCGGCGAGGACGGCGTGCAGCCCACCGGCCCGGAAGAAGTCGTCCATCAGGAACCGGCCGGCCGGCTGCAGGTTGACCAGCAGCGGCACCCCGGACCCGGTGCGATCGAAGTCGTCCAGCGTCAGCTCGACGCCGAGCCGCCCGGCGATCGCGAGCAGGTGCAGGACGGCGTTGGTGGAGCCGCCGCTCGCGGTGACCGCGGCGATCGCGTTCTCGAGCGACGCCTTCGTGATGAGGTCGCGCGGGCGCAGGCCGGCGCGCAGGACGTCCATGACGAGCCGGCCCGCCTGCTTGGCCGCCTCGGCCTTGGTGGGCTCCTGCGCGGGCACCGCCGAGGGCCCCATCGGGCTGATGCCCATCATCTCGAAGGCCATCGCCATGGTGTTGGCGGTGAACTGCCCGCCGCAGGCGCCGACGCCCGGGCTCGCGACGGACTCGAGCTCGCTGAGCTCCTCGGGCGTCATCCGTCCCGCGGCGACCGCGCCGACGGCCTCGAAGACGTCGAGGATGCTGACGTCGCGGCCCTGGAAGCGGCCGGGCGGGATCGAGCCGCCGTAGAGCATCACGCTCGGGACGTCGAGGCGCGCGAGCGCCATGACGGTGCCCGGGATGGTCTTGTCGCAGCCCGACAGCGCGATGACCGCGTCGAAGAGGTAGCCGCGCGCCGTCAGCTCGATCGAGTCGGCGATCACCTCGCGCGAGACCAGCGAGGTCTTCATGCCCGACGTGCCCATCGTGATGCCGTCGGAGATGGCGATCGTGTTGAGCTCCATCGGCGTGCCGCCGGCCTCGCGGATGCCCTCCTTGACCTTCGCGGCCAGCGCGCGCAGGTGGAAGTTGCACGGCATCGCCTCGATCCACGTGGAGGCCACGCCGATGATGGGCTTGGCGAGCGCCTCGTCGTCGAAGCCGATGCCCTTGAGGTAGGTGCGCGCGGGCGCCCGCTCGAGCCCCTCCGTGAGGGCGCGCGAGCGATGCTTGACGTCGAAGCCGTCGGAGCCGCCGCTCACGGCGCCGAGAGGTTGCTCGGGTGCTTGCGGCGCTCGCGGGCGGCCCGCTGGCGCTCCCATTCGGACAGGCGCCAGAGGTCGCGCTTGACCTGCTTGGGGTCGACCTGGCGGCCCGGGAGGTGCATGTTCGCGTGCGCGATGAGGTGCTCCTCGTCGCCGGTCAGCGCCATCCACTTCGCGAGGACGTCGTCGGAGTCGGGCAGCAGCGCCGAGCCGTAGGGGCGGGTCTCGTCCGGGAACTCGACGCAGTACTCGTTGAGCAGCCGGCGGGTCTGCGGCAGGTAGGCGACGATCGGCTTGTGCGGGTAGATGAGGTACGCGTACGGGGCGCCGTTGAGGCCCTCGACCGCCTCGCCGCGCTGCGGCCCGTCGGCGATCCCGCCCCAGACGCGGATGAAGCCGAGGTCGCGGTACATCTCCCACTCCTCGTCGTTGACGCAGGAGCGCAGGAGCGCCCGCGCGCGCTGCTCGGCCCGCCGCTCGCGGCCGGGGTCGTAGTCGAAGGCCGGAACCCGCGCCCGGCGGGCGCGGTACCGCGCGAGCTGGTCGGACAGCGTCGGCCACGCGACCTCCCACAGCAGCGCCACCACGACGATCCCGGCGGCGATGAGGGCGAGAGCCATGGCGACGCTCCGAGGGCTAGCGCCCGCCTGCGGCCTTCGGGAAGAAGATGACGCGGTCGGCGTCGCGCGGGACCTCGGAGAAGTCGCGCACGAGCTGCGCCTCGCGGCGGCCGCCGGTGCCGGCGGTCGGCACCGCGGCCCACATGCCCTGCTCGAGCTGCGCGCGGAACGCCTCGATCAGCTCGCGCTCCTCCTCGGGGACCTCGACGTCGCCCTCAGCCAGGAGCACCTCGCCATGACCGGGCTTCATCCGTAGCAGGCGCATCTCTGAGCGCGATTATGACAAAGGGCCGGAGCCCGTCGACGGGGTCGATGGCGGGGTTGGCGCGGGCGCGCCGACCCCGCTGCCGTTGGCGGCGCCCACGCCGCTCGCCGCGCCCTCGGATCGAGCGCGACGCGCGAGCCCGAAGACGTCGACGGGACCGGCGCCGGCGCCGAGCTCGCGCAGCCCGTCGCGCACCGCCTCCCCCGCGACGATGCGTGCGGCCCGCGCGGCGTCGCGCAGCGGGAGGCCGAGCGCGAGGTGCGCGGCGAGCGCCGAGGAGTGCGTGCAACCCGAGCCGTGCGCCGCCCCGTCGGGGTGGCGCTCGCCGGGGATGTCGCTGATGGTGCCGTCCTCGTCGAGGAGCAGGTCGGCGGCCACGTCGCGATGCCCGCCGGTGACGATCACGGCGCCGGGACCGAGCGCCTTGATCGCCCGGGCCACGTCCTCGAGCGGGACGTCGCGGGCGGCCGCGGCGAGCACGCGCGCCTCGGAGACGTTCGGCGTGACGACGGTCGCGAGCGGCAGGATCAGCTCGCGCAGCGCCTGCTCGGCGTCGCGCTCCAACAGCCGGCCGCCGGACTCGGCCACCATGACGGGGTCGACGACCACGGGCGTCCCGTCCGGAAGGCCGCGCAGCGCCTCCGCGACCGCTTCGGTCGTCGTGACGGAGCCGAGCATCCCGACCTTGACCGCGTCGATCCCGAGATCGTCGGCGACTGCGGCGACCTGCGCCTTGATGACGTCCGGCGGGACGGGATGGACGTGGCGCACCTCGACCGTGTTCTGGGACGTCAGGGCGGTGATCGCGGTCATCCCGTGGACCCCGCAGCGGGCGAACGCCTTGAGGTCGGCCTGGATGCCGGCGCCGCCGCCCGAGTCGGAGCCTGCGATCGAGAGGACGGTGGGGACGCGCATGGTGGACTCAGAGTAGGTCAGCCCGGCGTCGGCGAGCCGTGCGGCCGGAGCGCCGGTCATGCCGCCACCTGGTAGCGCCCGCCGGCGGTCCGGCGGACGAGCCCGAGGACCTCGAGCTCGGCGAGGCCCGCCAGCGCCGCGGTGATCGAGATCCCGCTCTGCGCCAGCGCCTCGGCGGAGCCGGCGCCCGCCGCCACGGCGCGGTGGAGGTCGACGAGGTGCCCCGGCACCGCCGGCCGCGCCGGGCCGCGCGCCCGCCACTCCCCCACGCCGCACGCGAGGTCGAGCGCGTCGTCGGCGCGGCGGATGACATGGGCGCCGTCGGCGAGCAGCGCGTTCGGGCCGGTCGCCAGCGGCGAGGTCACCTGCCCGGGGACGGCGCCGACCTCGCGGCCGAGGTCGCGCGCGAACTCGGCCGTGATGAGCGACCCCGAGCGCTCCATCGCCTCGACGACGACGGTCAGCCGCGACAGCCCGGCGATGATCCGGTTGCGGGCGGGGAAGCACCAGCGGCGCGCCACGGTGCCCGGCGGCAGCTCGCCGACCACGCAGCCCCGGGCGCGGATGGCGTCGTAGAGCGAGCGCTTGCTCGGCGGGTACGGCATGTCGGCGCCGCCGGCCAGCACGGCGATCGTCGGCCCCGGCGCCGCCAGCGCGCCCGCGTGCGCGGCGGCGTCCACACCCAGCGCCATCCCGCTGACCACGGTCACGTCGGCGGCCGCCAGGCCCCGCCCCAGCGCACGCGCGACCTCCAGGCCGTACGGCGACGCGCGGCGCGCCCCGACCACCGCGACCGCCGGCTGCTCAGTGCCGGTCAGCGCGACGAACCGCTCCACGGGCCCGGCGACGTGCAGCACGGCCGGCGCGTCGGGCAATGCCCTGAGCGCGGCCGGGTAGCGCTCGTCGTGGCGGCAGACGAGCGTGAGCCCGGCCCGGTCGGCGGCCTCCAGCGCCGCGCCAGGGTCGAAGCCCTCGTAGCCGGCGACCACGGTCCGTGGCGGTTCGAGCGCGCGCAGCAGCGCCTCGTCGGCGAGCGCGAGCAGCAGCGGGATGCGACGTGCGCCGCGATCCCGCCGCGCGTGCTCGATGCGGCCGGCGAGCGCCCCGAGGAGCCACGTCCGCCGCAGGCACCGCGCGCACGGCAGCGCGGCCCACGCGGTGGCGTCGCCGGCCTGTGGCGTCGCCGGCGGCGGCCCCGACGGCACGCCGGCGGAGGGCGGGCACGCAGCGCTCATGCCGCCGCCTCCACGAGCCGCTCGTGGCCGCGCAGGGCCAGCGCCCTCAGGACGTGCTCGGCGGTGACGTCGTCGGAGCCGGCGAGGTCGGCGATCGTGCGCGCCACCTTCAGGACGCGGTCGTGACCGCGCGCGCTGATCCGCTCAGACTCGTAGGCGTCGCTCAGCGCTCGCCGCCCGCCGTCGTCGAGCCGCACGTGGCGGCGCACGAGACCTCCGTCCATGTGGGCGTTGCACGTCGCGCCCGTCCCGTGGAGCCGCCGCGCCTGCCGCTCGCGCGCCGCCTGGACCTGCTCGCGGATCGCCGCCGAGCTCGTTGCCGGCGGCGCCCCGAGCGCCGCGGCCGTCGGCCGTTCGACCGCCTGGACGATGTCGATGCGATCCAGCAGCGGCCCGCTCAGGCGGCGGCGGTGACGCTGCACGTCGCTCTCGGAGCAGCGGCAGCGGTTCGGCTCGGCGGCGAACCCGCACGGGCACGGGTTCGTCGCGGCGACGAGCATGAAGCGCGTCGGGAAGATCGCGGTCTGCTGGCCGCGGATGATGGCGGCGTGGCCGTCCTCGAGCGGCTGGCGCAGCGCCTCGATGGCCGGGCGCGAGAACTCGCTGAGCTCGTCGAGGAACAGGACCCCGTGATGGGCGAGCGTCGCCTCGCCGGGCAGCGGCCAGGCCCCGCCGCCGACGAGCCCGGCCGCGGAGATCGTGTGGTGCGGCGCCCGGAACGGGCGCTCGCTGACGAGCCCGCCCGCCCGATGGATGCCGGCCAGCGACTGGATGCGCGTCACCTCGATGGCCTCGTCGGGGGTGAGCGGCGGCAGGATCGACGGGGCGCGGCGCGCGAGCATCGTCTTCCCGCTGCCGGGCGCGCCGCTGAGCAGCAGGTTGTGACCGCCCGCCGCGGCCACGCGCAGCGCCTCGATCGGCGCGAGGTGGCCGCGCACGTCCGACAGGTCGGGCATCGCCCCCGCTCCACCGCCTCGAGCAGCGCGCTCCTCGGGCGCGTCGGGCAGCGGTGGTGGATCGCCACCGGAGAGCAGCGCCGCGACCTCGCGCAGCGCTCGCACGCCCGCCACCTCGAGCCCCTCGACGAGCGCGGCCTCGAGCGCGCGCTCGCGCGGGACGACGATGCCGTCCAGCCCGGCGCGCCTCGCCGCCTCCGCCACCGCGAGCGTCCCACGGCAGCCACGCAGGGCTCCGGTGAGCGAGAGCTCGCCGAACACGGCGCGCCGGTCGAGCGCCCGCGCCGGGACCTGGCCGCTCGCCGCCAGCACGCCGCAGGCGATCGCGAGGTCGAAGCCGGAGCCTCCCTTGCGCAGGTGCGCGGGCGCGAGGTTCGCGACGATGCGCCGCAGCGGGAACTCGAAGCCGGAGTTCAGCAGCGCCGCGCGGACGCGCTCCCGCGCCTCGCGAACCGCCGCGTCGCCGAGGCCGACGATCACGAAGCCCGGCAAGCCGGGCCGGATGTCGACCTCCACCGTGACGTGCCGGGCGTCGAGGCCGGCGATCGAGAACGTCGTGACGCGAGCGAGCATGGGGCGCCACGCTACGGAGGATCGTGTGACGGATCAGCACGCGTTCGTGACAAGTTCGTCACGAGTTCGCGCCGACATCGCACGGCACGAAATCGCTGCAGAAACGTCGCATCTGCGTGCTGATCCGTCACACGGATCGGCGTACGGTCGCCGGCGTCATGTCCACCGACCCCCGCCATCGCCTCGGACGCGCCGGAGAGCAGCTCGCCGCCGAGCATCTCGAGCGGCGCGGCTTCCGCATCGTCGCCCGCAACCACCGCACCCGCTACGGCGAGATCGACCTCATCGCCTACGACGGCCGGACGCTCGTCTTCGCCGAGGTCAAGAGCCGCCGGGCCGGGTCCGGCAGCCCGTGGGACGCGCTCGACGAGATGAAGTGCCGGCAGGTCCGCCGCATGGCGCGCGCGTGGCTGGCGGACGCCGCCGACCGGCCGCGGTCGGCCGAGCTGCGCTTCGACGCCATCGGGATCGTGCTCGACGGCCGCGAGCGGCTGGTCCGCCTCGACCACCTGGAGGCGGCGTTCTGATGTGCCGGCGCGCGCGTCCGCTACAGCGTCAGCTGCTGATAGGCCGCCGACTGGAACGACATCCGATGCAGCGGCGAGACGCCTTGGCGCTGGATCGCCTCGCGGTGCTCGGGCGTCGAGTAGCCCACGTGCTCGTCGAAGCCCCAGCCGGGGTGGCGCTCGGCCGCGCGGCGCATGAAGCGGTCGCGCGAGACCTTGGCGACGATCGATGCCGCCGCGATCGCGGCGCTCTTGGCGTCGCCGTCGACGATGGGGCGCGTCTCCCACTCGAAGTCCGCCCCGAGCGAGAAGCCGTCGCTGAGGCAGATGCAGCCCGGCACCGCGACGCCGCGCAGCGCGTCGCGGAGCGCCGCGAGGTTGGTGCGGTGCAGGCCGCGGCCGTCGATGCCGCGAGCGCAGCGCGACACGACGTGCACGCGCGTGGCGACCCGCAGGACGCGCGGATAGAGCTCCTCGCGGGCCTCGAGCGTGTGTTGCTTGGAGTCGTTGAGCGCCGACAGCAGCCGGACGTCGGCCGGCCGGAGGCGCTCGAGGTCGAACAGCACCGCGGCGGCGACGAGTGGCCCGGCCAGGCAGCCGCGGCCGGCCTCGTCGGCCCCGGCGACATAGCGACGGCCCAGCCCGCGGTCGTGCTGGAAGAGGCGGCGCCCCCGCTTCGGGCGGGCGCGCTTGGCGGAGCCGGGCTTGGGGGAACCCGGCGTGGCCGAGCCGGGCTTGGCGGCCTCGCCGCTAGAGGAGCCCGATCCGCGTGGGCGGCCAGTAGGTGGCGAAGGCGCCACCGATGATCCACTCCTTGGGAACGGGTCCCCAGATCCGGCTGTCGGCGGAGCGGCCACGGTTGTCACCCATCATGTACCAGTGGTCGGCGGGAACCTTGATCGGGTCCGGCATGTTGCACTCGGGCACGCCGCCGCACTCGTTGATGAAGGGCTCGTCCTGGCGCTTGCCGTTGAGGATCACGTGGCCGTCCTCGACCGCGATCGTGTCGCCCGGGCCCGCCACCACGCGCTTGATGAAGTTGACGTCGGCCTCCTGCGAGGTGGCCTCGTCGCACGGGCGACGCGTGCCCTGGCCGGCACGAGGATCGGCGCAGCGGTTCTCCTCGGCGCCCTGCGGGGGATGGAAGACGACGATGTCGCCGATCTCGGGCTCGCTGAACCGGTTGCCGATCCGGTTGACGAGGACCCGCTGCCCGATGTCGAGCGTCGGCTCCATCGACTCCGACGGGATCCGGTACGGCTTGACGAGGAACGCCTGGATGCCGAGCGCCAGGCCGAGGGCCACGGCGACGATCAGCGCCAGCTCGAGGAACCACGCGCCCGTCCAGGGCTCGTGCTTCTTCCTCTTCGTCCTCACTTCTCGTCGTCAGGCGCGGCGTCGGCCTCGGGGGCCTCCGCCTCAGGGGCCTCGGCGGCTTCGGCCGCCGGAGCCTCGGCCGCCTCGGCGGCCTCGGTGCTCTCAGCCGGCGTCTCCGCCGCCTCCGGCGTCGGAGCGCCCTCGGTGGCGATGGCCTCCTCGGCCGTCACGCCGTCGGCGTCCACGGCCTCGACCTCGTCGACGACCTCCGGCACCGCGTTCGGATCGTTGACGAGACCGGGGATGACCTCGCGCTCCGGCCCGACGTAGCGGCGCTCGCGGACGCGGGCGCGCTTGCCCACGCGGTCGCGCAGGTAGTAGAGCTTCGCGCGACGGACGTCACCGCGGGCGGCGACGTCGATCTTCTCGATCTTGGGCGAGTGGACGGGGAACGTGCGCTCCACGCCGACGCCGAACGACTGCTTGCGGACGGTGAAGGTCTCGCGAACGCCGTGGCCCTGGCGCTTGATCACCACGCCCTCGAAGACCTGGGTACGCCGCCGCGAGCCCTCGATGACCTGGAAGTGGACCCGGACGCGGTCACCCGCCTGGAAGTCGGGGACGCGGCGCAGCTGAGCGCGCTCGAGGCTTTCGATGACAGTGGACATTGGAAGAGAGAGGCGCGGGCCGGGTCGTTGGCTGGTCGGCCGCGCGAAGCGGTCATGGTAGCGGAGCGCCGCCGGGATCCGCGATCCCGCGCGGCACCCCGCGCCTCAGGCGGGCGCCGAGCCGCCGCCCGCGCCCGCGCCGCGCTCCCGGCTGCGGTCGCGGCGCCACTGCCGCACGCGGGCGTGATCGCCCGACAGCAGCACCTCGGGCACGCGGTGGCCGCGCCACTCCGCGGGCCGCGTGTAGTGCGGGTACTCCGGGTTGCCGCCGAGCGCCACGGAGAACGACTCCTCCTCCGCGGAGTCCACGTGCCCGAGCGCGCCCGGCAGCTTGCGCAGCACCGCGTCGCACACCACCATCGCCGCCAGCTCGCCCCCGCTGAGCACGTAGCGCCCGACGCTGAGCGTGTCGCTGGCGAGGTGCTGGACGATCCGCTCGTCGAAGCCCTCGTAGCGCCCGCACAGCAGCGTGATCGCCGGCTCGGCGGCGAGCTCGTTGACGTAGGCGTCGTCGAGCATGCGCCCGCCCGGGGTGAGCGCGATCACCCGCCGCTGCTCGCGCACCGTCGTGGCGTCCTCGACGCCGTAGTGGCCGGCGAGGGCCTGCTCCATGACGTCGACGCGGAGCACCATCCCGGCGCCGCCGCCGAACGGCGTGTCGTCGACCTGGCGGCCCGACAGCGTCGTGAAGTCGCGCGGGTTGACGCAGTCGAGCGTCGTGCCCGCCTCGAGCACGTTGCGCACGTGCCGCTGCGTGCGGAACCAGTCGAACCACTCGGGGAACAGGGTGAAGACGTCGATGTCCATCGGGCTCACTCCTCCCCCAGGAACGCCAGGTCGATGTCGATCTGCCGCGCGGCCACGTCGATCGAGCGGATGGCGTCGCGCACCAGCGGCACGAGCAGCGAGCCGCCGGAGCCCTCGCGCGCGACCTCCAGCACCTCGCAGGACGGGTACGCCAGCAGCTCCTCGACCACCCCCACCGCGGTCGTGCCGTCGACGACCCGGCAGCCGACGAGGTCCTCGGCCCAGAACTCGTCCTCGCCCAGCGGCGGCGCCAGCTCGCGCGGGACGTAGATCTCCTGGCCGCGCAGCGCCTCGGCGTCCGTGCGCGTCGCGCAACCGGCCAGGCGCAGGATCGGCCGGTCGTCCGTGCCGGCGCGGCGCTGGATCTCGCGGACCTCGCCGCCGACCCTCACCGGCGCCCCGAGCGGGAGCAGCTCCGGTCGCGCACGGCTGACGTGGAACGACCCGTCGAGCCCGTGCGGCCGGCCGACGACGCCGGCCAGCAGCTCACTCGACGATGTCGACGAGGACGCGACGGTTCTCCTTCACGGCGGCGGCCTTGACGACCGTGCGCAGGGCGTTGGCCGTGCGGCCGCCGCGGCCGATGACCTTGCCGTAGTCGCCCTCGGCGACCTCCAGCTCGAGGACGATCGTGCCGTCGTCCTCCTCGAACTGCTCGACCGAGACGCGGTCCGGCTCGTCCACGAGCCGGCGCGCGAGCTCTTCGAGCAGCTCCTTCATCGTCGTCCGAGGTGGGCTAGGAGATGCCCTGGATGCGCAGGAGCTTGCGGACCGTCTCGGTGGGCTGAGCGCCGCGCTGCAGCCAGGAGCGCACGCGCTCCTCGTCGAGCACGATCGTGGACGGCTCGGTCTGCGCGTTGTAGTGGCCGACGGTCTCGATCACTCGTCCGTCGCGCGGGGACCGCTGGTCGGCGACGACGACGCGCCAGACCGGGTCCTTCTTCCCGCCGATGCGGGTGAGTCGAAGTCGAACTGCCATAGGTCCGAAGAGAGTAGCGCCTCGGCGGCGGGCCCGGCCGCGTGGCCTAGCGGCCCGCCTGCTTCATGAGCGCGGCCATGTCGGGCATCTTGCCGCGGCCGAGCTGCTGCATGACCTTGCGCATCTGGCCGAACTGCTTGACCAGGCCGTTGACCTGCTGCACGGTCGTGCCGGAGCCCTTGGCGATCCGCAGCCGTCGCGAGCCGTTGATGAGCTCGGGCCGCCGGCGCTCCTCCGGCGTCATCGACAGGATGATCGCCTGGATCCGGTCGATCTCCTTCTCGTCGACCTTGACGTTCTTGAGCTGGTTGCCGGCGAAGCCCGGGATCATCCCCAGCAGCGACTGCAGCGGGCCCATCCGCCGCATCATCTTCAGCTGGCCGAGGAAGTCGTCGAGGGTGAACTCGCCCTTGCGCATCTTGCGCTCGAGGTCCTTGGCCTGGTCCTCGTCGAACTGCGCCTCGGCCTTCTCGATGAGCGACATGACGTCGCCCATGCCGAGGATGCGCTGCGCCATCCGGTCCGGGTGGAAGCGCTCGAACTGGTCGAGCTTCTCGCCCGTCGACGCGAAGACGATCGGCTTGCCGGTGACCGCCTTGACGCTCAGCGCCGCGCCGCCGCGGGCGTCGCCGTCGAGCTTGGTCATCACGACGCCGTCGAACTGCACCGCCTCGGCGAACTGCTCGGCCACGTTGACGGCGTCCTGGCCGGTCATGGCGTCGACGACGAGCAGGATCATGTGCGGCCGCACGACCTTGCGGATCCGCACGAGCTCGTCCATGAGCTTCTCGTCGACGTGCAGGCGGCCGCTCGTGTCGACGATGAGGACGTCCTTGCCGTCCTGCTTGGCGCGATCGAGCGCCCAGCCGGCGATCTCGACCGGATCGCGGTCGGTGCCCTGCTCGTAGACGGTCGCGCCGGCCTGGGCGCCGACCTTGACGAGCTGGTCGACCGCGGCCGGGCGGTAGACGTCGCAGGCGGCCAGCGCGACCGAGGAGCCGTGCTGCTCCTTGAGGTGCTTGGCGAGCTTGGCGGTCGCGGTCGTCTTGCCGGAGCCCTGCAGGCCGGCCATGAGGATCACGGTCGGCGGCCGCGGCGAGAACGTCACGCCGGCCGCCGCGCCGCCCATCAGGCCGGTGAGCTCGTCGTTGACGATCTTGACGACCTGCTGGCCCGGGTTGAGCTGGCCGAGGACGTCGGCGCCGAGCGCGCGCTCCTTGACCTTGCTCGTGAAGGACTTGACGACCTTGAAGTTGACGTCGGCCTCGAGCAGCGCGAGCCGGATCTCGCGCATCGCCTTGTTGACGTCGTCCTCGGTCAGCGTGCCGCGCTGACGGACGTCGGAGAGGGTGGCCTGGAGCTTGTCGGAGAGGGCGTCGAACACGGAGACCCACAGGGTAGGGCTGCGGCGGAGCGCGCCGGCGCCCTACCGCCGCCGGACGAGCGTGATGCCGTCGCGCACGGTGAGCAGCACGTTGACCGTGCGCGGGTCGTCCTGGACGTGGCGGTTGAAGCGGTCCATCTCGCGGCCGCGCTCGTCGTCCGGGTCGAGGACGCGCCCGCCCCGCAGCGTGTTGTCCGCGATGAGCAGGCCGTGCGGCGCGAGCTTGGGGACGATCGCCTCGTAGTAGTCGGCGTAGCTCTCCTTGTCGGCGTCGACGAACGCGACGTCGATCGGCGCGTCGATCGCGGCGATCCCGTCGAGCGCCGGCCCCACGACGACCTCGATGCGCCCCGCGTAGGGCGACGCCGCGAAGCGCTCACGCGCGAACGCGGCCCGCTCCGGGTCGATCTCCAGCGTGACGATCCGCCCGTCGGGCGGCAGCGCGCGCGCCATCGACAGCGCCGAGTAGCCGGAGAACGTGCCGACCTCGAGGACGAGCCGGGGTCGCGCGAGGAAGACGAGCGTCTCGAGCAGCCGGCCGGCGACCGGCCCGGTCAGCATGGGCTCGTGCCCGAGCCGGCCGACCGTGTCGGCGTACAGCGCGTCGAGCTCCGGCTCGGGTGGCGTGGTGCGCGCCGCGGCGTAGTCGTCGAGGTCGCTCACTGCGCGGGCCCGTCGGCGGCCGGCGCGGTCGGCGGAGCCGGCGGAGCCGCCGCGTTCGGCGGTGCCGGCGCGGCCGGCGCCGCCGGCGGGCGCGGCGCGAGCTGCTGGCCGAGGTTGCCGAGCGCCTGGGTCAGCTCGGACGGGATGACCCAGATCTTGTTCGCGTCGCCCTGCGCGATCTGCGGCAGCATCTGCAGGTACTGGTAGCTCAGGAGCGGGCCGTCGGGGTTGCCGCGGTGGATGGCCTCGAACACGGTCCCGATCGCCTTCGCCTCGCCCTCGGCCCGGAGGACGGCCGCCTCGCGGTCGCCCTCGGCGCGCAGCACCGCCGACTGCTTCTCGCCCTCGGCGGTGAGCACCTGCGACTGCTTGACGCCCTCCGCGGTCAGGATCGCCGCCCGGCGGTCGCGCTCGGCGCGCATCTGCTTCTCCATCGCCTCCTGGATCGAGGCGGGCGGCTCGATCGACTTGATCTCGACGCGGTTGATCCGGATGCCCCACTTGCCGGTCGCCTCGTCGAGGACGATGCGCAGCTGGCTGTTGACGGCGTCGCGGCTGGTCAGCGTCTCCTCGAGCGTCAGGCCGCCGATCACGTTGCGCAGCGTCGTGATCGTGAGCTGCTCGATCGCCTGCAGCGGGTTGGCGACCTCGTAGGTGGCCGACTTCGGCTCGGTGATCGTGAAGTACAGGACGCTGTCGATCTGGACGGTGACGTTGTCCTCGGTGATGACCGGCTGCGGCTGGAACGCCACGACCTGCTCGCGCAGGTCCAGCAGCGGCCGCACGCGGTCGATGAACGGGATCACGAGGTTCAGGCCCGGCGTCAGCGTCCGGTGGAAGCGGCCGAGCCGCTCGACGATCCCGGCGCGGGCCTGCGGGATGATGCGGATCGTCCTCGCCGCCACGAACAGCAGGAAGAGGACGAGGACGCCGAGGACGATGAGTCCGGCCATGCGGATTGCCTTCCCTTAGTCGACGAGCGCCGTGGCGCCCCGGATCTGGATGACGGTGACGCGCTCGCCCGGCTCGATGACGCGGTCGTCGTCGAAGGCGCGCGCCGTCCACACCTCGCCGCCGATGCGCGCGACGCCGCTCGCCTCGTCGTTGGAGATGCGCTCGAGCACGTGGGCGGGCTGCCCGATCAGCGCGTCGGTGCCGGTGCGCAGCGCCGCCGGCTGACGGACGTGGCGGCGGGCGATCGGACGCACGAACAGCAGCAGCAGGATCGAGACGAGCAGGAAGACCACCGTCGAGGCGACCCAGCCTCCGCCGGCCAGCGCGACGACCGCGGCGATGACCGCGCCGCCGGCGAACGGCCCGAGGAAGAAGCTGACCGTCACCATCTCGCCGACCGCCAGCGCGACCGCGGCCACCACCCAGACCACCCAGGCGTCCATGGCCCGGGATCGTAGTTCAGGCGCTCAGGAGCGCGCGAGCGAAGTCGTCGGCGTCGAAGGGGCGCAGGTCCTCGAGCGCCTCCCCCACGCCGATGAGCTTCACCGGGATGCCGAGCTCGCTGGCGATGGCGAGCGCGATCCCGCCCTTCGCGGTGCCGTCGAGCTTCGTGAGGACGATGCCGTCGACGCGGGCGGCCTCGGCGAACATCTTCGCCTGGCGCAGGCCGTTCTGGCCGGTCGTCGCGTCGACGCTGAGCAGCGTCTCGTGCGGCGCCTCGGGCAGCTGCTTGGCGATGACGCGACGGATCTTGGTCAGCTCGGCCATGAGGTTGTCCTGG
>DASTRJ010000029.1:0-7984 GCA_035761245.1 Capillimicrobium sp. | reverse complement strand
ACACGCACTTCGCGGGGCATCGGGACGCAGATTGGCGAGAAACGGGCGCTGGGCGCCCGGAAATCGCCAATCTGGCCGCCGAGGTCGTGCTGTGCGGGGCCGGCGGCGGAGCGCACACGGTCGACGGCGCGCGGGTCGCGGACTTCGGCGACGCCTGGCGCGGCCGAGACGCCCGCTACGCCGCGCGGTTCGGGGTCGACGGCGGGGCGCTGCCGTTCCTCCACGCCGCCGACGTCGGCCGCGGCATGGCGATGTTCACCGCCGACGGCGGCTACGACATCGTCGCGAAGGTCGAGCGCGTGACGCTGGACCGGCCGGTCTACGACCTGGACGTCGCCGGCACCCACAACTTCGTCGCCGAGGGGCTCGTCACCCACAACTCGGTCTACAGCTTCCGCGGTGCGGACATCCGCAACATCCTCGACTTCCAGGACGACTTCCCGGACGCCACGATCGTCAAGCTCGAGCAGAACTACCGCTCGACGCAGACGATCCTCGACGCGGCGAACGCCGTCATCCGCCACAACCGCGGCCAGATCCCGAAGGAGCTGTGGACCGACGTGGGGGAGGGCGACAAGATCCGCGTCCGCGAGCTCGACGACGAGCGGGCGGAGGCGCGGTTCGTCGTCGGCGAGATCGAGCGCCTGCTCGACGAGGGCACCAGCCGTCAGGAGATCGCGGTCTTCTACCGGACGAACGCGCAGTCGCGCGTCCTCGAGGACGAGCTGCGCAAGCGCGACATCGCCTACCAGGTCGTCGGCGGCCCGAAGTTCTACGACCGCGCCGAGATCAAGGACGCGCTCGCCTACCTGCAGCTGCTCGACAACCCGCAGAACGTCATCGCGTTCCAGCGGATCGCGAACACGCCGCGGCGGGGCATCGGGCAGACGTCGCTGTCGCGCGTGCTCAGCCACGCGGCGACGATGGACATCAGCCCGTGGGAGGCGGCGGCCGACCCGGGCTCGGTCCCGGGCCTCGGGGCGGCGGCGCAGAAGGCGTTCGGGCGCTTCATGGACACGATGACCGGGCTGCGCGAGCGGATGGAGCAGGGCGTCCCGGTCGGCGACCTCGTCGAGGCGATGCTGAACGAGACCGGCTACCTCGACGCGCTGGAGGCGGAGCGGACGTTCGAGGCCCAGGGCCGCCTGGAGAACCTCCGCGAGCTCGTCAACAACGCGCGCGAGTTCGACGCGACCGCCGAGGAGGGCGCCGACACGCTCGACGCGTTCCTCGCCCAGGTCACGCTCGTCGCCGACGCCGACACGCGCGCCGACGAGGGGCTCGTGACGCTCATGACGCTGCACAACGCGAAGGGGCTCGAGTACGAGATCGTCTTCGTCACCGGCTTCGAGGACGGCGTCTTCCCGCACGCGCGGGCCCTCGACGAGGGCGGGCTCGAGGAGGAGCGCCGGCTCTGCTACGTCGCGATCACCCGCGCCAAGCGCGAGCTGACGCTGACGTACGCGCGCCAGCGCATGGTCTTCGGCAGCTCGCAGTACGGGCTGCGCAGCCGCTTCCTCGACGAGATCCCCGCGGACCTCACCGACCGCGAGGCGAGCGAGGACCTGCGCCGCCCGGCCGGCACGCCGCGGATCTCGTGGGCCGCCTCGCGCGCCGAGGCCGCGCCGCCCGAGGCCAACGACTTCCGGATCGGCCAGGACGTCGTGCACGCCGCGTTCGGCGACGGCGTCGTGACCGGCGTCGAGCCGGGCGGCATCGTCGTCATCCGCTTCGCCAAGGACGGCTCGGAGCGCAAGCTGATGGCCGAGTACGCCCCGATCACCGCGCGCTGAGTAGCCTCCGGACCCGCATGGCAGCGACGATCATCGACGGCAGGGCGGTCGCGGCGCGGCTGCGCGCGCAGGTCGCCGAGGAGGCGGCCGCGTTCGAGCGCGAGCACGGGCGCGCGCCCGGCCTGGCGACCATCCTCGTGGGGGACGACCCGGCATCGCACGTCTACGTGGCCGGCAAGCACAAGGCGAGCGCCGAGGCGGGCATCGTCAGCTTCGACGAGCGCCTGCCCGCCGACGCCTCGCGCGAGGACGTCGTGGCACTCATCGAGCGGCTCAACGCGGATCCCGCCGTCAGCGGCATGATCGTCCAGCTGCCGGTGCCGGTCCATCTCGACGGCGTCGAGCTGACCGGGCTCGTCGACGCCGACAAGGACGTCGACGGCCTGACGCCGCTGAGCGCCGGGCGCCTCGCGCTCGGGCTTCCCGGCCTGCGCCCCTGCACCCCGAGCGGCGTCATGGACCTGCTCGCCGAGGCGGGCGCCGAGCTCGAGGGCGCCGAGGCGGTCGTCATCGGCCGCTCGAACCTCTTCGGCAAGCCGATGGCGCAGATGCTGCTCGCCGCCAACGCGACCGTCACGATCTGCCACTCGCGCACGCGCGACCTGCCGGCGACCTGCCGCCGCGCCGACGTCCTCATCGCCGCGGTCGGCCGCGCCGAGATGGTCAAGGCCGACTGGGTCAAGCCGGGCGCGACGGTCATCGACGTCGGGATGAACCGCCTGGAGTCCGGCCTCGTGGGCGACGTCGCCTTCGACGAGGTCGCCGAGGTCGCGGGCGCGATCACGCCGGTCCCCGGCGGCGTCGGTCCGATGACCATCGCCGGGCTCCTGCGCAACACCGTCGAGGCCGCCCGCCTGCAGCAGGCCCGCGCTACCGCATGACGCTGCACAAGCTCACGTTCGGCGAGGTGCTCGCGGGCATCGCCGCCGCGGTGCTCGTCGCCGCGCTGTTCGGCCCGTGGTTCCACGGCGAGTCGGCGTTCGGGGCGTTCACCGTCGTGCTCGTGCTGCTGATCCTCGTGGCGCTGCTCGGGCTGACGCTGCTGGCCACCACCGCCTTCCAGCGCTCGCAGGCCTATCCGGTCGCGGCCGAGGTCTTCGGCTTCGCGTTCGCCGCGGTGACGACCGTCGTGCTCGCGATCGAGCTCGCCGTCCGCGACGATCGCGGCTGGGGAGCCTGGGTCGGTCTGGCGGGCGTCCTCGGCGTCGCCGCGGGCTGCTGGCGCGCGATGCGGGCGCACACGCGACGCTGACCGCCGCGAGCCGATCCGGACGACTACCCTCCTGGCGCAGATGATCGATCGCGAGCAGGTCCTTCACGTCGCTCGGCTGGCCCGCCTGCAGCTGACCGACGACGAGGTCGAGCGCATGGCCGGCGAGCTGTCCTCGATCCTCGGCCACATCGAGCGCATCTCCGAGCTCGACCTCGAGGGCGTCGAGCCGACCTCGCACGTCGTCGAGGTGGCCAACGCCCTGCGCCCGGACGAGCCGCGGCCGTCGTGGGACCGCGAGGTCATGCTCGCCAACGCCCCCGACCGCACCGAGGACGGGTTCCTCGTGCCGAGCCCGCAGGCCGGATGAGCGCCGAGATCCGCAGCCTCTCCGCCCGCGCGCTCGCCGAGGCGATCGACCGCGGCGACGTCTCCGCCGCGGAGGCGTTCGAGGCCTACCGCGAGGCGGCCGCGGCCGAGGACCTCAACGCCTTCACGTGGGTCGCCGACTCCGCGCCGGCCGACGTCCCGGCGGGGCCGCTGCACGGCGTCCCGCTCGCCGTCAAGGACCTCTTCTGCACCGAGGGCGTGCCGAGCCAGTCGGGATCGAGGATCCTCGAGGGCTACCGCCCGCCCTACACCGCGACCGTCGTCCGGCAGCTCACGGCGGCCGGCGCGCCGCTGCTCGGCAAGACCAACCAGGACGAGTTCGCGATGGGCTCGTCGAACGAGAACTCGGCGTTCGGCCCGGTCCGCAACCCGTGGGATCGCGAGCGCGTGCCGGGCGGCTCGTCTGGCGGGAGCGCGGCGGTCGTCGCCGCCGGCCTCGCCCCGTGGTCGCTCGGGACCGACACCGGCGGCTCGATCCGCCAGCCGGCCGCGCTCTGCGGGATCGTCGGGCTCAAGCCCACCTACGGCACCGTCAGCCGCTACGGGATGATCGCCTTCGCGTCGTCGCTCGACCAGGCGGGCCCGTTCGCGCGCGACGTCACCGACACCGCGCTGCTGTACGCGCACATGACCGGCCGCGACGCGTGCGACTCGACCTCGCTCGAGCACCCCCAGCGGATCGCGCTGCCGACCGCCGAGCGGCTCGACGGCGTCCGCATCGGCGTCCCGCGCGACCTGCTCGACGAGTCGGCTGCCGGCATCGAGCCCGGCGTCAGCGCCGCGTTCGAGGCGACGCTCGGGCGCGCCGCCGAGCTCGGCGCCGAGGTCGTCGACGTCACGCTGCCGCACGCCGAGCACGGCCTGAGCGCCTACTACGTCATCGCGCCGGCCGAGGCCTCGTCGAACCTCGCGCGCTTCGACGGCGTCCGCTACGGCCTGCGCCGGGATCCCGACGAGGGCCTGGTGGCGATGTACACGCACACGCGCCACGACGGGTTCGGCGACGAGGTCAAGCGGCGCATCCTCATCGGCACCTACGCGCTGAGCTCCGGCTACTACGACGCCTACTACGGCCGCGCCCAGCAGGTCCGCACGAAGATCGCCGAGGACTTCCGCGCGGCGTTCGGCCGCTGCGACCTGATCGCCACGCCCACGGCGCCCACGGTCGCGTTCAAGCTGGGCGAGAAGACCGACGACCCGCTGGCGATGTACCTCAACGACGTCTTCACCATCCCGATCTCGCTCGCCGGCCTCCCGGCGATCTCGATCCCCTGCGGCCTCTCCGACGGGCTGCCGGTCGGCTTCCAGCTCGCCGGCCCGGCGTTCAGCGAGAACCGCATCCTCGACGCGGCCCACGCGCTCGAGCAGGCCACCGGCTTCGAAGGACTCGCGATCTCATGAGCACGCGGTACGAGCCCGTCATCGGGCTGGAGATCCACGTCCAGCTCAAGACGAACACGAAGATGTTCTGCTCGTGCGCCCTGAGCTTCGGCGACCCGCCGAACGTGCACACGTGCCCGGTCTGCCTCGGCCTGCCCGGCGCGCTGCCCGTCGTCAACGAGCGCGCGATCCACTACGGGCTGATGATCGGCATGGCGCTCGAGTCCGAGCTCGCGCCGCGGTCGATCTTCCACCGCAAGAACTACTTCTATCCCGACCTCCCGAAGGGCTACCAGATCAGCCAGTTCGACCTGCCGCTGTGCTCCGGCGGCCGGCTGGGCGACGTGCGGATCCACCGCGTGCACCTCGAGGAGGACGCCGCGAAGCTCGTCCACGTGGGGGAGTCGGGCCGCATCCACGGCTCGGACGCGTCGATCGTCGACTTCAACCGCGGCGGCACCCCGCTGGCCGAGATCGTCACCGAGCCGGACGTGCGCTCGGCCGAGCAGGCGCGCGAGTGGCTGCAGCTCCTGCGCACGACGCTGCGCCAGCTCGGCGTCAGCGACGTGAACATGGAGGAGGGGTCGCTGCGCTGCGACGCCAACATCTCCATCCGGCCGGTCGGCTCGACGGAGCTCGGCACGAAGACCGAGCTCAAGAACATGAACTCGTTCCGGTTCATCGAGCGCGGCATCAACGCCGAGGTCGCCCGGCAGACCGCGCTCCTGGAGGCCGGCGAGCCCGTCGTGCAGGAGACGCTGCACTTCGACCCGCGCACCGAGCGGATCACGTCGCTGCGCTCCAAGGAGGAGGCGCACGACTACCGCTACTTCCCCGAGCCCGACCTCGTGCCGATCGCGATCACGAGCGAGATGCTCGAGGCGGCGCGCGCCGAGCTGCCGGAGCTGCCGGCCGCGCGCGCCGAGCGCTACGAGTCCAAGCTCGGGTTGAGCACCGACAGCGCGCGGCTGCTCGCCGGGCGCGCCGAGCTGGCCGAGTACTTCGAGGCGGCGCTGGCGTCCGACGGCGACCAGCCGCAGACGCTGGCGAACTGGGTGGCCGAGCTGGCGGCCCGCCTCGACGAGGGCGACCCCGGCGCGTCGAAGGTCGAGCCGGCGGCGCTCGCGCGCCTCGTCGGCCTGCTGTCGACGAAGGCGATCACCGTCGGCGCGGCGCGCCAGGTCCTCGACCGGCTCGTCGCCGAGGGCGGCGACCCGGAGCAGATCGTCGAGGCCGAGGGGCTGGGCGCCATCGGCGGCGGCGACGAGCTCGCGCCGATCGTCGCCGAGGCGATCTCGGCCAACGCGGACGCGGCCGAGAAGATCAAGGGCGGCAACATGAAGGCGATCGGCCCGATCATCGGCCACGTCATGAAGGCCACCAAGGGCCGCGCCGACGGCGGCGAGGTCACGCGCCTCGTGCGCGAGCAGCTCGGGCTGTAGCGGTCAGCGAGGCAGCCGGCCGAGCCGCACGGTCGCCGCGCCGTGCGTCGTGCAGCGCGGCACCGCGCGCCCGTAGACGGCGGCGACGCAGACGGTGCGGCCGCGGTGGCGCCCCAGCGGCACGCGCACGCGGAAGCGCCGGTCGTCGATGCGGCTGTGCGCCGCGTAGAGGAGCCGGCCGGCGCTGCGGACGCCGAGCGCGACGACGCCCGGCACGCGGCCGCGGTCCTGCACGCGGACGCGCACGCCGCCGGGCACCCGGCGGGCGCGGACGTCCGGGATGCCGCGGGGGATCCGCAGGGCCGCCTCGGCGCAGGTTCGCTCGGCGTCGCCGTCGTTGCACTCGACCGCGCGCGGCACGCTCTCGGCGCGCAGCACGTGCGCGGTGACCTGGAGCCGGCGGGCACGGTCCTGGGCCGGCACGACGATCCGGTAGGCCGCCGTGCCGTCCTCCTCGGGGCCCACGAGCACGCGCTCGAACGACCCCTCCGGGCGGTCGGCGAACGTGGCCCGGACGTGCAGGCGCTCGTTGAACGCCAGGCCGCGCACCGCGACGTCGACGGTCGTCTGCTCGCTCTCGTCGGTCGTCATCGTGATGATCGGCGCCGTGGGGTCGCCGGTCACGTGCACGGCCGCCAGCGCGTACGACCCGAGGCCGGCCATCAGCGCGACGTAGGCACCGAGCATGAGCCACAGCCGCGCGCCGGCGAACAACGCCGCGACGCTCGTCATGACGACCGCCACGACGAGCAGCGTCGACCCGGCGCGCACGAGGCCCGGCGCGCCGCGCGTGATGCTCGGGATGTCGTCGGCGCCGACGATCCCGATGACGGCGACGATCATCGCGGCGAGGCCGGCGAACGCCTGCGCCGTCGGCAGGCGGGCGATCCGGGTCGCCTTCGCGCCCGTCGACGGCGCCGGCTCGACGGGCGGGCCGGGCGGTGTGGGGGAATCCGTTCCGATCCGGCGACCCTAACCGGAGTGAGACGCCGCAGCAAACAGCGGCGTCTCCGGTGTCAGCGCTTGCGCCGCAGCGGCCCGACCTCGAAGCGCCCGCGCTGGCAGACCGGCCCCTGCGTCCAGCGCGCGGCGGTCTGCGTCGTCTCGTCCGGCGGGATGACGAGGAGGTCCGTCGGCGTCGGCTCGCACGGGCCGTCGGCCGGCTCGTTGCCGGCGGGGATGACGCCCCACTGCAGCGTCGCCACCGCGCGGGCGCCCGGACGCAGGCGCACCTTCGGCGCGGGACCGTCGACGCGCACCGTCGACGTCGGCAGCGCCCGGCCGCGGGCGTCCGCGAGCTGCAGGCCGACGTAGCCCTGCGTGTGGCAGGTGTGGCCCGAGTGGTTGCGCAGGGTGAGCGTCGCCTGGCGCTGCCCGGCGCCCGCCTGCACCTGCCCGACGCGGGCCGAGAGGTCGGCCGTGTGGCACCGCGGCGTGGCGGCCGCCGCCATCCCCGGGACGGCGAGGACGGCCGCGAGCGCCCCCGCGCCGATCGCCGTGGAGAAATGCATCCGAGTCATCCGCATCGGCGTAGCATGACGCCACGGGACGACTCGAGGGAGGACCACCATGGCGAAGCTCATCCGCATGGACCGCACCGGACACACCACCGTGGCGGAGTGGAGCGCGGACGACCCCGAGGCCGTGGCGCGAGCGGTGCGGGCGTTCCGGGAGGAGCTCGACCGCGGCTACCTGGCCATGGTCAGCACCGGGCCCGGCCATGCCGAGCAGGTGCGCGAGCTGCCGGTCGACGCCGACACCGTGATCCT
>DASTRJ010000028.1:0-74992 GCA_035761245.1 Capillimicrobium sp. | reverse complement strand
GCGCCGGCCCGGGCGCCCGCGACAACGAGGACGAGCCCGCCCGAGCCGAGCAGCAGCGCGAGGAGGCGGCGCGCGTCGGCGCGCTCGCGGCCGAGGAGGATCGCCGCGCCGGTCACGATCGCCGGGAAGGTGTAGAGCACGAGGGACAGCAGCGACGCGTCGATGCGCTCGAGAGCGGCGAAGAACGCGCCGGCCTGCGCCGCGTAGCCGGCGGCGCCGAGCGCGAGCGCGAGCAGGACGTCGCGGCGGCCGACGGCTCGCATGCGCGCGAGGCCGCCGCCCGCGAGCAGCGCCGCCCACAGCAGCGCCGCGGCGAGCGCGAAGCGCAGCGGCAGCACGGTGCCCACCGTGGCGCCCTCGTCGTAGGCGAGCTTGCCGAAGATCGCCATCGCGCCGAACGCGGCGGCGGAGGCGACGCAGAGGATGGTTCCGGCGGCACGCATCGACGCCATGATGTCGACGCGTTCGTTCAGGAACCACTCGCATTGCTGGCGATGACTCGGTAGCGTCGCTTCACGATGCTCGAGCTCCGGCGCCTGCGGCTGCTGCGCGAGCTGCACCGGCGGGGCACGATCGCGGCCGTCGCCGACGCGCTGCGCTTCACGCCCTCCGCGGTCTCCCAGCAGCTCGCGATCCTGGAGCGCGAGGCCGGCGTGCCGCTGCTCGAGCGCGCCGGCCGCGGCGTGCGCCTGACCGACGCGGCGCTCGTGCTCGTCGAGCACGCCGAAGCGCTGCTCGAGCGCGCGGCGATCGCCGAGGCGGACCTCGCCGCGGCGAGCGGCGCGGTCGCCGGGCGGGCGCGCATCGCCGGCTTCCAGTCGGCGATGCTCCACCTCGCGCTGCCGGCGATGGCGACGCTCGCGCGCGAGGCGCCCCGGCTGCGCTGCGAGCTCGTCGAGGCCGAGCCCGAGCCGGCGCTGCCGGCGCTCACCGTCGGCGACGTGGACGTCGTCCTCGCCGACGAGTGGCCGGACCAGCCGCGCAGCCTCCCCGCCGGGACCGAGCGCCACGAGCTGCTGGGCGACCGCCTGCGGCTCGTCCTGCCGCCCGGGCACCCGGCCGCCGGGCGCGACGGCGACGCCGTGAAGCTCGGCGCGCTCGCCGGCGCGCCGTGGGTGACCGGCCACCCGAGCCTCGGGTGGGACGACGTGACGCAGCGAACGTGCCGCGCCCTCGGCGGCTTCGACCCCGACGTCCGGCACCGGACCAACGACGCGACCGTCGCCCTCGGCCTCGTCGCCCGCGGGCTCGCGGTCGCGCTCCTCCCCGAGCTCCCGCTCGGCAGGCACCACGCCGGCGTCGCGGTGCGCGACATCGCCGGCCCGCCGCTCACCCGCACCATCTTCGCCGCGACCCGGACGACCGACGCCGCGCGCCCGTCGACGCAGGCGGTGCTGGCCGCGCTGCGGCGCGCGGGCCGGCCGCGACGACGGACTGGCTGAACGGCCAGTCAGCTCCGGTAGGCTCGCCCCATGGTGTCCGTCAGCGTGCCGGCGTCCACCCGGCAGATCTCCTACCGCGACCTGTATGCGCGCTGGGAGCGCGGCAACTGGTCGGCCACGAGCATCGACTTCAGCCAGGACAAGATCGACTGGCAGGAGAAGATGACCGAGCAGCAGCGCCGCTCGGCGCTCTGGCTCTACTCGCTCTTCTTCCACGGCGAGGACTCCGTCGCCGACAACCTGTCGCCGTACATCGACGCGGCGCCGCTGGAGGAGCAGAAGTACTTCCTCACCACGCAGCAGGTCGACGAGGCGCGCCACAGCGTCTTCTTCCAGCGCTTCATGGAGGAGGTCGCCGGCGTCGGCGACGGCACCGCCGCCGGCGCGATGCGGGCGACCGCCGACCAGCTCAGCTGGGGCCACCGCAAGGTGTTCGCGCGCCTCGACGAGATGGCCGACGAGCTGCGCCGCGACCGCTCGAAGCGCAAGCTCGCGGCGGCGGTGACGCTCTACCACATCGTCGTCGAGGCCTCGCTCGCCCAGCCGGGCCAGCACATGATCGAGCGGTACCTCACCGAGTACGACCTGCTGCCCGGCTTCCGGGAGGGCATGGCGAACGTCGCGCTCGACGAGCAGCGCCACATCGGCTTCGGGGTCAAGCTGCTGGCCGACCTCTGCGAAGAGGATCCGCGCTGTGCCGACGCGATCGTCGAGACGATCCGCGAGGTGCTCCCGTGGACCTCGGTCGTGCCGCTGCCGCCCAACCGCGACCGGTCGTACACCGAGTGCTTCGGCTTCACGCTCGAGGACCTCTTCGAGGAGGGCGCGCGCTCGCAGGAGGCGCGGCTGCGGGCGATCGGGCTGCCGGTCGACGACCTCCCCCGCTTCCCGCTGCCGATGGACCTCAGCCCGCGCGAGCGCGGCGAGCGCGGCCTCGCGCTCATCGAGGCGGGCCTCGTCGGGCCCAAGGACGTCCCCGTGCGGCCCGAGCCCAGGGCGGTCGCGATCCTCTTCGACACCATCCGGCGGCAGGCCGACGCCTCCAAGGTGCCGCCCGGGACGGTCGTGCAGTGGGACTTCGCCGACGCCGAGCCGTGGTACCTGCGCTGCGACGACGGCGCGACCGCCGTGCACCGCGGCCGGGCCCCGAAGGCCGACGTGACGCTGAAGGCCCGCTTCGAGGACTTCGCCGACGTCACGGCGCAGCGCGCCGACCCGCGGTGGCTGATGCTGCGGGGCCGGATCCGCGCCAAGGGCAACCCCCGGCTGCTGCTGAAGCTGCCGAAGCTGTTCGCGTAGCCCCGCTGCGGGGTAGGCGGCTGGCGATGGTCCACCAGGGCCCGATCCCGTACTTCGCCCACCAGGCCGCCGACTACCTGCTGGCCGCGCTGTTGATCGCCGCGCCGTTCCTGCTCGGCTTCAGCGACTCGGGCGCCGCGACGGCGGTCTCGATCGTGGCGGGCGTCATCGTGCTGGTCATGGCCGCGAGCACCGACGGCCCGCTCAGCCTGATCGACGCGATCCCGATCCCGGTCCACATCGTCGGCGACGTGGCGCTCGGCGTGCTGCTGATCGCCAGCCCGTTCCTGTTCGGCTTCTCCGACGACGGCGGCGCGACCGCCTTCTTCATCGTCGTCGGGATCGTCGAGCTGCTGATGGTGATCGCGACGGCGTTCCCGCGCGAGAGCCGCGAGCGCCTGCGCGGCGGGCGCGACGCCCGGCCGGCGTAGGTCGCGCCGCGTCGCGAGCCCGCTACGAGACGTCGGCGACGAGCGCGCGCACGCACGCCACGCCGGCCGCGACGGTCTCGCTGAAGTCGCGCTGCGGCTCGAGCAGCATCCGGAGCGCGACGCCGTCTGCGAGCGAGAGCAGCACCTCTACGACCGCCTCGGGCGGCGCGGCGAGATGGAGCACGCCCGACGCGTGCTTGTCGGCGAGCACGTGCGCGATGTGCGCCGCCATGCCGCGGTGCATCTCGGCGTACTCCGCGGCGATCTCCGGGTTGCGCTGCGCGAGCGTGAACAGCTCGAACGTCACCGCGACGAAGTCGGGGTCGTTGGCGACGAGGTCCTCCAGCGACGCGACGAGCAGGTCGATGAAGTCGTCGGCGGTCTGCGCCTGCTCGAGCTGGTGCTCCAGCGCGGCCATCCGCAGCTCGCCGTCGCGGCGCACGACCTCGGTCAGCAGCCGCTCCTTGGTCCCGAAGTAGTAGTGCAGCAGCCCGCGCGAGACGCCGGCCTCGCGCGCGACGTGGTCGAACGTCGAGCCGGCGACGCCGCGCCGCGCCACCGAGCTGCGCATCGCGTCGACGATGCGCTGCGCCTTGTCGCCGGCGAGGGCGCGGCGGGAGCCGGAGCTGGTGGTGGAAGCGGCCTCCACGGTGGACCACGGACATTAGTCCCTGGCGGCCCTCGCTCGCGCCCTTCAACGAGGAAGGCGCCCCGTGGGGCGCCTTCGCGTCGAGGGTCTAGGAGGCCGTGGCCGCCGGGGCCGGCGGCGGCGACGCCGGCGCGGTCGTCGACGTGTAGTCGAACTCCTCCTCCGCGCCGAAGAGCAGGTCGAGGACCTTGTTGCGCAGGCCCTCGCTCAGCGCCAGGGCGAGGCCGGCACCGACGACGACGAGCATCAGCTTCCGGCCGCGGCGCTTCGGCTTCTTGGGGCCCTCGCGCAGCGCGGTGGTCGCCTGCTGCAGCGCCTCGGACGCGTTCTGGAGCTCCTTGTGGAACTTCTTGTCGTCGAGGATCACCTTCGACGGCGCCTTGCCGTTGCTGAGGCGGTCGAACGCGACCCGCGCGGAGTCGAACGCCGTCTTCAGGTTGTCGCGCAGCTCCTCGTCCTGAACCAGCCGCTGCACGTACGGACTGCTCTTGACGGCGAGCGCTGCGCTTCCCGCCTTCGCAGCCTTTGACTTAGCCATTCTCACTTCCCTCGGGTCGCTTTCCGGGACCTTCGGCCAGCATATACCCGACCATTGGGCGTCGCACCCCGCGAGAGCGCGGCGTCGAGCACTTCGGCGACGTCGCGGACGAACACGAACTCGAGGTCGTCGCGCAGGTGGCTCGGGACCTCGTCGGCGTCGGCCGCGTTCTCGGCCGGGGCGATCACGCGGCGCATGCCGCTGCGCTGCGCGGCGAGGGCCTTCTCCTTCAGGCCGCCGATCGGCAGCACCTGGCCGGTGAGCGTGACCTCGCCCGTCATCGCGGTGTCGTCGCGCACCGGCACCTCGCGCAGCAGCGACATCAGCGCGGTCACCATCGTGATGCCGGCGCTCGGGCCGTCCTTCGGGATCGCCCCCGCGGGCACGTGGACGTGGATGTCGTGCTCGGCGAACCAGTCCTCGGGGAGGCCGTCGGGCGGATGGGCGCGCACGTAGGAGAGCGCGGCCTGCGCGGACTCGCGCATGACGTCGCCGACCTGGCCGGTGATCGTCAGCCGGCCCTTGCCCGGCATCGCCGACGCCTCGACGAACAGCACGTCCCCGCCGACCGGCGTCCACGCCAGCCCGGCGGCCACGCCCGGCTCGCGGGTGCGGCGCTTGGCCTCCGAGTGGAAGCGCCGCTTGCCGAGCAGCTCACGCGCCCGCTTCTCGGAGATCGTCTGGCGCTTGCGCGACGTCGTGGTCCCCTCGGCGACCTGCCGCGCGACCTTGCGGCACACGCTGCCGATCTCGCGCTCGAGGTTGCGCACGCCGGCCTCGCGGGTGTAGTCGCGCACGATCGCCTTGAGCGCCGGGTCCGTGAAGGCGATCTGCGAGCGCCTGAGCCCGTTGCGCTCGATCTGGCGCGGCACGAGGTAGCGGCGCGCGATCTGCAGCTTCTCCTCCTCGGTGTAGCCGGCGAGCTGGATGACCTCCATGCGGTCGCGCAGCGGCCCGGGGATCGTGTCGAGCGTGTTGGCCGTCGTGATGAACATGACGTTCGACAGGTCGAACGGCACGTCCAGGTAGTGGTCGCGGAACGTGGCGTTCTGCTCGGGGTCGAGCACCTCGAGCATCGCGCTGGCCGGGTCGCCGCGGTAGTCGGCCCCCATCTTGTCGATCTCGTCGATCATGAACAGCGGGTTGTTGGACTCCGCGTCGCGCAGCGCGCGCACGATCACGCCCGGCATCGCGCCGACGTAGGTGCGGCGGTGCCCGCGGATCTCGGCCTCGTCGCGGACGCCGCCGGCGGAGATGCGCTCGAACTTGCGCCCCAGCGCGCGGGCGATCGAGCGGCCGAGCGACGTCTTGCCGACCCCGGGCGGGCCGACGAAGCAGAGGATGCTGCCGCGCGCGTCCGGCTTGAGCTTGCGCACCGCCAGGAACTCGAGGATGCGGTCCTTGACCTGCTCGATGTCGTAGTGGTCGGCGTCGAGCACCTCGCGGGCGTGGGCGAGGTCGAGGTTGTCCTCGGTGGACTTCGACCACGGCAGCGTGGCCAGCCACTCGAGGTAGGTGCGGATCACGCCGTGCTCGGCCGCCATCGGCGGGAGCTTCTCCAGGCGCGACAGCTCGCGGTCGGCGACCTCGCGGACGTTCTCGGGCAGCCCGGCGGCGTCGAGCTGCTCGCGCAGGACGTTGGCCTCGGCGACGGACTCGTCCTCCTCGCCGAGCTCCTCCTGGATCGCCTTGAGCTGCTGGCGCAGGAAGTACTCGCGCTGCGAGGCGTCGAGCTCGGACTGCACCTGCGACTGGATCTTGCTGCCGATCGAGATGACCTCGAGCTCGCGCGCCAGGAGCTGCGAGAGCCGCCGCAGCCGGGCGGCGACGTCGACCTCCTCGAGCAGCTCCTGCTTCTCCGCGGTCTTCAGCCGCAGCGCGCCGCCGATGAGGTTCGCCAGCGCGCCGGGCTCCTCGACGTTGGCGACCGCGAGCTGCAGCTCCTCCGGCAGGTACGGCACCTGCTCGACGATCTGGGAGAACGTCTGCTGGACGTTGCGCATGAGCGCCGTCAGCTCGGGGCTCTCCTCGACGACGTCGCGGCGCTCGGAGATCTCGGCGACGAGGAACGGCTGCTCGCGGACCCAGTGGTCGATGTGGACGCGCTGGGTGGCCTGGACCAGGATGCGCAGCGTGCCGTCGGGCACCTTCAGCATCCGCGCGACGACGCCGATGACCCCGACGTCGTAGAGGTCGGCCGGCCCGGGCGTCTCCACCTCGGGGCGGCGGCTGGCGACCATGACGAGCATCCGGTCGCGGCCGAGGACGTGGTTGACGAGCTCGACCGAGCGCTCCTGGCCGACGGCGAGCGGCGTCAGCGTGTCGGGGAAGGGGACCGTCTCGCGCAACGGGAGGACCGGCAGCGTGCCGGGGATCGACCGCTCGCCGGAGCCGACGGCGACCTCGCGCGCGCCGCCCTCGGTGACGATGTCGATCACGAGCCGTCCTCCTCCGGCTCCGCGCTCGGATGGCCGCGCACCTCGATCGGCACGGTGCGGCTGCGCGGCTCGGGCTGGATCAGCGGCAGCTCGACCCGCAGGACGCCGTCGTCGTAGGTCGCCTTCGCCTGGTCGGCGGCCACGTCGGCGCCGAGCTGGATGGTGCGGCGGAACGGCCCGTGCTCGATCTCGATCTGCTGGTACACCCGCCCCTCGGCCTCGTCGAGGGCGCCGCGGCTGCCGGCGATGATCAGCTCGCGGCCGCGGATCTCGAGGTCGATCTGGTCGACGTCGACGCCGGCGAGCTCGGCGGTGACGATCGCGCGCGGCGGGTCGCCGACGTACGAGACGTCGACGCGCGGGGTGAAGCCGGCGCGCCGGTGCGGGGCGAGCGAGCGGTCGAAGACGCCGCCGAACAGCTCGTCCATCTCGCGCCGCATCCGCTCGAAGTTGGCGAAGATGTCGCGTTCCGGCATGGCTTCGAAGGCTACGCCTCCAGCAGCGCCTTGAGCCGCTTCAGCGAGGCGTCGGCCTCGCGCTGGGGCACGCCGCCCACCAGCGCTCGCCCGGCCGCCGCGCCGAGCGGTCCGAACGGCGGCTTGAACTCGTTCTCGTAGTCGAAGCGGGTGCCGCCGTCGACCGCGGTGAGCCGGTAGGCGGTGTGCGCCTTCGAGCGCGCGGGCCCCCGTCCCTCCCACACCGCGAGCTTCGGCTCGTCGGACTCCGCGAGGTCCCAGCGCACGTGGAAGTGCACGCCGCGCAGGCAGAGCGTCTGCTCCATGTGGCCGTCGCCGTGCGCGCCGAGGCCGCGGTGGATGGTCACCCACTCGTGCAGCCGCTCGGGGTCCATGACGACGTCCCAGACGTCCTGGGGCGACGCGTTGATCTGGATGGAGGTCACGACCTTGCTGCTCACCGGGCTCGGATCATCGCGCAGCCAGCTCCTCGCCGGTCTCCTCCCACTCGCGCAGCGCGCGCTCGACCGCCGCGTCGAAGCGGTGCAGCCGCACGCCGAGCAGCTCCGCGGCGCCGTCGTCGCGCGGCAGCAGGTCGCCCTCGAGCCCCGCCATGAGCGGGCCGATGAGCTCGTGCGTCTCGCCCGCGACGGCGGCGGCGACGTACGACGTCAGGCCGGTGGCGCTGAAGCCCAGCCGCACCGGCGGACGGCTGACGAGCATCGCGTCGGCGATCCGCTCGACCATCTCGCCGTAGGTCAGGACGTCGGGGCCGGCGATGTCGAGCGAGCGGCCTCCGGCCTCCTCGGCCGAGGCCGCCGCGACGAGCATGGCGAGGACGTCGCGGCCGTCGATCGGCTGCGTCCGGAAGTCGCGCCACGCGGGCAGCGGCAGGACGGGCAGCCGCTCGACGAGGCGGACCAGGAACCGGAACGAGCGGCTGCGCGCGCCGATGACGATCGAGGCGCGCAGGGCGACCGAGTCGGGGGTCGTCTCGAGCAGCAGGCGCTCGACCTCGAGGCGGCTGGCGAGGTGCGGCGAGGCCGCCCGGTCGGCGGGCACGAGGCCGCCGAGGTAGACGACGCGCCGGACGCCCTCGGCGCGGGCGGCGTCGCGGAAGGCGATCGCGGCCTGGCGGTCGCGCGCGGCGAAGCCGTCGACGTTGGGCTCCATGGAGTGGATGAGGTAGTAGGCGACCTCGACGCCGCGCAGCGCCTCGCGCAGGCCCTCGCCGGTGACCGCGTCGCCGCGCCGCACCGGGATCCCGGCGGCGATCGCGGTGACCGCGCGCGACGGATCGCGGGCGAAGCCGGAGACCTCGTGCCCCGCGTCGGCGAGCCGCGGGGCCAGCGCCGCGCCGACGTAGCCGGTGATGCCGGTTACGAGGACCCTCATCGGACGCGGAAAAAGCCGGTAGATGCGGGATGTTCGCGGCGAAAAGGAGGAGTTTGCAGGTCTTTCACGAAAGTGCTGCGTTTTGCGGGAAACGACGTTGCCCGGGTGGCGGCGGTTCTGCTTCGATGCCGAACCGACCGATGCCGAAGCCCAAGAAGATCTCCTGCGAAGACTGCTACTTCCGGCGCAACCTGCTCTGCGCGCTGCGCCTCGACGAGCCCTGCGCCACCTTCCGACCCGACTCCCCCGAGGGCCTGCGCCCGCCGCAGCAGATGCGGTTCGTGTTCCGCCAGGAGCGGCGCACGCAGGCGGCGTGGGCGTTCCCCACGGCGGAGGAGCAGGCGGCGTTGCATCGGTAGCGGCACGGTGGCTTCGGTTCCCCGCTGACGGCCCGGATCACGCGCACGACGGCGCGTCGCCGCCTCAGCCTACGGGCCGACGAGGCGATCGCCGCCGACGGAGCCCTCGATCGGCAGCCCCTCGCGCACCCAGTACTCGAAGCCGCCGATCATCTCCTTGACGTCGCGGCCCTCGTCGTGCAGCCGCGCGGCCGCCTTCGTGGCGCCGTTGCAACCCGGCGACCAGCAGTACGTCACGAGCGGGCCGTCGGGCAGCTCGGCGTGGATGGAGACGGCGCCGGGCAGGTGGGCGCGGGCGTAGCTGGCCGTCGAGCGCGCGTCGACCAGCGTGAAGGGCGCGCCGCCGTCGGCCTGCATGGCGGCCCAGACGTCGGCGGGGTCGGTCTCGAACCGCAGCTTGGCGGCGAAGGGGTTGCTCATGGCCGTCAGCGTCGCGGCCGGCGGGCGCGACGACCAGTGGCCGGAGGGACAACCTGCGCCACGATCCGGCCACGATCGGGCGCACTGCGCGGTCCGTGGCCGGCGCGCGCCGGCCACGGACCGCCACGAGCTCGTGCCCGCTACGGCGCGGGGACGATGCGCAGGTAGGGGAGCGGCTCCTCCCAGCCCTCGGGGTAGCGCTCCTTGGCCTCCTCGTTGCTGACGGAGCCCGAGATGATCACCTTCTCGCCCGGCTGCCACTGCGCCGGCGTGGCGAGCTGGTGCTGGGCGGTGAGCTGCAGCGAGTCGAGGACGCGCAGCACCTCGTCGAAGTTGCGGCCGGTCGTCATCGGATAGATGAGGATCAGCTTGATCTTCTTGTCCGGGCCGATGACGAAGACGTTGCGCAGCGTCGCGTTCTGCGCCGGGGTGCGCGACGTCGGGTCGCCGTCGACGTCGGACGGGAGCATCCCGTACAGCTTCGAGACGGTGAAGTCGCTGTCGGCGATCAGCGGGTAGTTGGGCGCGGTGCCCTGGGACTGCGCGATCTGCTCGGCCCACTTCTCGTGGTTGTCGAGCGGGTCGACCGACAGGCCGATGATCTTCGTGTTGCGCTTGTCGAACTCCGGCTTGATCGACGCCATGTAGCCGAGCTCGGTCGTGCACACCGGCGTGAAGTTCCGCGGGTGCGAGAACAGGACAGCCCAGCTGTCGCCGATCCACTGGTGGAAGTCGATCTCGCCCTCGGTCGTCTGGGCGGTGAAGTTCGGCGCGGTATCGCCGATGGTGAGCGCCATGCTGTCTGCTCCTACGTCGGGGACTTGGATAGACGTGAAAGTCGATCAGGTTTTCCGGCTAGCGTAGCGTGGCGCGACGCGAGCGGGAAGGCCGGCTGCGCTACGGTCGCCTCGATGCACCGCGTCGCGGTCCTCGCCTACGACGGGATGGCCCCGTTCGAGCTCGGCGTCGTGGTCGAGGTGTTCGGCCTGCCGCGACCCGAGCTGGACGTCGAGTGGTACGAGCTCGACGTGTGCGCCGAGCGCCCCGGGCCGCCGCTCGACGCGGTCGGCGGCTTCGCGCTCGTGGCGCGCCACGGCCTGGACCGGCTGGCGAGCGCCGACACCGTGATCGTCCCGGGCCAGCCCGTCGACGCGCCCGTGTCGGGCGCCCTCGTCGACGCGCTGCGTCACGCGCACGCGCACGGGGCACGCGTGGTGTCGATCTGCTCCGGCGCGTTCGCGCTCGCCGCCGCCGGGCTGCTCGACGGTCGCGCCGCGGCGACGCACTGGCGCTACGCCGACGAGCTGCAGCGCCGTCACCCGGCGGTCCGCGTCGACCGCGACGTCCTCTACGTCGACGACGGCGACGTGCTGACCTCCGCGGGCAGCGCGGCGGGCATCGACCTCTGCCTGCACCTCGTCCGCGCCGACCACGGCAGCGCGATCGCGAACCACGTCGCCCGGCGGCTCGTCGTGGCGCCGCACCGCGACGGCGGCCAGGCGCAGTTCGTCGAGCAGCCGGTCGCGCCGGCCGAGCGCGGCACGGCGGTGGCGCGCACGATGGAGTGGGCGCTCGAGCGCCTCGAGCAGCGCCTCGACCTCGCCCAGCTCGCCGCGCATGCGCACCTGTCGCCGCGCAGCTTCACCCGTCACTTCCGGCGCGCGACCGGCACCAGCCCGGCGCGCTGGCTGCTCGACCAGCGCATCCGCGCGAGCCTCGCGCTGCTCGAGGAGTCCGACCTGCCGGTCGAGCACGTCGGCGCCGCGGTGGGCATCCCGAGCCCGGCCGCGTACCGCCGTCACTTCTCGCGCGCGATGGGCGTCGCGCCGGCCGCGTATCGCAGGTCGTTTCGTCAGTCCGCTTCATAGGTATTGTCCGCGCCGGGTGCGCATCACGGTCCTCGGCAAGTCGCCTGCGTGGCAGGACGCCAACGGCGCGTGCAGCGGTTACCTCGTCGAGGAGGACGACACCTGCCTGCTGCTCGACTGCGGCAACGGCGTGTTCTCCAAGCTGCGGCGCTTCCGCGACTACGTCGACGTCGACGCGGTGGTCGTGTCACACCTCCACGCCGACCACTTCCTCGACCTCGTCCCGTTCGCCTACGCGCTGATCTACTCGCCGCGCCAGCAGCCGGTGCCGGTGCATCGCTGGCCCGGGACCGACAACCCGGCGCGGCCGCGGCTGTTCGCCCCGCCGCGCGCACGCGAGACGTTCCGGCAGGTGACCGGCGCGTGGGGCGCCGAGGAGCTGATCGAGAAGGCGTTCGACCTCTGCGAGTACGACCCGGGCCAGACGCTCGAGGTCGGGCCGCTGCGGCTGCGGTTCCACGCCGTGCCGCACTTCGTGCCGGCGTGGGCGATCGCGATCTCGTCGGTCAACGGCGGCGGCCGCTTCACCTTCGGGGCCGACTCGGCGCCGACCGAGGAGCTGATCGAGTTCGCGCGCGGGAGCGACCTGCTGATGCTCGAGGCGACGCTGCCCCGCCCCGAGCGCACCGGGATGCGCGGTCACCTCACCCCCGGCGAGGCGGGCGACCACGGGTCGCGCGCCGGCGTCAAGCAGCTGGTGATCACCCACTTCCCGGACGAGCTCGACGAGCAGTGGGTGCGCGTGGAGGCCGAGCGCGCCTTCGGCGGAGCGGTTCACGTCGCCCGCGAAGGTGACGTGTACACGGTGTGAGTTCACCGTTACTCTTACCGTTATGGCCGACTTCCTGGATGAGAAAAAGCGTGAAATCGCTGAGCGCTTGAAGGAGCTGCGCCCACTGGTGGACGAGTTCCACCGGCTGGAGGCCGCTCAGCGCGCGCTGGAGGGCGTCGGCGTGGAGAGCCGCGGCGCCGCGGGCAGCGCGACCGGCGGCACGACGCGACGCCGGCGCTCGACCTCGGCCGGCGGCTCGAGCGGCGGCAGCGGGCGGCGCGGCCGGCCCCGCGGCACCGGGACGCGCGCCAAGGAGGCGCTCGCGCTCGTGCAGGAGAACCCCGGGATCACGATCCCCGAGCTCGCCGAGCGCATGGGCATCAAGCAGAACTACCTCTACCGGGTGCTGCCGGGGCTCGAGCAGGACGGGCTCGTGACCAAGGAAGGGCGCGGCTGGCATCCGAAGGTCGCGGCGTAGCCGCTGACGTGTGCCGCGTGCGTCTCGCTCGGCGAGACGGATGCGGCGCACCCTGCCCGGGCCGTGGATCCGATTCGCTAGGCTAATGATTAGCCATGGCAACGACCCGCGTCACCCGTCCTCAGCTCGCCGGCCGCCTGCGCCTCGCGGTCACGCGCACCGCGCGGCGGCTGCGGCAGGAGGCCGGCGAGGGCCTGTCGCCCTCGCAGACGGCCGCCCTGGCCACCATCGAGCGCCACGGCCCCCTCACGCCGAGCGAGCTCGCCGACCGCGAGCGGATCCAGCGGCCCACCGTCACGCGGCTGCTGGGCCGGCTCGAGGAGGACGGGCTCGTCACGCGCTCGCCCGATCCCGGTGATCGCCGCTCCAGCCTGATCGCCCTCTCCGACGACGGCCGCGCCGTGCTGCGCGCCGTCCGCAGCCGCAAGGACGCCTACCTCGCGCAGCGGCTGCGCGCCCTCGACGACGACGACCTCGCCACCCTCGACCGGGCCGCGGCGATCCTCGAGCGGATGCTCGAGGAGGCGGATCGCCGGTGAGCGCCGGCCTGCGTCGCTCCGTCGCCTCGCTGCACATCCCCAACTACCGCCGCTTCTTCGTCGGCCAGATCGTCTCGATCACCGGCAACTGGATGCAGAACGTGGCCGAGATGTGGCTCGTCCTGCAGCTCACCCACAGCGGCACGCTCGTCGGCCTGACGGCCGCCGCGCAGTTCCTGCCGATGCTCCTCGCCGGCGCCTGGGGCGGCCTGCTCGCCGACCGGGTCGACAAGCGCCGCCTGCTGATGGTCACCAACGCGCTGATGACGCTGCCGCCGCTGGCGCTCGTCGCGCTCGTGGAGACGGGCGACGTGGCGGCGTGGATGGTCATCGCGCTCGTGTTCGCGCGCGGCATGGTGACCGCCGTCGACAACCCGGCACGGCAGTCGTTCGTCATCGAGATGGTCGGCCCCGACCGGGTCGTCAGCGCCGTGAGCCTCAACAGCGTGATCGTCCACGCCTCGCGGATCGCCGGCCCGGCCGGCGCGGCCGCGGTGATCGCCCTCGGCGGCGTCGCGCCCTGCTTCGCGCTCAACGCGCTGAGCTTCGTCGTGATGATCGTCGCGCTGCGCGGCATGGACCGCGCCGCGCTGCACCCCGCACCGCCCGTCGAGCGCGAGGAGGGCCAGCTGCGCGCCGCCCTGCGCCACGTCGCCGCCACCCCGGAGCTGCGGGTGCCGCTGGCGATGATGGCGGTCGTCGGGACGCTCTCGTTCAACTTCCCGACGCTCCTGCCGCTCATCGCGCGCTTCACCTTCGACGGCAGCGCGTCGAGCTACGCCGCGCTGACGGCGGCGCTCGCCGCCGGTTCGATCGCCGGCGCGCTGACGCTCGGCGCGCGCCGCAGCGTCGACCACCGCTTCCTCAGCCGCGCGGCGCTTGTCTTCGGGCTGCTGACGCTAATCGCCGCCGCCGCGCCGACCTACCCGCTGATGCTCGCCGCGCTCGTGCCCGTCGGCCTCGCGAGCGTCGCGTACGCGGCCGGGTCCAACAGCGCGGTGCAGCTCGCCGCGGCGCCCGAGCTGCGCGGGCGCGTGATGGCGCTCTACGGCATCGTCTTCCTCGGCTCCACGCCGATCGGCGCGCCGATCGTCGGCTGGGTCGCCGAGACGGCCGGCCCCCGCTGGGGCCTCGTCATCGGGGGCCTCGCCGCCCTGCTGACCGGGCTGGTCGCCCGCGCGGCGATCGCGTACGCCGCGCGGAACGACCGGCCGAGCGCTTCGCGCTCTACTTCACCAGCCCGAGCTTGACGACCGCCTCGCGCTCCTCGCGCAGCTCCGCGACCGTCTTGTCGATGCGCTCCTGCGAGAACGCCGGGACCTCGAGCCCCTCGACGATCTCGTAGCTGCCGCCGCCGCAGCGGACCGGCAGCGAGCAGACGACGCCTTCCTCGATGCCGTACGCACCGGTCGACGGCACCGCCATCGAGCGCATGCCGTCGGCGCCGAGCACCCCGTCGCGCACGTGGTCGATCGCGGCGTTGGCGGCCGAGGCGGCCGACGACGCGCCGCGCGCCTCGATGATCTCCGCGCCGCGCTTGCCGACGCGCGGGATGAACTCGTCGGCGACCCACGCCTCGTCGCCGACCACGTCCCAGGCGCGCTTGCCGTCGACCTTGGCGTTGAAGAGGTCCGGGTACATCGTCGGCGAGTGGTTGCCCCACACGACGAGGTCCTGGACCTGCTCGACGCCGACGCCCACCTTCTCGGCGAGCTGGGCGACCGCCCGGTTCTCGTCGAGGCGCGTCATCGCCGTGAAGCGCTCGCGCGGGATGTCCGGCGCGTTCGACGCCGCGATCAGCGCGTTCGTGTTGGCCGGGTTGCCGACCACGAGCACCTTGATGTCGTCGGCGGCGTGCTCGTTGAGCGCCTCGCCCTGCGGCTTGAAGATCGCGCCGTTGGCCTCCAGCAGGTCGGCGCGCTCCATGCCCTTCGTGCGCGGGCGCGCGCCGACGAGCAGCGCCACGTTCGCGCCGTCGAACGCCTGCTTCGGATCGTCGTGGATCTCGATCTTGCTCAGCAGCGGGAACGCGCAGTCGACCAGCTCCAGCGCCGTCCCCTCGGCGGCCTTCACGGCCTGCGGGATCTCCAGCAGGCTCAGCTCCACCTTCTCGTCGGGCCCGAGCATCTGCCCGGACGCGATGCGGAACAGCAGGGCGTAGCCGATCTGACCGGCCGCGCCGGTGACCGTGACCTTGGTCGCCATCAGGCGTTCATCTCCTTCTTCAGGTTCTCGTCGATCGCTGCGAGGAACTCCTGCGTGGTGAGGTGCGGCTGGTCGCCGCCCACGAGCAGGGCGAGGTCCTTGGTCATCTTGCCGCTCTCGACCGTCTCGCCGCAGACGCGCTCGAGGGTCTCGGCGAACGCGGTGACGTCCGGCGTGCCGTCCATCCGGCCGCGCGCGGCGAGCCCGCGCGTCCACGCGAAGATCGACGCGATCGGGTTCGTGGACGTCGGCTTGCCCTGCTGGTGCTGGCGGAAGTGGCGCGTGACCGTGCCGTGCGCCGCCTCGGCCTCGACGGTGTTGCCGTCGGGCGTCATGAGCACGCTCGTCATGAGGCCGAGCGAGCCGAAGCCCTGCGCGACGGTGTCGGACTGCACGTCGCCGTCGTAGTTCTTGCACGCCCAGACGTAGCCGCCCTCCCACTTCAGCGCGGCGGCGACCATGTCGTCGATGAGGCGGTGCTCGTAGGTGAGCCCGCGGCGCTCGAACTCGTCCTTGAACTCGGTCTCGTAGACCTCCTGGAAGAGGTCCTTGAAGCGGCCGTCGTAGGCCTTGAGGATCGTGTTCTTCGTCGACATGTAGACCGGGAAGCTGCGCTCGAGGCCGTAGCGCATCGAGGCGCGCGCGAAGTCCCGGATCGACTCGTCGAGGTTGTACATGCCCAGCGCCACGCCGCCGCCGGGGAAGTCGAAGACGTCGCGGGTGATGGGCTCGCCGCCGTCCTCGGGGGTGAAGGTGAGCGTCAGCCTGCCCTTGCCGGGGACGACGAAGTCCTCCGCGCGGTACTGGTCGCCGAAGGCGTGGCGGCCGATGACGATCGGCTTCGTCCAGCCCGGCACCAGGCGCGGGATGTTCGAGATGACGATCGGCTCGCGGAAGATGACGCCGCCGAGGATGTTGCGGATCGTGCCGTTCGGCGAGCGGTACATCCGCTTGAGGCCGAACTCCTCCACGCGCGCCTCGTCGGGCGTGATCGTCGCGCACTTCACGCCGACGCCGTACTGCTTGATCGCGTTCGCCGCGTCGACCGTGATCTGGTCGTCGGTGGCGTCGCGGCTCTCGATCCCGAGGTCGTAGTACTTCAGGTCGACGTCGAGGTAGGGGAGGATCAGCTGGTCCTTGATGAAGGCCCAGATGATCCGGGTCATCTCATCGCCGTCGAGCTCGACGATGGGGTTCTGCACCTTGATCTTCGCCATGAGGCCGACGATGCTGGCACATGCGGTGCCACCGCGGACCTCCGGTCCGGTTGAAGCGAAGGGCTGAATCGTGATTCACTTCTTGGCGCGATGGCCTACCGCTCCACCGAGCGCACCGAGGCGCGCCGCCTCGCGGCGCGCGAGCGCGTCGTCGTCGCGGCGCACGAGCTGATCGCGGCCGGCGGCTACCGGGCCGCGTCGATCGCCGCCGTGGCCGAGCGCGCGGGCGTCGCGACCGGCAGCGTCTACCGGCACTTCCCGTCGAAGGCCGAGCTGTTCGCCGAGGTCTTCCGCCGCGCGTCGCAGCGCGAGGTCGACGCCGTCCGCGCCGCGATCGCCGACGGCGGCATCCCGGCCGGCGTCGAGGCGTTCAGCCGCCGCGCGCTAACCGGGCGCCGGCTCGCCTGGGCGCTGCTCGCCGAGCCCGTCGACCCGGCGGTCGAGGCCGAGCGGCTCGTCTTCCGCCAGGCCTTCCGCGACGCCTTCGCCGAGGCGCTGCCCGCCGGCCTGCCCGACCGCGACGTCGTCGCCGCCGCGCTCGTCGGCGCGATCGGCGAGGCCCTCGTCGGGCCGCTCTCCCCCACGGCGGGCGAGCGCGACGAGGACGAGCTCGTCGCGTCGCTCGTGATTTTCTGCGGCCGCGCCGTCACCCACCTGACCCTCGAGGAGCCCCGCGCATGCTGAGCACCCCGTCCCCGTCGCTGACCGAGGCGCGCAACCAGTCCGTCCCCCTGGAGGACTACGACGCGTTCAGCGCGGACCGCCCGCTCGTGGAGGCGCTGCGTCGCGAGGGCGCCGCCTGGGCGGAGCCGCGCGCGAAGGCGCTCGGCGCGATCGCCGGCTCGGCCGAGATCCTCCAGGCCGGCCGCGACGCCAACCGCTGCAAGCCCGAGCTGCGGCTGTTCGACCGCTTCGGCCACCGCATCGACGAGGTCGAGTTTCACCCGAGCTACCACCGCTTCATGGCGCTGGCGGTCGAGCACGAGCTGCACGCGCTGCCGTGGCGCGATCCCCGGGAGGGCGCCCACGTCGCGCGCGCGGCGATGTTCATGACCCTCTCGCGCGCCGAGCCCGGCCACGGCTGCCCGATCTCGATGACGTACTCGGCGGTGCCGGCGCTGCGCGCGACGCCCGAGCTGGCCGCCGAGTGGGAGCCGCGGATCACCGCCACGACGTACGACCCGCGGCTCGACCCGCCGGGCGGCAAGGCGAGCGCGATCGTCGGCATGGCGATGACCGAGAAGCAGGGCGGCTCGGACGTGCGCGCCAACATCACGGTCGCCGAGCCCGCCGACGGCGCGTGGCGCCTGACCGGCCACAAGTGGTTCTGCAGCGCGCCGATGAGCGACCTCTTCCTCGTCCTGGCCCAGACCGACGACGGCCTGTCGTGCTTCGCCCTGCCGCGGATCACGCCGGACGGCGCGCGCAACGCGTTCCGCATCCAGCGCCTCAAGGACAAGCTCGGCAACTGGTCGAACGCCAGCTCGGAGATCGAGCTGCACGGCGCGTGGGCGCAGATGGTCGGCGAGCCCGGCCGCGGCGTGCCGACGATCATCGAGATGGTCGGCCACACGCGGCTGGACTGCGTCCTCGGCTCGACCGCCGGCATGCGCACCTGCACCGAGCAGGCGATCCACCACGCGCGGCACCGCGCCGCGTTCGGCAAGCTCCTCGTCGAGCAGCCGCTCATGCGCAACGTGCTCGCCGACCTCGCGATCGAGTCGGAGGCGGCGACGGTCACGGCGATGCGCCTCGCGCGCGCGTATGACGAGTCGGCGGACGACGAGGCCGCGCTCCTGTTCAAGCGGCTCGCGACGGCGGTGGCGAAGTACTGGGTGTGCAAGCGCGGCCCGGGCCACGCGGCCGAGGCGCTCGAGTGCCTCGGCGGCAACGGCTACACCGAGGAGTGGCCGCTGGCGCGCGTCTACCGCGAGCAGCCGCTGCTGTCGGTGTGGGAGGGCTCGGGGAACGTCATCGCGCTCGACGTGCTGCGCGCGATGGCCCGCACGCCGGCCGCGCTCGGCGTCTTCCTCGACGAGGTCGAGCTCGCCGCCGGCGCCAACGCGAACCTCGACGCGCACGTCGCCGCGCTCAAGGCCGAGCTGACCGACGGCACCGAGCTCGAGTCGCGCGCCCGCCGCGTCGTCGAGCGGATGGCGCTGGCGCTCCAGGGCTCGCTGCTCGTCCGCCACGCGCCGGCGGTCGTGGCCGACGCGTTCTGCGCGACCCGCCTGGCCGGCGACGGCGGCCTGGTGTACGGCACGCTGCCGGCGGGCATCGACGCCGGCGCGATCGTCGAGCGCCACGCGCCGGAGTCGTAGCGCGCGTCACCTGGCACCATCAGGGCACATGCCCACCGGCAGCTCGATCCAGCTGGTCCGCCTCCTCGGCATCCGGATCGGCGTCAGCACGAGCTGGTTCTTCGTGCTGTTCCTGTTCATCTGGCTGCTGTCGGACCGCTTCCAGTCGCAGCTGTTCGGCTCGCCGACGCGCGCGTACGTGCTCGCGGTCGCCGCGGCGGTGCTGTTCTTCGCCTCGCTGATCCTGCACGAGCTCGGCCACGCGCTCGCCGCGCGCCAGTGCGGCATCAAGGTGACCGGCATCGACCTCTGGTTCTTCGGCGGGGTGGCGAAGATGAGCCGCGACTCGCGCAGCCCCGGCGAGGAGCTGTGGGTGGCGGTCGCCGGCCCGCTCGTGACCGCCGGGATCATCGCGCTCTGCGTGGCGCTCGGCCTCGCGCTCGACGGCTCGCGCTTCGTCGACGCGGCGATCCTCGAGCCGGCGCCGACCGCGAGCGCGGCGCTCGTGCTGCTCGCGTTCCTCGCGTCGATCAACGTGGCGCTGCTCGTCTTCAACCTCATCCCGGCGTTCCCGCTCGACGGCGGCCGGATCGCGCGCGCGGCGGCGTGGAAGCTGACGGGCGAGAAGACGAAGGCGACCCGCTTCGCGGGGCGCACCGGGCTGGGCTTCGCCTACCTCCTCGGCGGCTTCGGGCTCTTCGTGATGCTGCGCGGCGCGGTCTTCGACGGGCTCTGGCTGGCGATCCTGGCGCTCTTCCTCGGCCAGGCGGCCCGCGGCGCCGTCGCCCAGAGCGACCTCGACGAGCGCCTCGAGGGCGTCACCGTCTCGGACGTCATGGACCCGGACCCGCTGACGATCGACGCCGACACTCCGCTCATCGAGGCCTCCGACCGGGTCTTCGCGGGCCAGGGCTGGCCGTGGGTCGCCATCACCGAGCGCGACGGCCGCTACGCCGGCGTGCTGCACCGCGCCGACGCCGAGCGGGTGCTCGCGGAGGGCCGCCCGACGCTGCCCGTCCGCGAGGTCGTCGACCAGCCCGACGGCCGCTTCGCGATCGACCTCGACGAGCCGCTGGAGGCGCTGCTCGGCGCCGACGGGCTGCGCCAGCTCGGCGCCGTCTTCGCCGTCGACCACGACGGGATCCTGCGGGGCGTGGTGACCGTCGACCGCGTGCGGCGCGCGCTGACCCCCAAATGGGGGTAGGCGGCGTCATCTAAGGGTCCCCGAAGGGCCGAAATCCGCACTCGGGGCGATATGGTCCGCCCCTCAATGCCCGCACACGACGTCCTCATCATCGGGGCCGGCCTCGCCGGCCAGCGGGCCGCCCTCGCAGCCGCCGACGCCGGCGCGACGGTGGCCATCATGAGCAAGGTCCACCCGGTCCGCTCGCACTCCGTCGCCGCGGCCGGTGGCATCAACGCCGCGATCAACGTCGCCGACGACTGGCGCTCGCACGCCTACGACACGGTCAAGGGCTCCGACTTCCTGGGCGACCAGGACGCCATCGAGGTCATGTGCAGCGAGGCGCCCAAGGAGGTCATGCACCTCGAGCACATCGGCGTCACGTTCCACCGCAACGAGAGCGGCGAGCTCGACCTCCGCGCCTTCGGCGGCGCCTCGATGAAGCGGACCGCCTACGTCGCCGACATCACCGGCCAGGCGATCCTCCACGTGCTCTACGAGCAGCTCATGAAGTACGAGGGCCAGGTCGACCGCTACGAGGAGTGGTTCACCACCTCGCTGGTCATCGACGACTCCGGGAGGTGCGTCGGCGTCGTCGCGCGCGACATCCGCACCGGCGCGATGGAGACGTTCACCGCCAAGAACGTCATCCTCGCCTCCGGCGGCGCGGGGCAGTGCTTCAAGCCGACCACCAACGGGCTCATCTGCACCGGCGACGGCATCGCGCAGGCCTACCGCGCGGGCGCGCCGCTGATGGACATGGAGATGATCCAGTACCACCCGACGACGCTGGTGGAGAACGGGTTCCTCATCACCGAGGGCGCCCGCGGCGAGGGCGCGCATCTCCTCAACGCCGACGGCGAGCGCTTCATGGAGAAGTACGCGCCGAACAAGCTCGAGCTCGCCTCGCGCGACGTCGTCTCGCGCGCCGAGCAGACCGAGATCAACGAGGGCCGCGGCGTCGGCCCCGACGGCCAGGGCATCTGGCTCGACATCACCGTCGTGCCGAAGAAGCGCACGCTCGAGGCGCTGCGCGAGATCGTCAACATCGGCAAGGACTTCGCCGGCGTCGACATCACCCGCGAGCCGATCATGATCCGGCCGGGCCAGCACTACATCATGGGCGGCGTCAAGACCGACATCAACGGCCAGACGCCGATGGAGGGCCTCTACGCGGCCGGCGAGGTCGCGTGCGTCTCGGTCCACGGCGGCAACCGCCTCGGCGCGAACTCGCTGCTCGACACGCTCATCTTCGGCCGCCGCGCCGGCGAGCACGCCGCGGCGCGCGCCAAGTCGATGCCGATGCCGACGGTCTCCGACGCCAAGCTCAAGCAGGACGCGGAGATGATCGCCGAGATCATCGACCGGCCGAAGACCGGCCGCCGCGTCTCGGAGATCAAGGACGAGCTCGGCACGACGATGAACAAGTACGTGGCCGTGTTCCGCGACGAGGCCGGCCTCCAGACGGCGCACGAGGTCGTGCGGCGCCTCAAGGAGGAGGCCAGGACCGCCTACATCGACGACCGCGGCACCGTCTTCAACCAGGACGTGCTGGGCGCGATCGAGCTCGGGTACATGCTCGACTGCGCCGAGGCGATCGTCGTCGCGGCGATCGAGCGCAAGGAGTCGCGCGGGGCGCAGTTCCGCACCGACTACCCCGAGCGCAACGACGACGAGTGGCTCAAGCACATCGACATCAACCGCAACGGTGACGACGTCCCGACGGTGTCCTACTCCCCGGTGACGTTCACCCAGTGGCAGCCTGAGGAGCGCAAGTACTAGACCATGGCTGACGTCCAGGAGTTCACCCTCCGCCTGCGCCGATACGACCCCGAGTCGGGCGAGGCGGCGTACTGGGACGAGCACACGATCGAGCTCGAGCCGCATCGCTCGGTGCTGGAGGGCATCCTCCAGGCCAAGGCGCGGTTCGACGGCTCGATCGGCATCCGCTGCTCGTGCAAGGCGGCGATCTGCGGCTCGTGCGGCGTGCGCATCAACGGCCAGCCCGGCCTCGCGTGCCACACGCACCTCGACAAGGCGCTCGCCAGCGCGCGCGATGGCGTCATCGAGGTCGAGCCCATGGGCAACATGCCCGTGATCAAGGACCTCATCGTCGACATGGACGCGGTCCACTGGAAGAAGATCCGCCGCGTCACGCCCTGGCTCATCAACAAGGAGCCGGTGCCGGAGCGCGAGTACGTCGTGCCGCGCGAGTCGATGGTCGACGTGACGCAGTCGATGGCGTGCATCCAGTGCGGCGCCTGCGTGTCGGACTGCCTGTCGATGGAGGTCGACCCGCTCTTCGTCGGCCCGGCCGCCTCGGCGAAGGCGTACCGCTTCGTCGGCGACCCCCGCGACGCCCAGCAGGAGGAGCGCCTGCGCGACCTCGCCGAGGACCCGCACGGCATCTACGACTGCACGCACTGCTTCAAGTGCATCGACGCGTGCCCGAAGGGCGTCGCGCCGATGAACCAGATCATGCGGCTGCGCCGCCGCGCCGGAAGCGACCACGGCATCGACGACCGCAACAACGGCCACCGCCACGAGAAGTCGTTCGTGACGCTGATCAAGGGCTACGGCCTGCTGCACGAGGCCGAGCTGCTGCCGCGCTCCTACGGCGGCGACTCGTGGTTCGGCAAGTTCCACCCGAACGCCGGCAAGGTGCTCGTGAACTCGCTGCCGGTGATCACGAAGGCCGTGCTCCGCGGCAAGGTCAACCCGAAGACCGCGATGCTCGGCCACAAGATCCCCAAGGCCGACCTCAAGTCGGTGCAGCGGATCTACGACAAGGTCGAGTCGCGCGACGAGCGGCTCGAGCTCAACCTGTACATCTCGGGCTACGACGAGGACGCGCCCGGCGCCAAGGACGAGACCGTCCAGACCGGCACCGCGACCGACGCGCAGAACATCGCCAGCGAGTACGGACAGCCCGGTCAGTCGCCCGAAGGGAGCCCGTCTCGATGAAGGTCGCCTACTGGCCCGGCTGCGTGAGCCGGGGCTTCACCCCTGAGCTGCACGGCTCGATGGCCGCCATCGCGCCGCTGCTGGACATCGAGCTCATCGAGCTCGACCGCGGCAACTGCTGCGGCGCCGGCGTCATCGCCGAGCACAACCAGGAGCTGGCCGACACGCTGAACGCGCGCACCTTCGCGCTCGCGCAGCAGACCGGCCACATGATGATGAACATCTGCTCGACCTGTCAGGGCTCGCAGACGGAGTGCCAGGAGCGCCTCGACGCGAACGCCGAGTACCGGGCCATCATCAACGAGAACCTGGCCGAGGACGGCCTCGAGTACACCAAGGGCGACACGGTCAACAAGAACCTGCTCTGGCTGCTCGTCGAGGACTACGGCCTGGAGAACCTGCGGGCGAAGGTCAAGCGGCCGCTGACGAACCTCAAGGTCGGGCCCTTCTACGGGTGCTACATCGTGCGCCCGGAGGACCGCCTCGGCATCGATGCGGAGAAGCCCCGCGACACGTACATGTCGCTGCTCATCGAGGCGCTGGGCGGCACGGTGATCGAGTACGCCGGCATGCACAAGTGCTGCGGCTTCCCGATCATCACGATGAACGAGACGGCCTCGCTCAAGCAGGCCGGCACGCACCTCGGCGACGCCAAGGACGCCGACGCGGACTGCCTCGTCACGCCGTGCCCGCTGTGCCATCTCAACCTCGACCTGCAGCAGCCGCTCGCGGAGCGCGTGGTCGGCCGCGAGCTCGACCTGCCGGTCCTGCACCTGCCGCAGCTCATCGGCCTGGCGCTCGGCCTGTCGCCGAAGGAGCTGGGGCTCAACCGCCACGTCGTCAAGCCGACGTCGGTGATCGACTGGTCGACGGCCGTCGTGGCCGGCGTGGGCGCCGGCGAAGGCGGCTGGTGAGGCTCAGCGAGGAGCTCGCGCGGATCCTGAAGCCGCCGGCGCGCCGCAAGCGGCGTCCGGCGGATCAGGCCCCGCGGGAGATCGTGCCGTCGGGGGAGCCCGGCGGCGCGCGCCCCGCCGCCGACGCGCTCGACGCGGCCCGGGAGCGCCTCAAGGCGCAGATCCCGCCGCGCGACGAGGAGTAGCCTGGACGTGTGCCGCGTCCGTCTCGCTCGGTGAGACGGATGCGCCACAGGCCGTCAGCCGGCGTGGTCGGGGACGTCCGACGACGGGCCGACGAACAGGTCCTCCGGATCGTGGAGGGCCTTCACCGCCCGCAGGCGCCGCACGGCGTCGGCGGTGAACATCTGGCAGAGCGGGACCGGGCGCGTGTGGAAGCCGCCGTGGCAGTGCCCCAGGCGCCACGGCAGGAGCGCGTCGAGCAGCTCCTCGGCCGCGTTGTCCGCGCCGGGCGGGGCGAGCGCCGTGACGGCGACCTCGGCGTCGAGCGACGCGAGCGCGCCCGCATCGGGCGAAGGCCGGCAGAGCGCCCCGCCGAAGTGGCGCAGCTCGACGTCGTCGAACGGGAACCCGGCCGCCGCGCCGGCGGCCTCCAGCAGCGCGTCGATCGCCTCCGGCGGCAGCTCGTCGAGCAGCAGGTGCTCGCAGTGCCGCAGGAGGCGCGGTGGCGGGACGTCGTGGAGGGCGCCGAGGCCGACGGCCGAGACCGCGGCGAAGGTGTCGACGTCCGGGTCCAGCGCGCGCAGCGCGGCCAGCGCGCCGTCGGCCGCCTCGGCGTCGCCCGCGAACGCCGCCTCGACGACGACCTCGGTCGTCGCGCCGGCGCGCCGCAGCCGCGCCATCGACGTCAGCTCGTCCGGGGCCGTGGCGATCCACCGCGCCCAGGCGTGCAGGACCTCGGCCGCCCGCGTCGCCGGCCACGAGAGCGCGCCGGCGTGGAGGCCGTCGAGCGCGAGCAGCCGCAGCTCGACGGCCGTCACGACGCCGAGCCCGCCCCCGCCGCCCCGCAGCGCCCAGAACAGGTCGCGCTCGCGCTCGCGGTCGGCGCGCACGAGCCGCCCGTCGGACGCGACCAGCTCGACCGCGTCGACCCACGTCGCGGCGAGCCCGTGTCGCCGCGCCAGCCAGCCGATGCCGCCGCCGAGGATCGCGCCGGCGACGCCGACGCCGGGATGGGCCGGCGCGACCGCCACCAGGCGATGCGCGTCGACCGCGGCCGCGACGTCGCGCCAGACGTGGCCGGCCGCCACGCGCGCGATGCGCGCGGCGGGGTCGACCGAGAGCCCGAGCAGCCCGGCGGTGCGCAGCGAGAGCGCGCGATCGAGCGGCCCGAGCGCCGAGCTGCCGTGACCGGTCGCCTGCACCGCCACGCGCAGGCCCCGGTCGCGCGCTGAGGCGATCGCGGCACGGACCTCGTCGACCGACGCGGCGTCGACGACCGCGGCCGGGCGCGAGGTGGAGTCGATGTCGAGCACGGACGGACCCTCCCGCCCGGCGCTTGCCGCGCGCTTACCGCGTCAGCTCGCGCCGTGTCCGCACGCCCAGCTTGCGGTAGATGTTGCGGGCGTGGGTGCGGACGGTCTCGACGCCCACCTGGAGCGCCAGCGCGATCTCGGCGTTCGAGCGCCCCTCCTGCAGGAGGGCGAGGACGTCGGCCTCGCGGGCGGTCAGCGGGTCGGGGCCCGCGGCGAGCGTGGCCGACCGCGCCCGCGGAAGGACCTGGAGGCCGCGCGACGCCAGGTGGATCGCGTTGAGCACGTCGCGGGCCTGCGTCTCCTTCGACAGGCAGGCGGTGGCGCCGAACGTCAGCACCTGGTTGGCCTCGGCGGCGGTCGGGCGGCTGGCGAGCACGACGAGGCGCGTGTCGGGGTGCGCGACGTGCAGCTCGTGGACCTCGAACGGGGTTCGCAGCGAGCCGTAGTTGACGAGCGCGACGTCGGGCCGCCGCCGGTCGAGCACGCGCCGCAGCTCCGGCCCGTCGAGGTCGTCCGCGACGACCTCGAGGTTCGGGTCCGCATCGATGAGCGAGCGCAGCCCGTGGGCGATGAGGTCCTCGAAGCGGGCGAGGGCGACGGTGGCGGCCATGGACGACAGGTATCGGCAGATCGCGGCGAAAGGGTGAGACCCGGTTCACCCTATCGCTCCCCCCTCCTCCCCCCAAGATCACCCGCGGCGGGGGATTCGCGCGGGGCGGGAGAGCGCCAACATGCTCGCCGCCACTACCGCTTCATCCGGGACGGAGCTGAGGGGTACACGTCCATGCCGAGAGGGGCCCGCGAGGGCCCCTCTCGTCGTTCGGTGAGACGTCTCCTCGCACAACCGCTGCGCGCACCGATAGCCTCGCGCGGGAAGAGATGTCGTTCGCCAGCGCCATGGACGCCGCGCTCGTCGAGCGCCCACGCCTCACGACCCAGATCCGCGATGCCCTCGAGCACGGTGCCGTGGCGCTCGTCGGGGCCGCCGGCTACGGCAAGACGCTGCTTGTCGAGCAGGCGCTCGCGGGGCGCACCGCGGCGTGGATGAGCTGCCGCGGCCGCGACGTCCACGTCGACCGGCTCATGATCGACGCGCTGCAGGCCATCCGGCGCGCGGTGCCGGGCGCGGCCGACGTGCTCCTCCAGCAGGTCACGACCGCCGACGCCGCGCCGCAGCCGGCCGACGTCGCTCGTGCGCTCCTCGACGAGCTCGAGTCGCTGCTCGTCGAGCCGCTCGTCTTCGTCGTCGACGACGCCGAGCACCTCGCCGACGCCCCGGCCGCCCTCGAGGTGCTCGAGCAGCTCATCGAGGCGCCGCACGACCGCCTCCGGATGGTCGTCTGCACCCGCCGGCCGCTGCCGATGCGCGCGGCGCGCCCCCAGGCCGCCGGGCGCCTGCTGATCCTCAACGAGTCCGACCTCGCGTTCAGCGCCGAGGAGTGCGCCGAGCTGCTCGAGCGCCGCCTGGACCGGCCGCCGACCGACGCGGAGGTGGCCGAGGCGATGCAGACGACGCTCGGCTGGCCGCTCGGGCTCGCGGTGGGCGCGAGCGTGGCGAACCCCTCCGGCGCGATCGCGCGCTTCCTGCGCGAGGAGGTCCTCGCCGCCCTCGACCCCGCGACGCGCGCGGCGATGCTCACGTCGAGCGCGGCGGAGGAGCTGACCCCCGCGATGTCCGAGGCGCTCGGGCTGCCGCCTGACCTCGCCACGCGGCTCGGCACGCTCGGCGTGCTGCTGCGGCCCGTCGCCGGCCGCGCCGACGCCGTCGCCTACCACCCGCTGCTGCGCGACGTGCTGCGGCAGGCCTGGGTCGAGGAGACGTCGCCGGCGGAGCGCGCGTTCGTCCTGTCGCGCGCCGCGGCGCAGCTGCGGCGCGAGGGACGCATCGCCGACGCGATCGACGCCTGGCTGGCCGCCGGCGAGCCCGACCGCGCGCTCGACGCGCTCGTCGACGAGGCCGTCAGCCTCGTGCGGACCGCTCCGGGCTCCGTCCACGCCTGGCTCGACCTCGTGCCCGAGGACTTCGAGAGCGACCCGCGGCGGCTCGCCGTGGCGGGGTGGCTCGCGTTCGCCGAGGGGCGCCACGAGGAGGCGGTGCCGCTGCTGCGCGAGGCCTCCGAGCGCCTGCCCGCCGACATCGCGTCGCGGCCGGCCGACGACGCCGCCGAGGCCCTGTACTGGCTGGGGCGGCTGCCCGAGGGCCTCGAGGTGCTCGAGCAGATCAGGCGGCCCACGGCGAACACACGCTCCTGGACGGCGATCATGCAGGCCGCGCTGGGGCGCGTCGACGACGCCATCGCCACGCACGCGACGCTCGACCGCCTGCCGGATGCGGAGGCGATCGCCGGGATGCGCGCGATCGTGCGGTTCTACGTCGACGTGCCCGACGGGCGCCACGACGAGCTGGTCGCGCTGACCCGGCGCCGCCTCGAGTCGCTCGGCGACCGCCGGCGGGAGCTGCACCGGCCCGAGATCCTCGCCTCGTTCGTCGCGTTCGCACTCGCCGACGCCGGGCGCGCCGACGAGGCCGTCGGGTGGACCGACGTCGTCTTCGCCGAGGTGCAGCGCTCGGGCCTGCATCAGTTCCTCAGCGCCAACACGCACGCGCTGCGCGCCTGGCTGCTCGTCGCCGCGGGCCGCGAGGTCGAGGCGGAGCTGGCGCTGGGAGCCATCGGCGACGTGCCGACCACCGACGGGTGGGCTCCCGCGGTCGGCGAGACGGCGGCCGCGGCGTGCCTGCTCGCCCGCGGTGATCGAGCGGCCGCGCAGGCCGTCGCCGAGGGCGCGCTGACGCGAGCCGCCTCGGCGCCGCTCCCCTTCCGGACGATGGTCACGCTCGCGGCGCTCCCGGTCATCGGCGAGGTGGCGGCGCCGGAGCACGCGACCGGGCTGGCGACCGCCGCGCTCGAGGACCTCGACCGTGCCTACGGCCCCGGCCACGGCACCCATCACCGCGCCCGCCTGCTCGCCCAGCGCGCGTGGATGCACGGGCGCGCGGGGGATCTCACGGCGGCCGCGTCCGACCTCCAGGCGGCGCTGACGGCGGCGGGGGACCGCGCGACGATCCTGCTGCGCAGCGAGTGGCGCCGGATCGGCGCGACGACCTACGACGTCCTCACCCTCGACGACGTCGTCCCCGGGCCGATCCTGTCCGCGGTCGAGCGGGCGTTCCCCGGTGGCGAGGAGCTCGCGAGCTTCGCCGACCATCCGCGCGCGGCCGTGCGCGTCGTGGCGGCCCGCGCGCTCGCGTCGTCCGGCGATCCCCGCGCGGAGACGCTGCTCGACGCGCTGGCCGCCGACGAGGACCCGCAGGTCGTCGCGGCGGCCGAGGCAGCGCGCGTCGCCGGCCGCCGGTCGCCCCCGCCGCGCACCTTCACGCTGTTCGGCGCGTTCTCGCTGCGCCGCGGGGAGTGGGCGGTCGACGAGCGCGCCTGGGGCCGTCCGACCACCGCCCGGCTCGTCCGGATCCTGCTCGTGCAGCGCGGGGCCTTCCTGCCCGAGGAGGAGCTCCTCGACGCGCTGTGGCCCGACAAGCCGCCGAAGTCGGCGCGCTCGTCGATCCAGGTGGCGGTTTCGCGCGCGCGGGCCGTCCTCGACGTCCCGGGCGCCGAGCAGAGCGCGATCCAGTACTCCGAGCGCGCGTACCGGCTCGTCCTCGACGAGCGCGACCGCGTCGACACCGAGCTCTTCGCGGCAGCCGCCGACGCGGCGCTCGCCGAGCACGGCCCCAACAGGCTGCGGCTGCTCGAGCACGCCGCGTCGCTGTGGACCGGCGAGCCGATGCCGGAGGAGCGCTACAGCGACTGGGCGAGCGAGTGGCGCGAGGACCTCACCGCGAGCTACCGGCGCGTGCTGTGGGCGCTGTGCGACCAGCGCGGCCGCCGCGGGGACCACGCCGGCGCCGCCGCGGCCGCCACGCGGCTCGTCGCGCTCGACCCGCTCGACGAGGGCGCGCAGCGGCTGCTCATCGCGGCCCACGCGCGCGCCGGCAACCGCGCGCAGGCGCTGCGTCAGTACCTCGCCTGCCGCAAGCAGCTCGTCGACGCGCTCGGCCTCGAGCCCGACGACGAGACCCGGCGGCTGCAGCGCCGCGTGCTGGCCGGGCAGCCGGTCTGACGTGCTGCTCCTGCGCGAGGGCTTCGGCGAGCGGCCGGCGTTCGACATGGCGGTCTCCGCCGCGCTGCTGCGCCGCGTCGCGGCGGGCGAGCTGCCGGGGGCGCTGCGCATCCACGCCCACGCGCCCGCCGTGGCGTTCGGCAAGCTCGACGCGCTGGCCGACGGCTTCGGCGCGGCCGTCGACGCGGCCCGCGCCCACGGCTTCACGCCGTTCGAGCGCCTCGCGGGCGGCCGCGCCGCCGTCTACCACGAGGGCACGCTCGTGGTCGGCGAGGTCGTCGCCGACCCGGATGCGACGATCGGGATCGAGCGCCGCTACGAGAGCACCGCGGCCGTGCTCGTCGAGGCGCTGCGCGCCGTCGGGGTCGACGCTCGCGTGGGCGCCGTCCCGGGCGAGTACTGCCCCGGCGACTTCAGCGTCAACGCGCGCGGCGCCGTGAAGCTCACCGGCACCGCCCAGCGGGTGGTCCGCGGGGCGGCGTACGTCGGCACCGTCCTCGTCGTGCGTGACGCCGCCCGGATCGCGGCGGTCGTCGACGACGTCTACGCCGCGCTCGGCCTCGACCTCGCACCCGAGACGACCGGGGCGGTGGCCGACGAGGCGCCCGGCGCCACGATCGAGACCGTCACGGCCGCGCTGCTGGACGCCTACGGGCGGCGGCACGCGCTCGAGCCGGCGCGGCTCGACGACGACACGCTGCGGCTGGCCGCCGAGCTCACGCCGCGCTTCGAGGTCTGAGCGCGGGCGCGTCCGCCGGGCGCGCCGGTAGCGTGCCCGCGCCGCACCCACCTCCGATCCGGAAGGACCCATCCGATGACCATCGCCCAGCGCTCGCTCGCCGTGCTCGCCGCGGCGGCTGCGGCCGTCTCGATCTCCGCCTGTTCGAAGACGGTCGACGGCGACGACCTCGAAGGCCAGCTGAAGGACCAGCTCGCCCCGCAGCTCGACGTCTCCGCCGAGGAGGTCTCGGTCTCCTGCCCCGACGACCAGGAGCTGAAGAAGGGCGCCGAGTTCGACTGCGAGCTGACCGGCATCGGCGACGAGACGGCGCGCATCGTCGTGACGCTCAAGGACGACGAGGGCAACTACACGGCCAACATCCCGCCGGCCGAGCTGCAGAAGCTGGCGAAGGCGGCCGGCTAGCGCTAGGCGGCGGGCGCCGCGGAGCCGACGAGCCCGCGGTCGACCACCAGCTCGGCGATCTGCACCGTGTTCAGCGCCGCGCCCTTGAGGAGGTTGTCCCCCACGACGAAGAAGTTCAGCGTGTGGGGGTCGCTCAGGTCGCGGCGCACGCGGCCGACGACCGTCTCGTCGCGGCCGGCCCACTCCAGCGGGGTCGGCGCCTCCTCGACGACGAGGTTCGGGAACGCGTGCAGCGCCTCCAGCGCCTCGTCGAGGTTCGGCTCGTCGCGGAAGGTCGCGCGCACCGCGATCGAGTGGCCGACCATCACCGGCACGCGGACGCACGTCGGCGTGACCCGCAGGTCGGGGATCGAGAGGATCTTGCGCGACTCGTTCTGCAGCTTCATCTCCTCGTCGGTGTAGCCCTCGTCGTCGAGGGTGCCGAGAAGCGGGACGACGTTGAACGCGAGCGTGTTCGCGTGGACCTTGTGCTCGACCTTGCGGGCGGCGCTCGCGCCGTCGTTGACGAGCTGGTCGACGTCCTCGCCGAGCGGCCCCACCTGCGCGGCCAGCTCGTCGATGCCCTTCTGGCCGGCGCCGCCGGCGGCCTGGAACGAGGTGGCCACCATGTCGGTGAGACCGAAGCGCTCGTGCAGCGCCTTGGCCGGCAGCATGACGACCATCGTCGTGCAGTTGGGGTTGGCGATGATGCCCTTGCGCGCGTCCTCGACCGCGTCCGGGTTGACCTCCGAGACGACGAGCGGCACGTCCGGGTCCATCCGCCAGGCGCTCGAGTTGTCGACGACGACGGCGCCACCGGCGGCGAACTTCTCCGCCCACGCCTTCGACGTCGAGCCGCCGGCGGAGAAGAGCGCGACGTCGAACCCCGTGACGGTGTCGTCGCGCAGCGGCTGGACCGTGAGCCCGTCGATGACCTTGCCGGCGCTGCGCTCCGAGGCGAACAGCACGACCTCGTCGGCCGGGAAGGCGCGCTTGCGCAGCAGCTCGCGCATGACGGTGCCGACGGCACCCGTGGCTCCGACGACCGCCAGCCTCATGACGCGAACTCCCCGAACGGCTGCTCGGGCCGGATCGTGTCGGGGCCGGCCAGGCCGAAGGCGCTGTGCAGGCTGCGCACCGCGTTCGGCACCTGGTCGCCCGGGATGACGCACGAGATGCGGATCGGCGACGTGGAGATCATCTCGATGTTGATGCCCTCCTCGCCGAGGACGCTGAAGACCTTGGCGGCGACGCCCGGGTGCGTCTTCATGCCGGCGCCGACGACGGAGACCTTGCCCATCGACTCGTCCGCGAGCAGGCCCATGCCGAGCTCGGTGGTGATCGGCTCGAGCGCCCGGCGCGCGGCCGACAGCTCGTCGCGCGGGACGGTGAACGACATCTCGGCGCGGGCGCCCTCCGACACGGGCTCGTTCTGGACGATCATGTCGATGTTGACGTTGGCCTCCGCCAGCACGGTCGTGAGGCGGCCGGCGACGCCGGGCGTGTCGGGCACGTCGGTGAGCGTCACGCGAGCCTCGCCGGTCGAGTGCGTGACGGCGGTGATGAGCGGGTTCTCCACGGTCTCCTGTTCTCCCACGACAACGGTACCGGGCGCGTCGTCGAAGCTCGACCGGCAGTGGATGCGCACGCCGTGGTTGCGCGCGTACTCGACCGACCGCAGCTGCAGGACGCCGGCCCCGGAGGCCGACATCTCGAGCATCTCCTCGAACGAGACGACCGGGAGCTTGCGCGCGTCCGGCACGATCCGCGGATCCGCGGAGAAGACGCCGGCGACGTCGGTGTAGATCTCGCACTCGTCGGCGTCGACGGCGGCCGCGAGCGCCACCGCGGTCGTGTCGGAGCCGCCGCGCCCGAGCGTGGTGACGTCCTTGGCGGTCGAGACGCCCTGGAACCCGGCGACGAGCACGATGTTGCCCGCGTCCAGCGCGTCGCGGATGCGGTCCGCCCGGACCTCCAGGATGCGGGCCTTCGTGTGCGACGTGTCCGTGACGATGCCGGCCTGCGACCCGGTCAGCGAGATCGCCCGATGGCCGAGGTCGTTGATCGCCATCGCGCACAACGCGCAAGACTGCCGCTCACCCGTGGAGAGCAGCATGTCCATCTCGCGAGGGTCCGGGTCGGGCGAGATCTCCTGGGCCCAGGCGATCAGCTCGTCGGTCGTCTTGCCGCGCGCGCTGAGGACGGCGACGACGCGCAGGCCCTCCTCGCGCTTGGCGACGATGCGGCGCGCCGCGCGCTTGATGCGCTCGGCGTCGGCGACGGAGGTCCCGCCGAACTTCATGACCACGGTTCCCGGCATGCGAGAGATGGAGGGTAAAGGGTGAGCGGCTCGAGGTACCGGCCGCTCGCCGTCGCGGCCGTCGTGGCGATCGCGCTCGCCGCCGGCGCGGGCGTCGCCGTGCTCTCCGCGGGGGGCGACGACGGCTCGGCGCGGACCGTCGGGAGCGCGGCCGCGACGCTCCCGATGCCGCCCGAGCAGGCCGCCGCGCAGCTCTTCCTCGTCGGCTTCGGCGGGACCACGGGATCCGACCCCGGCGTGCGGCGACTGGCCGGCCGCGACTGGGGCGGCGTCGTGATCGAGCGCGGCAACGCGACGAGCGCCGCGGGCGTGCGCGCGCTCGTGGCGGCGATCCGCCGCCGGGCGCGCGCCGCCGGTCGCGAGGAGCCGCTCGTGGCGATCCGCCAGGCGGGCGGCGAGGCGTCGGCGCTGCCGCGGCTGCCGCCCGTGCCGCAGCCCGAGCAGGCGGTCGCGCGCGAGGCGGCGCTGCAGGCGACGGCGGCGGCGCGCGCGCTCGAGCCGCTCGGCATCGACCTCACGCTCGCTCCCGTCGCCGACCTCGCGGGCGCGGTGGGGCCGGCCGCGATGACCGGCTTCTCGCCCGACCCCGCGATCGCCGCCGACCTCGTGGCGGCCGCGGTGCACGCGTACCGCGAGGCCGGGATGGCGAGCGCGCCCGGGAGCTTCCCGGGGCAGGGCGCGGCGTCGGGCGACCCGCGGCTCGGCCCCGCGACCGTCGGCCTCGACCTCGAGACGCTGACGCGGGCCGACCTGCGGCCGTTCGCGGCGGCCGCCCGCGAGGCCCCGGTCATGCAGATGAGCGACGCCGTCTACGCGATGTGGGACGGCGTCACGCCGGCGACGCTGGCGCCGGAGGCCTACGACCTGCTGCGCCGCGGCGCCGGGTTCGGCGGGGTGGCCCTCAGCGGCGACCTCACCGCCGTGACGGCGGTGACGGGCGGCACGACCGCGCGCGCGGCGGTCGACGCGCTGCGCGCCGGAGCCGACCTGCTGTGGGTGCCCGGCGACGCGGCCGACCAGGAGGCCGCCTACGAGGCGGTCCTGGCCGGCCTGCGCCGGGATCCCGCGTTGCGCGCCCGCGCCGCGGAGGCGCTCGCGCGGGTCAGGCTCCTGCGCGAGCGCTACGCGCGGTGACGGGGCGCTAGCGGACCGAGTCGCGGACCTGGCCGTAGACCGTCGGGTCCGAGTAGAGGTCCGAGTGGCTCAGGCACGCCGTCTTGGTGTTCGACGCACCGCTCAGCGCGACGCTCGAGTCGGGGTTGATGACGGTGTCGCACGGCGACCACCACGTGAAGTAGCTCACCGCGCCCGGCGTCTCGTCCCCGCTGTTGAGCTGCGTGAGGAACGACGAGCCGATCCGCATCTCGACGCACGACGTCTGCGAGCAGAGGTTCGCGGTGTCGGTGCCGTGGTTCGGCCCGCCGAGCGAGACCCAGTCGTCGACGTAGGCGCCGCCGCCGAGGTTCTTGATGTAGTAGCGCGACGAGAGGCCGCCCATCGAGTGGGTGATGATGTCGACCTTCGCCGCCCCCGTCTGCTGGCGGATCTGCGACACCTTGCTGGCGATCGCGTTCGCCGTCGTGACGTTGGACTGCGACGTGTTGTACGACCAGTTGTTGAGCTCCGACGACGTCCAGCCGTCGGCCTGGAACCGGCTGATCATCGTGTTCCAGATGGAGCTGCTCTCGCTCCAGCCGTGGACGAACAGGATCGGGTCGTGAGCCTGCGCGGCGGCGGGCAGGGCGAGGGTGACGATCGCGGCGGCGGCCGCGATCAGGCGCTTGGACAACGGGTTCTCCTCTCGAGGACCGGGGTTACTGGATGGCGTTGCGGACCTGCGCGTAGACGGTGGCGTCGTTCGGCAGGTTCGTGTGGCTGATGCAGGCCGTCTTCGTGTTCGTCGCGCCGCTCAGCGAGACGCTCGAATCCGGGTTGATGATCGAGTCGCAGGGCGACCACCAGGTGAGGTAGGTGACCGCGCCGGGCGTCTCGTCGCCGCTGTTGAGCTGCGTGAGGAACGTCGAGCCGATCCGCATCTCGGTGCAGGCCGTCGAGAAGCAGAAGTTCGCCGTGTCGGTGCCGTGGTTCGGCCCGCCGAGCGAGACCCAGTCGTCGACGTAGGACTGGCCGCCGAGGTTCTTCAGGTAGTAGCGCGACGACAGGCCGCCCATCGAGTGGGTGACGATGTCGACCTTCGCGGCTCCCGTCTGCTGGCGGATCTGATCGACCTTGGTGGCGATCTGGCTCGCGGTCGTCGCGTTGGACTGCGACGTGTTGTACGACCAGTTGTTGAGCTCCGCCGAGGTGTAGCCATCGGCCTGGAAGCGGCTGATCATCGTGTTCCAGACCGACCCGTCGCTCGCCCACCCGTGGACGAACAGGATCGGCTCGCGGGCCTGCGCGGCGGCGGGCAGGGCGAGGGTGACGATCGCGGCGGCGGCCGCGATCAGGCGCTTGGACGGCAAGAGGTCTCTCCTCCTCGTGCTGGACCGGACGGTGGGCGTTCGACGCCCGCGTGCGGCGCGACGGCTCGCACGCCGGGTCCAACGGTGCCATCCGGCGCGGCGGTTGTCGTCGTGCACGTGCCCGACGTTCCCCGCGCCCGGTTGGTCGTTGGCATCATTCGACCCGAATGCCGCCGCTGAGCGCTCAGGAGCGCATTGTCGACCTCGTGGGACGCCTCCCGCGAGCCGCGGTGGCACGCGAGATCGCGGCGCAGCTGCGCCGGTCGGTGCCCGCCTACGCCCACCTGTCGCCGGCGGTGGCCGAGCGCGAGGTCGTCGAGTCGTGCGAGCGCAACCTGCGGCGCTGGACGCGCTACGTGACCACGCGGACGCCGCCGGACGACGAGGACCTCGACCTCCTGCGCGCCTCGGTGCGGCGGCGGGCGGCGGAGGGCGTGCCGCTCGAGGACCTGCTGCGGGCCTACCGGGTCGGCACGCGGATGGGCTGGGAGGTGCTCCGCAGGGCCGCCGGCCCCGACGACGGCGAGGCGCTGCTCGACGCCGCCGCGCTGCTGGCCGAGTACCTCGACCTCGTCTCCGACGTCGTGACGCAGACCTACCTCGCGCGCCGCGACGAGCTGGCCGCCGAGGACGAGCGACCCTGCCGGCGGCTCGTCGAGCGGCTGCTCGACGGCGCGGCCCTGGCCGGCGCCGAGCGTGAGCTGGCGGAGCGGCTCGAGCTCGCGGACCGGCCGCGGCTCGTGCCGTTCGCGGTCGCGGTCGACGGCGCGAGCCCGCGCGAGCATGCGGCGCTCGCGGCGCGGCTGCGGGTCCGCCGGGTGGCCGCGGCGGTGACCGAGGGCGACCGCGTCTTCGGACTGGCGGCAGCCGCGCCGACCGACCGCCAGATCGGCGCCGGCGAGGCGGCGGTGCTGGCGCTCGGCTCCGCGACGGCGCTCGCCGAGCTCGCCGACGCCCGTCGCGACGTCGAGCACCTCGTGGAGATCGCGCGGGCGGCCGGGCGCCGCGGCGTGGTGCGCACCGACGAGCACCTCCTCGAGCTGCTCCTCGCTCGGTCCCCGGCGCTGGCGCGCTGCCTGCGCGAGCAGGTCCTCGACCCGCTCGAGGGCCCCGGCGCCGCGGACCTCCTGCGGACGCTGGAGACGCTCGTCGCCTGCCACTTCGACCGCGCCGCGACGAGCCGCGCCCTGCACGTCCACCGCAACACGCTCGCGTACCGCATCGGCCGCATCGAGGAGCTGACCGGCCTCGACCTCAGCCGCCCGCGCGACACCGCGGCGGCGTATCTCGCGCTGCGCGCCGCGGCGGCGGCGTCCTAGCGGCGCGCCGTCGCGGATTGGTCACGAAGCGCGTGCCACGTGGCACACCTCGCGCGGCAGGCTCGGCGGCATGCCGTCGACACCAAGCCCCCGCTCGCCCACCCCGCCCCACACCCCCGGCAACGAGTGGCGAGTTTCGCTCGCTGACCGAGACGAACTCGCCACTCGTCGTGTCGCCCGGGTCGCCGCGGCGCAGGACGGCGTGCTCTCGACGCGAGATCTGCTCGCCGCCGGACTGTCTCGCGCGGCGATCTCGCGTTGGCTCGCCGCGGGCCGGCTCGTCCGGATCCACCGCGGCGTCTACGCGTACGGTCACGCCGCCCTGACGCCGAACGGCCGGCGGCTCGCCGCCGTGCTCGCGTGCGGGCCCGGCGCCGTGCTCTCACACCGATCGGCTGCGGCGGCATGGGGGCTGCTCACGACGCATCGCCCGCGCTTCGACGTGATCACGGCGGGGGCGGCGGGTCGGGCGCTCGACGGGATCGACGCCCACCGGTGCCGCCTGCATCCCTCCGAGCGCACCATGCTTGGAGCGCTGCCGATCACGACCGTCGCGCGGACGATCGTGGACCTGGCGGCGGTCGAGTCCCAGGCGCGCCTCGAGCGGGCGATCGTGGCGGCCGAGCGCGCGGCGCTGCTCGACCTGCGCGAGATCGACGCGATCGTCGCTCGCGCCCCGCGGCGGCGCGGCACGCGGAGGCTGCGCGCCGCGCTCGCGGCGTACCGGCCCGAGCACGCCTGGACGCGCTCTGAGCTCGAACGAGCGACGCTGGCGCTGATCGAGCGCCACGGGCTGCCGCGGCCGAGCGTCAACGCGCTCGTCGCCGGCCACGAGGTCGACCTGCACTGGCCCGGCGACGCCCTCGTCGTCGAGCTCGACACGCTCGGGACGCACGGCGGCGCGGCCGCCTTCCACGGCGACCGGGCCCGCGATCAGGACCTGACCGCCGCGGGCCAGCGCGTCATCCGGCTCACCGACCGGCAGGTCGCCGACGAGCCCGCCCGGGTCGCGGCCACCCTCCGGGCGCTGCTCCGACCTAGACCGCGCGCCGCCCGGCGAACGCCCGGCCCAGGGTCACCTCGTCGGCGTACTCGAGGTCCGAGCCGACCGGGAGGCCGGACGCCAGCCGCGTGACCGTCACCTCGGGGGCGCGCTCGCGCAGCGCGTCGGCGATGAACAGCGCGGTCGCCTCGCCGGTCGTCGTGGGGTTGGTGGCGAGCACGACCTCGCGGATGCCGCCCTCGGCGACGCGCCGGTAGAGCTCGGCGATCTTCAGGTCCTCAGGGTCGACGCCGTCGATCGGCGACAGCGCGCCGCCGAGCACGTGGTACCGGCCCGGGAACTCGTGCGTGCGCTCGATCGGCACCACGTCGTTGGGCTCCTCGACGACGCAGATGATCGACGGGTCGCGCCGCTCGTCCAGGCAGATCCGGCAGCGCGGGCCGTCGGCGAGGTTGAAGCAGACCTCGCACAGCCCGATGCGCTCCTTGACCTCGCGGATGGCGTCCGCGAGCGCGTTGGCCTCGTCGGCGTCGACGCGGAGGATGTGGAACGCCAGCCGCTGCGCCGTGCGGTTGCCGATCCCCGGCAGCTTCGCCAGCTCGGTGACGAGCCGCTGGATCGGCGGCGCGTTCACCGACCGAGGCCGGGGAAGCCGCCCGGCCCGCCGAGGCCGCCGAGGTCGAGGCCGCCGGTGACGCCGCCCATCTTGGTGGCCGCCAGCTCCTGCGCGGCGCGCAGCCCCTCGTTGATCGCCGCGAGGACGAGGTCCTGCAGCAGCTCGACGTCGTCGGGGTCGACGGCGTCGGGCTGGATCTTGACGTCCTTGACCTCGAGGTCGCCGGAGACCTTCACGGTGACCATGCCGCCGCCCGCGGAGGCCTCCACGACCTCGTTCTTGAGCTGCTCCTGCGCGGCCATCATGTCCTGCTGCATCTTCTGGACCTGCTTGAGCATCTGCTGCATGTTCGGCTGGGGCACGGTGGGTCTCCTTGAAGCGTTACGGGTGGAAGGCTTCGAGGAGGCCCACTAGGACAGCTCCTCGTCGGGGGTCAGCTCTTCGGCGTCGAACGCCTCCTTGAAGCGCGCGATCCACTCGTCCTCGGTGGGCGGCGGCGGCACGTCCTCGATCGGCAGCTCGTCGCGAAGCTCGAACGTCGGGTGCAGCTCGTGGCCGGTGACCGCGCGCAGCGCCTGCGCGACGATCTGCCGGTTGGCGGCGTCCTCGGCCTTGCGGTGGCCGAACGCCTCGGACTGCGGGAAGGCGAACGTGGCCGTCGGGCCGTCGATGCCCACGGGCCGCGCGCTGCTGAGGATCGCCGCGAGCAGGCCGTTCTCGGCCCGCACGGTGTCGAGGATCGCGGGCCACAGCTCGACGAGCGTCTCCACGCTCGGCGACGCGGCGACGGCCACCGGCGACGCGGCGGGCTCGGGCTCGGGCTCGGGCTCGGACCGCTCCGCAGGCCGGGGCGGCGGCGCGGGCGCCTCGGGCGGCGGGGGCGCGGGCACGTCCGGCGGAGGCGGCGGGGGCGACGGCTGCTCCGGCGGTGGCGGGGCCGGCACGTCGGGCGCGGGGACGGGCGCGTCGGCCGCCCGGGCCGGCGCGGGCGGGGCGAGCGCTCCGCTGGCCACCATCGCCTCGAGCCGGTCGATCCGCGCCAGCAGCGCCTTCGTCGACGCGTCGACCTCCGGCGTCGCGGCCTTCACGAGCGCGAGCTCCAGCTGCGTGCGCGCGTCGGCGCCGTTGCGCACGGCCTCCATCGCCGCGGCGAGCAGGTCGAGCAGCCGCACCACCGACGCCATCGGCACCCGCGCGGCCTGCTCGGCCAGCCGCGCGTCGTGCTCGGGCGAGAGCGCGAGCTCGGCCGGCACCTCGCCGCCCAGCGTCCGCACGACGAGCAGCTCGCGCGCGTGGCCCTCGAGGTCGCGCACGAACGTCGCGGCATCGCGGCCGGACTGTGCCAGGCGATCGGCGGCCAGCAGCGCGGCGCGGGCGTCGCCGCCCCCGACGGCGTCGAGCGCGTCGAACAGGAGGTCGCGGTCGGCCACGCCGAGCACGGCGAGCACGTCCTCGAGCGCGATCGACGAGCCCGAGTAGGTGACGAGCTGCTCGAGCGTGCCGAGCGCGTCGCGGAACGAGCCGGTCGCGTGGCGGGCGATGAGCGCGACCGCCTCGGGGCCGATGTCGATCGACTCGCTCGCCGCCACGCGGCGGATCACGGAGGCGACCTGGTCGGCCGTCGGGCGCTTGAAGTCGAAGCGGTGGCAGCGGTCGACGACCGTCGGCAGCACCTTGTTGGCCTCGGTCGTCGCGAGCACGAAGATCGTGTTCGGCGGCGGCTCCTCGAGCGTCTTGAGGAACGCGTTCCACGCCTGCGACGAGAGCATGTGCGCCTCGTCGAGGATGTACACCTTGTGGCGCCCGCTCACCGGCGCGAACGCCACCCGCTCGCGCAGGTCGCGGATGTCGTCGACCGAGTTGTTCGAGGCCGCGTCCATCTCGATGACGTCCATCGAGGTGGCGTTGGCGATCGACACGCACGAGTCGCACACGCCGCACGGCGAGACGGTCGGCCCGTTCACGCAGTTCAGGCACGACGCGAGGATCTTGGCCATCGACGTCTTGCCGGTGCCGCGGGAGCCGACGAACAGGTTCGCGTGGTGCACCTTCCCCTGCTGGACGGCGTTGGAGAGCGTGCGGACGACGTGCTCCTGGCCCACCACGTCGGCGAAGCTCCGCGGGCGGTGACGGCGATACAGCGAGGGCGCGGACACGGGGATGACCCAGTCTAGTCCGCGGTCACGTACGGTTCCCGCCCATGAGCGTCGCACCGGAGCATCACGGAGGAAGCGGCACCCCGCTGCTGCTGCTGCACGGCTTCACGGACACCTGGCGCGCGTGGACGCCCCTGCTGGGCGCCCTCGAGGAGCACCACGAGGTGCTCGCGCCGACGCTGCCCGGCCACCACGGCGGCACGCCCTGGCCCGACGAGGTCGCGATGTCGGTCGACGCCACCGTCGACCTCATCGAGCGCCGGATGGAGGCCGCCGGCTGGGAGACCGCGCACATCGCCGGCAGCTCGTACGGCGGCTGGCTGGCGCTCGAGCTCGCCACCCGCGGCCGGGCGCGCTCGGTGGTCGGCATCTGCCCCGCGGGCGGCTGGGAGCACGGCTCCAAGGAGGCCGACCACGTCTACGGCTACTTCGAGCGCACGCACCGCACGATGCGCCTGGCCGTGCCGAAGGTCATGGAGCTGATCGCCAAGCGCCCGCGCCTGCGCAAGCTGGCGCTGCGCGAGCTCGTCGCCCACCCGGAGCGCGTCCCGTCGCGCTGCGCGATGGACATGATGGAGGGGGCGAAGGGCTGCGCGATCGTCGCCGAGGCGATCGCCATGGGCCGCCAGGAGGGCTCGTGGAGCGAGCTCGGGCCGATCGACGTCCCGGTGCGGATCGCCTACGGCAGCCGCGACTGGCTGATCCGCTGGCCCAGCCACTACGGGCGGCTGCAGCGCCTGCTGCCGAACGCCGAGTTCGTCCCGCTCGACGACTGCGGCCACCTGCCGATGTGGGACGACCCGCCCCAGGTCTCCAGGGCGATCCTCGACGTGACGACGGCCGTCGACCGGGCGGCCGAGGGGTCGGCCGGCGACGACTCGGCCGCGGCGCTGCGCTGAGCGCCGCGGCCCCCGCCGCCGACCGCGGCACCGGCACGTGGCGGCTGCTCGTCGCCATGGGGCTGGCGAGCGGCATCACGTCGGTGCCGAACGCCGCGATCGTGCTCGCGCTGCCGACCCTGCACCGCGAGCTCGACGCGTCGACCACGATGCTCCAGTGGACGGTCACCGGCTACCTCCTGACGTACTCGTCGCTGCTGATCGCCGCCGGCCGGCTCGCCGACCTCCTCGGGCGCGTCCGCGTCCTCGTGGCCGGGACCGTCCTCTTCATGGCGGCCTCGGTCGCCGGCGCGCTCGCCGACTCGGCGGTCCTGCTCATCGCGGCGATGCTGCTGACGGGCGTCGGCGCGGCGGTCCTGACCCCGGCGTCGCTGGCGATCGTCACCGACGCGTTCCGCGGCGACCGGCGCGGCATGGCGGTCGGCGTGTGGGGCGCCGCGACCGCGCTGTTCTCGGGGATCGGCCCGGCGATCGGCGGCGTGCTCACCGGCGAGCTCGACTGGCGCTGGATCCTCTGGCTCGACGTCGCCATCGGCGCGGCGATCCTGCTCGGCACGCGCGGCGCACAGGAGAGCCGGATCGACCCGGGCGCCGACAGCGCCCGCTTCGACGTGCTGGGGCTGCTGTGCTCGTTCGGCGCGCTCGGCGGCGTCACGATCGCGCTGAACGAGACGCCCGCCGAGTGGTCCTGGGGCTCGCCGCAGACGATCGCCACGCTCGCCGCGGCCGCGGCGCTGCTCGTCGCCTTCGTGGCCGCCGAGCGGCGCGTGCGCACACCGCTCATCGACCTGGCGATGTTCGCGCGACGCAACCTCAGCGGCGCCGCGACCGCGCTCTTCGCCGTCGACTTCGCGCTCGGCGCCGTGCTCTTCTTCCTGCCGCTCTACCTGCAGGAGCTGCTCGGCTACGACCCGTTCGCGACCGGCCTGCTGCTGCTCCCGTCGAGCGCCGGCATGGTGCTCGCGATGCCGCTCGGCGGCCGCCTGCACGACCGCGTCGGCCCGCTGCCGCCGGTGCTCGCCGGCCTCGCCCTGTCGGCGCTGGCGATGCTGCTGCTCACCGGCGTCGACGCCGGCACGCGGTACGCCGACCTGTGGCTGCCCCTCGCGCTGCTCGGGCTGGGGATCGGGGCCGTCCTCACGCCGCTCAACCTCGCGGCGCTCGGCGCCGTGCCGCAGCGCCGCCACGCGGCGGTCGGCGCGATCCTCACGACCGTCGGCGGCCTCGGGGCGACGTTCGGCGTGGCCGCGTCAGGCGCGCTGTTCGAGGCGCTGCAGGTCGACCGCACGGTCGACCAGGCGCGCGAGCACGGCGTGAGGATCTCGAGCTCGGTGGCGCAGTCGCTCGACGGGCTGCTGGCCGGGGCGCCGTCGGCGCTCGACGCGCTGCGGCGCTTCTCGCGCGACGATCGCGACCGGCTCCACGACGCCGTCCGCGACGGCTTCCTGTCGGCGCTGAGCACGACGATGGCGCTCTCGCTGGCCGTGGTGGCCGCGGGCGCGATCGTCGCGGTCGCGCTGATCCGCCGGCGGCCGGCCGTCGACTAGACGAGCCCGCGCACCTGCGCGAGATCGGCGCAGACGACGCACAGCGGCCACGGCGGGTTCCACGGCCAGCCGGTGACGTCCTTGCCGCAGAGCGCGGTGTCGGGGTCGTCCTCGGTGACGATGTGGCAGATCTCCTCGCCGGGATGCGAGGGGCCGTCGACGCGGGCGCGCTCGGGGGCGGTGAAGCTCACGCCCCGACCATAGACCGTCCAGGGCCACGCATGCGGGCTCATGGCCGCCACGCCGCCGGTCGATGAGCACGCCGATGAGCCATCGTCACGAACGGGTCGTCGTCGAGACCACGCGCCACCGCATCGAGGGCACCCTGACCCTGCCCGCCGAGGGGTACCGCAGCCGCGTCTCGGACCACTTCAACGACGCGACGAAGGGCGACTTCGTCTCGCTGACCGACGTGGTCGTCGAGCCGCTCGACGGCGGCTCCGCCTCGTGGCAGCACGCGTACCTGGCGGTGTCGCGCCGGCACGTGGTGCTGTTCGCCCCGGTCGAGGCGAACGCCGGCGCGACCGCCTGACGCGGCCGCGAAGGCGGACCGTGCACCCTCCGTCGAGGTCCGGTCTCCGGGCGCTCTCGCCTTCGACGACTCCGGTCCGGGAGCTCCCGCTGCGCCTGCCGGTGACCGCTTAAGGCTGCTTCCTTCCGGACCTGACCTGGTTCACGGGCCGACATCGCGCGGGACCCGGGCCATCGACGCCGCCGTCGGCGCGCCACCCGAAGGCCTCGCCCCTCGAGAGGGAGTTCAGCCTCGCTAGAGCGGATTGCGAGTTCAGGACGCCGCTACTGCCCCGCCTAGCACGGTCCATGGACCATGGTAGCTTCCGCGACTGGTCCAACCAGTGGCTTCGGCAAGCGACAACCCACCCCGCCTGGCCTCGGACGCCGTCCACGACCGGCTGCGGCGCGCGATCCTGCGCGGCGACCTGCCGCCGGGCAGCGCGCTGCCGTCCGAGCGCGAGCTGAGCGCGAAGCACCGCGTCAACCGCCACGCGGTGCGCGAGGCGATCAAGCGCCTGCAGCAGTCCGGGCTCGTGCAAGTCTCGCAGGGCGGCGCCACGCGCGTGCTCGACTGGCGGCTGACCGGCGGGCTCGACCTGCTCGACGACCTCGCGCAGATCGAGGACGGCGGCGAGCTGCGGCGCGCGATCGCCGAGATGCGCGCGACGATCGGCATCGACGCGGCGCGGCTGTGCGCCGAGCGCGCGGGCGAGGCGCTGCGCGACGAGCTGCGCCGGCTCGGCGCCGCGCTGCGCGACCCCGCCGAGCACCGGCGCTACCAGGATCGCTTCGAGGCCTACGAGGCGCTGTGGGCGCGGATCGTCGACGGCAGCGAGAACCTCGCGTACCGCCTCGCGTTCAACTCGCTCGTCGGCGTGCGCCACGCGCGCGACGTCGACCTCAGGGTCTACGCCGCCGAGGTCGACGACCCCGTGGCCGGCCGGCACCTCGCCAACGCGGTGGCCGACGGCGACGTGGACCGCGCGCGGCGGACGGCCCACGACCTGCTGCGGCGGACGCTCGAGGCGGCGGTGAGCTGATGGCCGAGGTCCTCTACTACGCGATCCCGTTCTTCATCCTGCTCCTCGTCGTGGAGTTCCTCTCCTACCGCCACGACCACGACGACGACCTCGTCGGCTACGACCTCCGCGACACCCGCACGTCGCTGACGATGGGCCTCGGCAACGTCGCGATCAACGTCGTCTGGAAGCTCGCGGTTGTGGCGATCTACGCGGCGCTCTACGAGCTGACGCCGCTGCGGATCCCGGCGGACGCCTGGTGGGCGTGGGTGCTGCTCTTCTTCGCCGACGACCTCGCCTACTACTGGTTCCACCGCGTGTCGCACGAGAGCCGCTTCTTCTGGGCCAGCCACGTCGTGCACCACAGCTCGCAGCACTACAACCTCTCGACGGCGCTGCGCCAGACGTGGGTGCCGATGACCTACCTGCCGTTCTGGCTGCCGCTGCCGCTGCTCGGCTTCGAGCCGTGGATGGTGCTGCTGGCGCAGAGCTGGTCGCTCATCTACCAGTTCGGCCTGCACACCGAGAAGGTGCGGCGGCTGCCGCGCTGGGTCGAGGCGGTCTTCAACACGCCGAGCCACCACCGCGTCCACCACGGCTCCAACCACGACTACCTCGACCGCAACTACGGCGGCATCCTCATCGTGTGGGACCGGCTGTTCGGGACGTACATCCCGGAGGGCGAGCGCGTCCGCTACGGCCTGACGAAGAACCTCGAGACGCACCACCCGCTCCGCGTCGCCTTCCACGAGTACGTCGCGCTGTGGCGCGACGTCCGCGCCGCGCCGACGTGGCGCGTGCGGTTCGGGCACCTGTGGCACGGCCCCGGCTGGACGCCGCCGCAGGCCGTGCCGGAGCCCGCTCAGCCGCCGAGCGGGTAGATGTCGCGCACGTAGTCGTCGACCATCCGCTGGGCGCTGAAGCGCGGCCCGATGGTCATCATCGAGCGGCGGATGCGCTCCACCCACCCGTGCGGGACGCCGTCGTCGCCGCGGTCGTGGAAGAGCGGGATGACCTCCTGCACGACGAGCCGGTGCAGCTCGGCGGTGTCGCGCGCGTCCTGCGCGCCGGCGTCCTCCCAGACGTCGCCGGGCAGCGCCCACCCGTTGTCGCCGTCGTAGCCCTCCGCCCACCAGCCGTCGAGCACGCTGAGCTGGAGCCCGCCGTTGACGGCGGACTTCATCCCGCTGGTGCCGCTGGCCTCCAGCGGCGGGCGCGGCAGGTTGATCCAGACGTCGCAGCCGGCCACCAGCCGCGACGCCGTCTCGAGGTCGTAGTCCTCGAGGAACGACACCCGCCGCGAGACGCCTTCGGCCCCGCGGACGCGGAAGAGCGCCTGCAGCGTGCGCTTGGCTTCGTCGTCGCGCGGATGCGCCTTGCCGGAGATGAGCAGCTGGATCGGGCGGTCGCCGTTCAGCAGCCCGAGGTTGGCCTCGAGCTCGCCGATCAGCAGCCAGATGCGCTTGTAGGTCGCCACCCGGCGGGCGAAGCCGAACGTGAGCGCGGTCGGGTCGAGCTGGGCCGCCGCCCGCGCGTAGTCGAGCGTGTCGCCGCGCGCGAGCCGCTCGCGCTGGCTGCGCCGCCGGGCGTGCTCGATCAGCCGTGCCCGCTGCTCCTGGCGCACCGCCCAGAGCTCGGCCGCCGGCACGTCGGCCAGCGGCGCCCACGTCTCGGGATCGGCGGCGCGGTGCAGCCAGCCGTCGCCGAGGTGGCGGTCGAGCAGCGCGCGCATCGGCCCGGCGATCCAGGTCGGCAGGTGCACGCCGTTGGTGACCGCCCCGATCGGGACGCTCGGCTCGTCGCGCCCCGGCCACAGGTCGCGCCACATCGACCGGGCGACCTCGCCGTGGCGCGCGCTGACGCCGTTGGCGGCGCGGCTCGTGCGCAGCGCGAACTGCGTGACGCCGAACGGCTCGCCGGCGTCGCCGGGGTGCGTCCGGCCGAGGTCGACGAGCCGCTCGGCGCCGAGCCCCGCCTCGTCGGCGAGGCGCCCGACGGCGGCGATGACCTGCTCGGGCGCGTACGTGTCGTTGCCCGCGGGGACCGGCGTGTGGGTGGTGAAGACGGTCCGCTCGCGCGCGGCCGCGAGCGCGTCGTCGGCGCCGGCGCCGCGGCGGCATTCGCGCGCGGCGAGCTCGAGCGCGGCGAACGCGGCGTGGCCCTCGTTGAGGTGGACGACGTCCGGCTCGATGCGGAGCGCCTCGAGCGCGCGCAGCCCGCCGATGCCGAGCACGAGGTACTGCGCGAGCCGCAGCCACGGGTCGCCGACGTACAGCCGCGCGGTGATGAAGCGGGCGACCTCGTCGTTCTCGGGGCGGTCGGTGTCGAGCAGCAGCAGCGGCACGCTCCCCACGTCGGCCCGCCAGATCTGGACCGCGACGTCGTCGCCGGCGATCGGCACGCGCACGACGACCGGCTCGCCGGCGCCGTCGCGCACGAGGGTGAGCGGGAGCCGCTCGGGGTCGGCGTCGACCCAGGTCTCCTGCTGCCAGCCGTGGACGTCGACCCGCTGGTGGAAGTAGCCCTGGCGGTAGAGGAGGCCGACCGCGACCATCCGCAGCGCCTGGTCGGAGGCCTGCTTGAGGATGTCGCCCCCGAGCGCGCCGAGCCCGCCGGAGTAGATCGGCAGGCAGCGGTGCACCGCGTACTCGGCGCAGAGGAACGCGATCGTGCCGGGGCGCTCGTCGCGCGGACGGGCGCGGTCGGCCTCCACCGCGCGGAGCACCGCGTCCATCCGCTCGCGGAAGGCGTCGTCGGCCGCGAGCTCGGCGAGTCGGCCCGGCGACGTCTCCTGCAGCAGGCGCACCGGGTTGCCCCGGCAGCGCTGCCAGCGGTCGGCGTCGATCGAGGCGAAGAGCTCCTCCCCGCCCATCCACGACCAGCGCAGGTCGCCGGCGAGGTCGGCGAGCGGGCGCAGCGGTTCGGGCAGCCGCTCGGCGAGGGCGGCCGCGGGATCCGAGGTCACGGTCATGCTCGGGACTGTTCCCCGAGTGGCCGCCGGTTGACCGTGGTTCGCCGGGACGAGATGCTCGGGCGGGTCGTGGACGCCGCCATCGGGATCGAGCACCTGCACGTCGTGCGCGGCGGCCGCGTCGTGCTCGACGACGTGTCGCTGAGCGTTCCAGCAGGCTCCGTGACCGGCCTGCTCGGGCCGAGCGGCTGCGGCAAGACGACGCTGATGCGGGCGATCGTCGGCGTGCAGATCGTCGCCGGCGGCCGCGTCACGGTGCTCGGCCTGCCGGCGGGCTCGGCGGCGCTGCGCCGGCGCGTCGGCTACGTCACGCAGGCGCCGTCGGTGTACGGGGACCTCACCGTCGGCGAGAACCTCCGCTACTTCGCGCGCATCGTCGGCGTCGACCGGGCGCGCGTCGACGAGGTGGTGCGGACGGTCGGGCTGGCGGGGCGCGAGGGGCAGGGCGTCGCGTCGCTGTCGGGCGGCCAGCGCGCGCGGGTGTCGCTGGCGTGCGCGCTGCTGCACGAGCCGGAGCTGCTGGTGCTCGACGAGCCGACGGTCGGGCTCGATCCCGTGCTGCGCGCCGAGCTGTGGGCGACGTTCCACGGGCTCGCGGAGCGCGGCGCCACGCTGCTGGTCTCCAGCCACGTGATGGACGAGGCGAGCGAGTGCGACGCGCTGCTGCTCATGCGCGACGGCGCGCTGCTCGAGCACACCACGCCCGATGAGCTGCGGGCGCGGACCGGCGAGCAGGATCTCGGGCGCGCGTTCCTCGCGGTCATCGAGGAGCGGGAGGCGGCGGCGTGAGCGCGCGGGTGACCGTGGCGACGGCGGAGCGGGTCCTGCGCCAGATCCGCCACGACCCGCGGACGATCGCGCTGCTGGTCGGCGTGCCGTCGCTGCTGCTCGTGCTGCTGCGCTTCGTGTTCGACGGCCAGCCGGAGGTCTTCCAGCAGATCGGCGCGCCGCTGTGCGGGCTGTTCCCGTTCATCGTGATGTTCATCGTCACGTCGATCACGATGCTCCGCGAGCGCACGACGGGGACGCTGGAGCGGCTCATGACGCTGCCGGTGGGCAAGCTCGACCTCCTGGCGGGATACGCGCTGGCGTTCGGCGCGCTGGCGGCGGTGCAGGCCGTGGTCGTGTGCCTCGTCGGCTTCGCGGCGCTCGACCTCGACGCGCCCCACGGCGCCGTGCTGGTCGCGGTGCTCGCGGTGGCGAACGCGGTGCTCGGCATGTCGCTCGGGCTGTTCACCAGCGCGTTCGCGCGCACGGAGTTCCAGGCGGTGCAGTTCTTCCCCGCGCTCGTGTTGCCGCAGCTCCTGCTCTGCGGCCTGTTCGTCGCCCGCGACGCGATGGCGCCGCTGCTGGAGGCGATCTCGTGGGCGCTGCCGCTCACGTACGCGTACCGCGCGCTGGCCGAGGCGACGTCCGCCGCTCCGCTCGACGCGACGGTGACGCTCGACGCGCTCGTGGTCGTCGGCGCCACGCTCGCGGCACTCGCGCTCGGGGCGCTCACGCTGCGGCGACGGACGGCGTAGGGACGCTAGGATCCATGCCTCCACTGGGGCGCGTAGCTCAGTGGGAGAGCGCTCGCTTCACACGCGAGAGGTCGCTGGTTCGAACCCAGCCGCGCCCATCCTCAGCCCCGCAATAGAGCGAAATCTGGGCGGTTGGTTCGGAACCAGCCGCCCGCGCGGGGTTATCCATGCGTGAAGCGTAGCCGGGCGACCGGCAGACGCAGGCCGGCCGCTGGCCGCGCGGCCGCCGTACGCTTTCGTCGTGTCCGACGAGGGCTCCCACGTCATCTCGATCCCGGCGCTCCCGACCGATCGGGACGAGGAGCTGGTTCGGCGCTTCACCGTCACCCTCCACTACCTCCGTCACCTCGAGATCTACCTCACGCAGACGTACGGGCGGGGGCAGGCGCTCTATCCAGGACTCGGTGCCGCGCTCGCCGCGCACCGTCCATACCTCAAGCTCAGCCGCCGTTCGTCGATCGACCTCGATGGCATCCGGCGGTTCGTTGAGATCGGCTGGATCAGCGAGTTGCAACTCCGGGTCCCGGCGGCGATCGGCAGCGCGTCCGCTCTTCGGTACACGAACGCCTGGGCACCAATCCACGCCTACTACTCGGCGTACATGCTTCTCCAGGCCTGGTTCCTCGCCAACGGCATGACGGGCCTCGCCGACGACCACACCGCGACCTTGCGATCGGTGTCGGCGCAGATCCGTGATCGTCAGCTCTTCCCGCGGCCGTGGTCAGTCCTCGCCGCCGGAAACCCGCTCGGCGGGTCGTGCTCCTATATCAACGAGCCGCAGCCTGGCGCATGTGCCGCCAAGATCGAGGTCCTCTCCATCCCGATCGGGCTCCCCGGCGCGTACGCCGAGGCCGAGTTCTGGGCTCGGTTCGGCACGTGGCTGCGGACGACCCGCGAGGCTCGCCTTCGGGCGAAGGAGGACGAGTGGAAACGCAAGCGCGGACGAAAGCGGATTGATCCCAAGGTCCGCGTCGAGTACGCGAGGACGCTCCACCCCACATCGCTCTTCGACTGCCTCTGGCGGATGCGGATCCGATCGAACTACCGCTCCGTTGAGCCGTACCTCGTCCGCTACATCGGCGAGGCCGACGCCGAAAGGTTCCATCGCGCGCTGGTATCCGTGACGCGGGCGACCCTGTTCCTCTTGGAGAGCTACCTCGCACGCGTGATCGGCGCAAAGCAGTTTGAGGCGCTGGCCGAAGCGTTCCTGAACCATGACTCGCACGGCATGACCGCGAGCACCCTCGGCATGCGTCTCCCGGTCGTGCTGTCGACCGCGACGCATCCGGGCGCGGGCAAGCGGCGGAGCGAGAGCTGAGAGCGTGCGCCGCCGCGTGCACGCTCAGCCGTCGTACGCCACGATCGAGGGGTGATCGAACACGTGGTCCCAGTCATCCTCGCCGGCTTCGGCCTGATGCTCGCCTGGCAGGACCTTCTGCGTCCCTACCACTAGCCCGTGCCTGCGCTCGGCACGTTCGACGGCTTCGCGGAAGCCCTGAACGCCAACGTGATCGAGCATCCACGCGGTCAGGCCGTCCAAGCAGTCCATGAGGGAGTTGTTGCCGTGGTAGGCGCCGATCGCAGCGAGGAGGCCGGCAACCTGCTTGTGCAGCATCGTGCAGTCCAACCGCGTTCGCGGCCTGCGCGTCAGTGCTCGCGGTGGGGCGAGACACGCGGTGCTGAGCTGCCCGGCGACGGCCAGGCGCTCCCACCACCGCTCCGAAGGTCGGCGCTCGATCCGACTACGAAGGCTGCGACGATCCCGGAGCACCAGCCAATCGCTCATGAGGTGATGCCAGATCGCGTCGAGGTGCCGCGCCAGCAGCGCTCGCGGATCAGACGGCATACGCGTACCCTCGACGGTTTCCAGGCTCCGCAGGAAGTGCGGTCGAAGCTCGAACTCGATGCGCCATACGCGCCCATCTGACTGCCTCCAGCCGCCAGCGCGCCAGATCTCGCGTATCGGCGCTTCGTCGTCCGCCTCGGCGGTCTTGTCGTACACGCGCGCGTACACCGCGCCGCCACGCTTCCCGAACGTGAAGCCGGTGAGGAGTCGCCCTCGATGATGCGATACGGCGAGGGAGCCCGTCATTGCTCGGCGTCCCCGGTATATGAGCGGCGACTGGCGGCCCGTGTCGTGAAATGGTCAAGGTCCGCGAGCTGAAAGACGACGCCCGCTACGTCCGCCGCGAGATCGAGGCGCGAGATGCGCCAGGCCGGACGATCCTCCGGCGGGCGGCCACCGATCAGAGGCACAAGATGATCCTCCACCCACTCGCGGGAGGCGTCGTACGCTCCCAGCGGCCCCACCCGTAGCAGGTAGTCGGCCCGGAGTTGCACCGTGAGCCGCGGCACTACCGATCCGACGGGGGCGACGAAGATGGCCCAGTCCGAGCACTCGATGCAATAGCGCGCGCCGGGCCGGAGGGAGTGCGGGAGAACCAGGACCGGCTCATCGTCCCAGCACCACTCGGACGGGACGGCTCCGTGCGGAAGCGTCGCCCGAGCACGCGCCTGCAAGCGGCCGAGTCGAGCGTCGAGGTCGTCAGGGCGCTGACGGAGCAGGAGCGGGACCTGCGCGACCGCGCAGGTCAGCTCCAGCCCGTCCACATGCTGCGAGAGCAGCCGGGCGCCGCCTTCGAGGTCGATCACCGCAGCTCCTCCGCCCAGGCGCACGCAGCAGTCGTGACAGCCCATGCCGCGAGGTGGGTCGCGTGGGCGACCTCGAACTGCTCGGCCTCGTCGGGGCGAGGCGCGAACGATCCGTCGGAGGCGACGCGCTCGAGCGCCCCCCGAATGCCGGCGCCCGGCGCGAAGAGCCTCGCCGAGAGCTGCCAGCACTTGAAGTCGAGAAGGCGGCGCTCTTCCTCCGTCAGTCCCTCGAACGCGCACGCATCCTCAAGCACGGCGCGCGCACGATCGAATAGACGCAGGACGCCCGCGGGATGGAACGGGAAGGCGACGGCGGCGCTTGGCTTCGCCCAGAGATCGGCCTCGGCATCGAGCTGCGGCGCGCTGAACGCCCGCGGGACCGGGACATGACCTCCGAGCACCTGGATCATCTTCCCGTCGCGCGATCGACGGGCACCCGGTGGCGCTACCGCGCCGCCCCGCCAGGCCATCGGACGGGTCATCGCTGCACCTCCGCGGCGCGGGCGAAGGCCGTCTCGACCGCCTCCCGCGACACCGAAGCGACAAGCTCGCCACGAGCGCGCCCGGACCGTACTGACTCGACGTGGAGCTGGATGACGGCGCCGGGCTGGACGCGGGAGAGATCGCCTGCCGCCCCCTCCAGCCATATCACGATCGAGTTACTGAGTCTGCGCGGGTCGCGCAGCTCGATGATCGTCTTTTCCTGCCCGTCTCGTGTCCTGATCGTCTTGGGGTCGTCTCCCAGGAGCCATGCGACGACCAGGCCCCCGGTCGGGGCCGCTTCGATCCGCTTCCCTGGATTGGTTTGCATGGTGAGTTGAGCCTCCAGCTCGTCGTTTCCCTCACCATGCGGCGGCGCCAGGGAAGATTTCAGGATTTCGCTTACACCACGTCCACTGGTGTTTGCGGGGCTCCTGTTAGAGGTGCTGGTGGCCGACCAGCACGCCGCCGGCCGTGCGCTCCCGCTGCCGCCCGCTTCGGCCGGCGGCGGGCGCGATCATGCTCCGAGCTCGCCCTCATCCAGTTCCTCCAACTCCATGTGCTCGACGTCCTCCTCGGTCATCTCACCGGGCGCCTCGGCCAACAGCTCCCCGATGAGCGCCGTTACATCGATGGCGGACGGATCCGGGGCTGGCTCGCCCAGCGTCTCCGCGTACCGAGCGGCCGAGAGGTAGGTCAGACGGACGGCCTGAATGACGAGCACGCGGCGTAGGCCATCGGACACTTCCCCGCGCTCCCGCGCGACGGCCGCCAGGCGCGAGATCGTCTCCGCGCGCCGCGCGATCCTCACATCCGGATGGCGCCGCTCGTCGCTCGGGTCCGTGTGAACGAGCGGAAAGCGGTACGACTGAGGAAGCTCAACGACGGGCGAGACTGGCGGGATCTTCTCGTTGAGGATCGCCCTGAACCGTGAGGTCTGAATGGCCTTCACATAGGCGGAGTACTCCACGGCATCCAGCCGTGAACGCGCCGCCTGGCGGTCGGTCTCGTCTTCGAGGTCCCACAGCGGCCACATCTCCAGCTCGGCGACCTCGAAGATGTCGAGTACTCGCATCGCCACGGCGTCCGTGCGCTGGTTCGTCAGGTGTCGCCGCACGCGGACGCGAAGCTGCTCGTTCGTCTGGCCGACGTAGATCGGCTCCCCGTCGTAGTCGTAGAACGCGTACACGCCGAACTTCGCATTGCCGATGATGCGTCCCTCGTCGTCGATCTCGTTGAGAGCCACGTCGAGCATGTTGCGAAACTCGCGGACCTGCGGCGAGGGCAGGTCGCTGCGACGAGGCCGCGGCATTAGACGGCGAGAGCGAGCGAGGAGGACGCGGCGGCAGCAGGCGCGACGTAGTGCTCGCACAGCCATGCGATGACCGGAACGCATACGGCGTCGCCGAAGCCGAACAGCGCCTGGTTCCGACGGGCGGCGAGAGTGAAGTCATCGGCACCCATCAGCCGCGCGTACTCACGCGGGGTCATCCACCGGACCCTTACCTCACCGTGGCCGGCTTCCACGAGCGCCTGCTTGCTTGATCCACCGCGAGCGGTGCGCAGGCATCCCGCGATCCCATCGGCGCGGATCTCCCACACCGCCGCGCCGTTTCTTGTCCGGCGATACGCGGTTCGCCAGACCAGCTCATCCGACGAGCGCAGCTCATCCAGCCGCGCGCTCTGGATCGGCGAGAGGGAGCCGACGAAGCGAGCGAGTCGTTCCTGATCCCACCACTCCGGCGCAGCGCGATCCAGCCGCTCAACCACCCCGGCCAGAGTCGAGGGGCCGGCCGGCAAGGGTGGCAGCTCGCGCGCGTGCAGCCGAGCCGAACGGTGTCGCCTCGCGAACGCGTGGACCCATTCAGGACGATCGGCGTTCTCGCTGAAGGCATCCTCCGCGCGTGGCTCGACCAGCCCAACGATGAACATTCGCGGCCTGCTCTGCGGCACGAAGTGGCGGGCGTCGATCGCCATGAGGTCGCAGGAGTAGCCAAGCCTGTTCAGCTCTCCCACGGCCCCCGCGAGGTCCCTACCGCCGTGGCTCGACGCGAAGCCGAGAACGTTCTCCAGGAGCACAACAGGCGGCCGCCGGCTTCCCATCTCCGCCAGCACACGTGCGAACTCCCAGAACATGCTCGATCCGCCTTCCTCGCCTCGCGGAGCGGCGGTCACGCCAAGGCCGCGTCGGTTTCCCGCGAGCGAGAGATCCGTGCATGGAAACGAGGCGGTCGCAACGTCCACATCGGGCAGGTCATCGCCTCGAACATCACGCACGTCGCCGAGCACGAACTCGTGCTCGCCGAAGTTCGCGACGTACATGTCTCGCTTGTCGGCCTCAATGTCGTTGGCCCATCGGGTCTCAATGCCCGCCCCTTCTAGACCGAGGCGCATTAGGCCGATGCCGGCGAAGAACTCGGCAGCGCGAATGGTTCCCATGACGGGACCGAACCGTAGTTCAGGAGTCGGACAGCGCAGCGCGCACGCGCGCGGCGGCCTCGTCCGGGGGCTCGTGCTCCCAGACCCTGAGCACACGCCAGCCGCCCGCGATGAGCGCGTCGGTGATCCGCTCGTCGCGCTCGCGATTGCGGCCGATCTTCGCCTCCCAGTACTCGGCGTTGCGCGCCGGCATCCGGCAGTGGTCGGGGCACCCGTGCCAGTAGCAGCCGTCCACGAACACCGCCACGCGCTGCCGTGTGAAGACAATGTCTGCGGTCGCGCGAAGCCCGCCCGCAGACACCCGGAAGTTCTTACGGAAGCGCAGCCCACCTGCGTGCAGCAGGCGTCTCAGCGCGACCTCCGGCGCCGTGTCCGTCCCGCGGTTTCCCTGCATCGCCTTCCTCGTCGCGGCGTCGCTGGCCGGAGGTGTTGGAGGCAGCGCTCTCATCATCCGACCCCATGGTGGCGGGTTGGCGCGTGGACCGGCAGACCGCCACAGGCGACGGGGCGCGCGGACGCGATCACAGCCGATGCCCCCTCAGCGCATCGTGGGCGCGCCGCTTTTTCGTCCGGGCGTAGTGCAGGCGGGTCGTGCGCACATCCGCGTGGCTCAGAACCTCCGCCACCACGTCGATCGGCAGCGGGTTCTCGGGATCATTCAGGGCGTGGTCGGCCCAGGCGCGCCGCAGCGCATGGAGCGTCATCTTCGATGACTTGCCATCCACGGCGTCCGGATCTGTGCTCGGGACCACGGCGACACCAGCTCGAACCGCCCGCCACTTGATCATCTTGGTCAGCGTGCTGCGATGGAGCTGCTTCCCGCTGCTGCTCAGGAGCACGAACGCCGTCTCCTCGTCCGCCAAGGCCGCGCGGAGCCGCGGGTTCCGCTTTGCCTCCTGCTCCTGCCAGTGCCGATAACGGCGCAGCTCCGCGCGCAGCGCCGGATGCAGGAGAAAGCCGTCGGCCTTGCCGCCCTTGGCATTCGGCACGTTCCAGAACGCGTCCGTGGTGTCGAGCCCTTCGAAGTCCCGCCAGCGCGCCTCCCGGAACGTCTCACGACGTGAAGGCGCGTAGTACGCCCAGTACGCGAGCAGACGGTCGCGCGGGCTACCCGGCGCGTCGAGGAGCTTGCGGACCTCCTCGCGGCTCGGGGTGTACTGCCGGCGCACCGTGACCTTGGGCGAGGCGATGTGCCGACTGGGATCGATCGATGGCAAGCACTCCTCCTCGATCATGTGCCGATACACAAAGCGGATCGCCGCGAGGTAGCTCTTCACGCGCGAGGGCGACCAACCGCATCCCTCGCGGCCGTCCGGATACCCCCGGTCAGCGCACCAGGAGCAGCCTTCCCGAAAAGGGTGCGGCGACGTGCCTCCTCTCACCTGGAGGTGAGCGAGGAACCCGAGCACATGTTTGCGCTGCGCCGTCGCGATCGTGGCCGCCTTCGCGCTCTCCAGGTACTGCGAGTAGTGCGCGAGATGAGCGCGGTAGGTGTCCAGGGTCCTCTCCGAGCGCACCTCGGCGTGGTTGGTCTCCAGCGCCTCCTCGATCAGCGCCTCGTCCGTCGGGATCACGATGCCCTCCTGGGCGATCGTCCCGTCGGGCAGATGGCCGGAGTTGGGCCGCAGCCCGTGAAGGTCCGCGCAGCACGAGCCCCTGCGCGCCGGGGTTGGGTACGGGTACATGGTCCACAGCTATCAAGGGCGCCCGGTTTTGCCGCTCGCCTCGCGTCGGACATACGTCCATGGCCGATTTGCAGGGCTTTTGCGGGCTGGGTTTGTTGGTTCGCGGGCTGCGAGAGGTCGCTGGTTCGAAACCAGCCGCGCCCATGAGAGAAGCCCCGCTCCGGCGGGGCTTTTCGTCGTCCTGGGCGTGCTCCTCAGCCGGCGCTGCCGCCGCGCGTCGCGCGGATCGCCTCGGCGACCGCCGTCCCGAGCGCGGCCGCCACCGCGTCCCGCGGCGACGGGCGGCCGTCGGACGGCTCCGGCTCGGCGCGCCACTCGAGCGGGATGGGCTCGCCGAAGGCGAGCATCCGGTTCAGCGCGCGGCCGGCGTCGACGTCCTCCTCGGGCGTGCGCGGGCGGCGCATCCCGTACGTGTCGTAGAGCTCGAGGCGGTGCACGTCGAACGCGGCGCGGACCGGCTCGCCCCAGCGGATCGCCGCGGCGATGAGCTGCCGGTACATCCACACGGCGAGCGCCGTCACCGCGGCGACGATCGCGACCTCGATCGCCGCGGTCGCCTCGGTCGTGCCGGGCGGGTGCCAGAGGCGCTCGGCGAACAGCAGCGCGCCGCCGACGACCACGACCACCAGGCTGTTGAGCCAGAAGCCCACGTCGGTCGTGGTCTCGTCCAGCTCGGCGCGCTCGCTCTCGCTGAGCATCGTCACGACGCTCGGCCAGATCGGGATCCCGTCGAGCCCGTAGCGCTCCCGCGGGTGGTTCTCGAAGGCGCGGACGACGTTGCCCAGCTCGGTCGGCAGCACCAGCCGGTCCTCCGGCGGGAAGCGCATCGTCAGGTCGCTCGCCGCCTGCGTGCGCTCGGCCGAGCGCTCCGGCTGCGCCCGCACGGCGACGAGGTGCTGCCGTGTCCGCACCCACCGCTCGCGCTTCCACTCGCCGACTGCGAGCCGCGCCCGCCGGACCAGCCGCGAAGGACCTCCGGCGGCGCGACGCAGCGCGGCGAGCGCGCGGTTGCGCACCCAGCGGCCCTCGGGGTCGGGGAGCGGGCCGTCGCGCTCCGGCAGGTTCGGCGCGACGAGCCAGTAGCCCTCCAGCACCCGGATGAGCGGGTAGTGCACGCCCCAGAGCAGCAGCCCGACGAGCAGCGCGACGCCCCCGAGGATGAGGATCTGCGTCCCGCCCGACGCGTCGCGCAGGCCGCCCGGCAGCGCGTCGGCGGCCACGAGCAGCTTCAGCGCGACGCAGCCGAAGAAGACGGGGATGAAGAAGCCGACGACGAACTTCCGGCTCAGGACCCCGGCGACGTCGGTGAGCGCCACGGTGCCTCCCCGCCCGCCCCGCGCGGGCTAGAACTCCTCGCCGCCCTTGCCCGGAAGCGTCTGCGGCTTGATCGACTCGCGGCTGAGCATGCTGCCGCCGAGCGCGCCGAACGGCTCGCCGCCCTTGCCCGGCAGCACGAGGCTCTGCTTCAGCCGCGTGCCGGCCGAGAAGCGCGGCACCCTCGCTGCGGAGATCTCGATCCGCTCCCCCGTGCGCGGGTTGACCCCGTGGCGGGCGGCGCGCCGCGCCGCGTGGAACTTGCCGAACCCGGTGAAGCTGACCTCGTCGCCGCGCTGCAGCGTCTCCTCGATCGTCTCGAGGATCGCGTCGATCGCGCGGGCGGCCTCCTCGCGGCTGAGCCCGCACCGGTCCGCGACCTCACGCGCGATCTCGTCCCTCTTCATGGCTCCCCCGAAGATCGTCTACCAATGCGAGGCTCTCCCAAGCTCGCGCGCGTGTCAAGGCGGCGGCGGCCTGGCGCTCCCCCGCGACGCGACACGTCGCGCCAGACGCGAACCGTGCGGTGCTCGACCACCCGGACTCGGCCGCGTTCCCAAGCGGGACAGCCGCCCGCTGTTACGTACGACTAGGGCGATCAGTCAGGCATTCTTGCGCTGCGCGCGCCACGTCCGTAAGCTGCCGCGCGCCGACAGGTGAGGGCACGCGGTACGGACACCGCCGCTTCTGACCGCGCCGATGTCGGCGATTCGAGCTCTCCCGTCGAACGGACACCGATGGCCACTCGCGCTCCTGAGCACCCCTCCTCGGCTGCAGGCAATCAGCCGCCAAGCCCGACATCGAACACCCGCTGGATCATCGCCGCGATCGTTGCAGGCGCAATCGTCGCCGGGGCCGTGGTGGTGCTCGTGTTCACCGTCTTCTCATCTGACGACGGTGACTCCGCCAGCGACTACCAGCAGCGAGTGGCGCAGATCATGGCGCCCGTCATCGACGCCAACGAGCGCCTGTCCAACCGTCTCGCGGCGCTGCGCGGCCGGCGCGCACGTGGCGCTCGCGCCGCCGTGCACGCGACACGCGAGGCGACACTCGCCGCCCAGGGCGGCCTCGCGGCCCTCACCGTGCCGGATGACCAGCAGCAGGCCTCCACCAACGCCCGCGGCACGTTGACCCGCGAGGAGGCATACCTCGCTGCCGTCGACGCAGCGCTGTCCAATCCCGCGAGCGGAAGCGCTGACCAGACTCAGACCCTCGCCGCGAACCTCACCGACGCGTTGAACGCGATCTCGCCACCTGGCGAGAACTGGGCTGCGAGTGTGACCGGCGCCGCACGGCTGACGACCTGGGCCGCGAGGATCGAGCACAAGCGCGATCGTCGGCATCAGCAGCGCCAGGACGACGATGACTCAGACTCGTCGAGTTCAGCCGCGCAAGCGGCCGCGCCGCCAACCGGCCCTGTCACCGGGACGGATTGCGGCAACGGAATCGTGGCCGGACCGAACACCACCTGCCCGTTTGCGCGGAACGTCCGTGACGCCTACTACGACGCCCCCGGAAGTGTGACGACCGTCGATGTGTGGAGCCCCGTCACCCAGCGGACCTACACGATGACGTGCGCTCCTGCGGGCACCGGCATCTCATGCGCGGGCGGCAACAGCGCCTCTGTCTCGTTCCCGTAGTGGCAGGTCGAACCGTCCAACCCGCACGTGCAGCCCTCACAGCGGCGATCGCAGGTGCGCTTTTGGCGGGGTGTGGCGGCTCGTCGGACCAGGATCCGCTGCCGCAGCCGCGCACCGTGAGCTCCGCCCAGTTGCCAGGCAACGACCCGACGCTCGATATCAATGTCGACAACGGCGCGGACGCGCCAGGTGCGACCGCAGAGCGGCAAGCCAAACCAAGGCGACAGGCCACCGTTCAGCCCGAGCCGCTGCTGTCAGCGGCTGACAAGACGAGCTTCCAGCAACTCGAAGCGTCTCTAGGCGGTCAGTCGGGTATCGCCGTCTCTGCGCTTGGCTACGACCAGCATGTCGAGCGCGCCGGCTCGTTGCAGGAGGTGATCGCGTGGTCGACGAGCAAGGTGCCCGTCGCCATGGCGATCTACGACGCCGGTCTCGAAGGCGTGCAGTCGCCAAACCTCCGCGCCGCGATCACCCAGTCCGACAACGACGCCGCGATGGCACTCTGGCAGGCGCTCGGGTCCGGAGAGGTCGCTGCCGACGCCTCCACCGCCGAGCTCCGCGCCGCTGGCGACTTCACGACCGACATCGAATCTCGCACGCTGGCCGAGGGCTACACGCCGTTCGGGCAGACGCTCTGGTCGCTCGCCGACCAGGCCAGATTTGTGGCCGGCATGCCGTGCCTGAACGCTGGGCGCGAGGTGCTCGCGCTCATGGGGGAAGCGGTCCAGCCGTGGGGGTTGGCGGCAGTCGGGGTGCCCGCAAAGCACAAGGGCGGTTGGGGCCCCGGGAGCCAACCCGGGGGCACGGGCGGATATCTCGAGCGTCAGATGGGCATGCTCACGGTCGACGGCAAGCAGATCGCCATCGCTATCGCGAACCTCCCGGCCGACGGCTCGCATCCCACGGGGACCCGCAACCTCACTGCGATTGCGCAGTGGGCGGTAGAGCACGTTGACGTGTCCGACGCATCGCGCCGGGCCCAGTGCAGCTGATGAAGGCATCCGGCGCGCTGGCGATCGCTTGTGCATCCACTCTTATTTGACGACGTGCACCTGGACGCATTCGCGCCTTGGTCGCTCGAGCACGAATAGGCAGTACTCGCTCACCTCGCGGATGCGCCAGGCGTAGTGCCAGTGCACGACGCCACCCTTGCTCCGGCGGTACCAGATCCTCGCCCTGCCGCTGAAGTACGTGTCTCCGGCACCCCAGAACGGACGGCATCGAACCGCTGTCCGGCTCAGTCGCTGTCGACACGCGGTTCGACGCCGATACGACGCATCCCACACGTCTGATCCGAAGCGCGACCGCAGGGCTGATCGCAGGTATCGAGCGGCTTCCCGCCGTGAAAGCGTCGGCAAGCGTTCCGACCGGGGGCGTGCGCGCTTCCCCGGCCAATACCCCCACTCGATGAGCTTCCGCTTCACACGCCCGGCGCGATATCGATCGAACACGCGCGCGTACGACCGAAGCGTCGCACGGGCGTCACCCACGCGCCCCAGACGCAGAAGCAACGCCACCTTCGCCGGCATCGTCCCACGGAGACCAAGGTTCGAGCCGTTGCGATGGCTCGTAGCGATCAGTCGGCGCACTTCCCGCAACTGCGCGCGTAGGAACGAACGTGGCGTGACGTCGCGCCATTCGGCGCGAGATCCGTCCGGGGAAACCCACAAGCGGATGCGCGCACGTGGGCGCCACGAGAACGCGTAGGCCGTGAACCCGTACTCGAATCGCCAGTCGCCGACCTCGAACGTCGGGGTGGTCCCGTTCACCGTGCGGACGACGTTCGAGCCTGAGAACGCGGTGATCGCCTTCCATGCCGGCTCGCCGCCTCCCGCGCCGTTGGGGTCGACCCACAACCCGATCGCGAAGAAGCAACAGTGAGCACCGAACGAATGCAGCGGAACTCCGATCTCGGGCATCCCTGCGTGCGTCCTGGTGCCGACGGCCAACTGCGGCCGCCCGCGGCGGTTCATGAGGGCACCACAGCCGTCTCGTTCATCGCCGCAGAAGCGAGTGCCAAGCCCGGAAGCGGGGTTGACGCGTCGAAGGTCTCGCGGTCCACGGAGTACCGCGAGCACTGGATCTGCGGCCGGCACGAAGCCGCCCCGGCTGCGGTAGCGGATCTGCACCTTGAATCCGTTGCGATGGACGGTGCGCTGCACTGGGCGGCTAACCGATGAGGAGGAGTCGGCGACGCGGATGGTTGTGCGTGGCCACTGTGCGCTGATCGGGACGTCAGCTGCAATCGCGGAAGATGGACCTACGCCACACGCCGCCGCCATGGCGAGGCAGACGCCGATTTCAGCGGCACGCGCCAACGTCCACATTTTGTCGCGTGACGCCGCTGCGGCACGCGCCGCTCCGGTTCGCGAGATGGCCGGCGCTTTTATCAAGCTGCCCTCCGTCATTCAGGAGATACGGACTGACCGCGAGTGTCTCTAAACGCCACGCGACCTGCAACAGCACCTCGCGCGCGCAAAATGCGGCAGTCAAGGTGAACGGCTCGCGGGAATGAGAGGCGGCAACCCGGCACCAGAGCGGGGTTGCCACGGTCGGAACCGTCGCGGCGCGCCGCCCTACCCCGCGACCGCGTAGCGCAGGAACATCGCCCCGGACGCGAACGCGCGGTGCTCCATCAGCCGCAGTCGCAGCCGCGTCCCGAGCGGGAAGAACGGCTTCCCGCCGCCGACCGCCACCGGCACGACGAACAGACGGAACTCGTCGACGAGGTCGATCAGCGACGCGGCGAGGCCCGCGCCGCCGAGGGCGAGCTCGCCGTCCAGCTCGGCCTTGAGCCGCGTCACGACCTCCACGGCGTCCGCACCGCGCACCAGCTCCACGCCGTCCCCCACCCGCTCGAGGGTGTCGGAGAAGACGTACCGCGGCGTCTCCAGGTACAGCGAGGCGAACTCGGCCTCGACCGCCGGCAGCTCGTCGAGCTTCGCCGCCGCCGCGGTCCACGGCTCCTCCATCGTCTCGTAGAGCCGCCGCCCGAACAGGTACGCGGACACGGCGCGCGCCTGCTCGTTCGCCGCCCGGTGCAGCTCCTCGTCGGGCGCCGCGAAGTCGAACCTGCCGTCGGCGTCCTCGAAGTAGCCGTCGAGCGACACGATCGACGAGTACACGACTGTGGCCACTTGGTCTCCCTGGTCGTCGGTGGTGATGTCGCGTCAGAGACCGCGTCGAGCGGAGGAAGTCATCGCTACGCCGCCGGTTGCGAGCCCGGTTGCGGGCCGATTGGAACGCCACCGGCGGGGGAAGGCGGGACCACGACGCCCGCTCGCCGACTCCGTCACGGCTGAGAGATGCCGAGGCGGCGGGAGGAGCGGGCGTCCGCTTGCGTGCCTGGCGCCGCCCCTCAGAGCAGCTTCTGCCGGAGGAACGTCAGGCCGTCGCGCGCGAGCTGGTCGCCGGACTCGGCCACGGGCCGCCAGGTCGACACCGCCCGCGCGATCTCCTTGATCTCGGGCGTGAACGACTCGATGCAGACAAGCCCGTCGTACTCGATGTCGCGCAGCGCCTGCGCGACCTCGTCCCACGGCACGTGGCCGCTGCCGGGCGCGCCGCGGTCGTTCTCGCACGCGTGGAAGTTGCGGACGTACCCGTCGGCCGCGCGGATCGCCTCGCCGATGTGGCGCTCCTCGATGTTCATGTGGAACGTGTCGATGAGCAGACCGACGTTGTCGGCGCCGATGTCGCGGCAGAGCCGGACGCCCTGCTCGACGAGGTTGACCATGTCGGTCTCGAACCGGTTGAGCGGCTCGATCGCCAGGCCGACGCCGCGCGAGGCGGCATGCTCGGCGACCTCGCCCAGGCTCTCGACCGCCCAGCCCCACTGCTGCGCGCGCTCCTCGGGCGACAGCAGCCGCGCCTTGCCGGTCGCGGAGTACATCGGGCCGCTCACGTTCGGAGCGCCCACGTCCGCCGCCAGGTCGATGCACGTCTTCAGGTAGCCGATCGCGCCGCGGCGCACCTCGGGATCCTCGTGCGACACGTCCCGGTCGGGCCCGAACGCGCCGCACACCGAGACGCCGACGCCGGCGTCCTCGGCCGCGTCGCGCACGGCCGCCGCCGTCACGAGCGCGGGGTCCTCGATGCAGATCTCCAGCACGTCGAAGCCCAGACCGGCCGCCCGGTCGGCGAGCTGCCCGACGCTCTCGTCGCCGAACGGCGAGTGCCAGATGAAGGTGCTCGCGCCGAACCTCACGACGTCGCTCCGGCGAGCTGCGCCTCGGCCTCGCGGATCTTCACGATCGCCTGCTCGGTGTAGCGGTCCAGGAAGTCCTGGTGCCCGCCGGCCTGCATCACGCCGAACGGATCCGCGGACGGCGGCAGCAGCTCGAACGACAGGTAGCCGCCGTAGCCGACCTCGGCGAGCGCCTCGAGCACCGGCACGAAGTCGATGTGCCCCTCGCCCGGCGCGGCGCGGTTGGAGTCCGCGAGGTGGACGTGGTTGAGCGTCGGGCCGGTCCGCCGGATGGCCGCCGCGATGTCGTCCTCCTCGATGTTCATGTGGAACGTGTCGCCCATCACGCCCCCGCGGTCGAGGCCGACCTCCTGCCAGAGCTCCAGCCCCTGGTCGAGGCGGTTCAGCCAGTAGGTCTCGTAGCGGTTCCAGCACTCGAGCGTCAGGTTCACGTCGCGCTCGGCCGCGTACTCGCCGGCGGCGCGCAGCCCCTCGATCGCCCACCGGCGCTCGTCGTCGCGATCGGCCAGCGGCTTGAGCTTCATGCACGCGGTCGGCGCGGCGATGATCGTCGGCGCGCCGATCTCCGCCGCGAAGTCCGCGACGCGCTTGACGTAGTCCAGCGCTCCGGCGCGGACGTCGGCGTCGGGGTGCGCGAGGTCGCGCTCGGCGGTGTAGATCGAGCAGATGCTCGACACCGCGATCCCGGCGTCGGCGATGCGCTTCTTGATCTTGGCCGCGTCGAGGTCGTCGGGCTCGCCGGCGAGCTCGATCGCGTCGTAGCCGAACCGCGCGACGCGATCGATCGACGTGCCGACGTCCTCGCCGTAGTAGACGAGCTGGTTGTAGGCGTAGCGGAACTGCCCCACGGCGGTCTCTCCTCCTGGGCTGGTGTCGTGGGGCGCGCGGACCGCGCGCCCCACCGGTTCGTCTCGAGCCCGACCGCTAGACGGTCAGGAACGGCTGCGGCAGCTCGCGGAAGTCCGCGATGCGCGTGTTCTCCGGATCCATGATCGACGTCATGTACTCGTAGGCCTGGCGGGTGATGCCGTCCGGGTTGTGGTCGCGGACGGGGAACCCGATCTCCATCGACAGCCAGCCGTCGTAGCCGACGAGCTTGCACTCGTCGATGAGCCCGCGGAAGTCCGTCTGCGTCCCGGGGGCGGCACGGCCGACGTCGGAGATGTGCAGGTACCGCAGCAGGTCACCGGCCTCACGGACCTGGGCGCGGATGTCGTCGCCGCGGTAGAAGACGTGGATCGTGTCGAGCATGACGCCCGCACGGTCGCCGCCGACGCCCGCGTCGCGCAGGAAGCGCTTGATGTCACCGGCATGCTCGACCACGTCGGAGACCTCGGCGGTCGGCTCGACCGGCAGCATCACGCCGAGCTCCGTCGCGCGCTCCGCCGCCTTCTGGAAGCCCTCGATCGCGTTCTGCCAGGCCTGCTGGCGATCCTGGCCGTAGTGCGTCCATCCCGGCAGCCACATCACGTTCGCGCACTCGAGGTCGTGCGCGAGCTCGATGCACTCGTTGATGTACTGCACGCCGGCCTCGCGCTCCTCCTTGAGCGACGACGCCGGGTTGTAGCCGGGGGCGCCGCCGAGGGCGGGGCACAGCGCGGAGACCTCCATGTTGCGGGACTGCACATGGCGCTTCATCTCGTCCCGCCGCTCCTTCGAGAGCTGGGCCGGGAACCCGTGCGGCGCGCCGGCGCCGAGCTCGATGCCGTCGTAGCCGATCTCCGCCAGCGTGTCGACCGTGTCCTCGAACGACCGCACCGGCTGCCAGCCGAAGGCCTGGCCGTAGAGCCAGCTGTTGAACGACAGCTTCATCTCGTCCTCCATGGTTGGTGGGCGGCCCGCGACGGGGCCGCCCGGTGGGCAACGGAAGTGGTCACGACCGTCATTCCGTCCGGCCGCGCCCGGCGAGGACCGTGCCGACCCCGACCGTGAGGAAGATGAGGACGCCGTACAGGATGCGCAGGTACGCCGGCCCCAGGTCGAGGATCGCCAGGACGCCGCCGAGGACGCTCAGCGTGAGCGCGCCGGCGACGGTCCCGAGGTAGTGGCCCGATCCGCCGAGGATCGAGGCGCCGCCGATGAGCACGACGGCGATCGACGTGAACAGGTAGGTGCCGCCCATCGACGGGAAGCTCTGGTTGAGGTACCCCGCCAGCAGCAGGCCGCCGACCGCCGCGCACAGGGAGCTGATCACGTAGACGGCGACCGTCGTGCGGATGACGGACACGCCCGACAGGCGGGCCGCGAGCGGGTTGTTGCCGACCGCGTAGACGTGCCGCCCGAAGCGGGTGGCGCTCATGAGCAGCGTCGCGAAGATCGCGACCCCGAGCCACACGAGGCCCGACACCGGGATCGGCCCGACCTCCCCGGTCGCGAGCGTGCGGAAGATCGGCGGCACCTGCCCGCCGGTCTGGCTCGTGCCGCCGGCGGTGCTCACCAGCAGCGCGCCGAGCACGAGCGTGTTGGTGGCGAGCGTGACGATGATCGCCGGCGCCCGCAGGACCGCCACGGAGATGCCGTTGAGCAGGCCGAGGCCGAGCGCGATCGGGACGATCACCAGCAGCGCGCCGAGCACGTCGCCGGTCGCGGTGCCGTGGCGTGCGACGACGACGCCCGCCACGGCCATCATCGACGGCACCGACAGGTCGATGCCGCGGGCGATGATGACGAGCGTCTGACCGAGCGCGACGACGCCGAGGATCATCGACTGATCGACGATGCTGCGGATGTTCGCGTTGCTGCGGAAGCCGGGCTCGAAGAGGCTGACGATGAAGAACAGCGCGATGACGAGCACCCACGCGAACACGATCGGCAGCTGGCGGCGACGCCAGCCGGGCTGCGTGAAGCGCGACCGCGCGTGCTGTGCGGGTGCGGGCGCCGCTGCGGCAGTAGCCATGATCAGACCTCCTCGACGGCGGTGGTGGTGCGCCGCCGGAGCACGAGCTCGACGACCGAGAACAGCAGGACGGCACCGAGCACCAGCAGGCCCTGGACGAACTGCGACCAGTAGCTCTCGGCACCGGAGAAGAAGACGATCTGGGCGATGAAGCTCAGCGAGAGCGCGCCGAGGATCGTCCCGATGTAGCTCCCGCGCCCGCCGGCGAGGCTCGAGCCGCCGATGACGACCGCCGCGACCGACAGGAGGATCAGCGGCTCACCGGCGACCGGGGAGCCCGAGAACGTCACCGCCGAGCTGAGGTAGACGCCGGCGAGCGCGGCGAACAGCCCCGACAGGGCGTAGACGGCCACCAGCGTGCGCTTGACCGGCACGCCGTTGAGGTGCGCCGAGGACGAGTTGCTGCCGACGGAGAGGACCGAGATCCCGAAGCGCGTGCGCCGCAGGACCAGCCAGATCGCGACCAGGACGATCAGGATCCAGACCGCCTTCGGGAGGCCGGCGGCGTCGCCCGTCAGCGCGTCGGAGAGCCCGACCGCGACGGTCCCGCCCTCGGTCGGGAGGACCAGGAGCGCCAGGCCGGCGAACACCGACCACGACGCGAGCGTGACGATGAACGGCTGGATGCCCGTGCGGACGATGAGCAGGCCGTTGATCGTGCCGCCGGCCAGCCCGATCAGCAGGACGAGCGGCAGCCACGACGCCACGTCGCCGTCGCCGGTCATCTTCGTGGCGACGAACGCCGTGACGAGGCTCATGATCCCGCCGACCGACAGGTCGATGCCGCCGGTGAGGATCACCAGCGTCTGCCCGAAGCTGATCAGCAGCAGCGGGACGGTCGTCTCCAGCACGGTCTGCAGCAGCGGCCAGGAGAACTCGCCCTGGACCGCGATCATGACGAAGAAGAGGACCAGGAACAGCGCGACCGGCACGAGCGCCGAAATCTGCTGCGCGGTGATCCGCGGCTGGCGCGGCGCCGCGGGCGACTGGACCTCGCGGCCGCCGGCGACGCCGCCCGTGGCCACGGGATGTGGCGCGGTCGACATCAGACGTTCGCCTCCTCGGGGGCCAGCCGTCCGCTGACGGAGGCCTGGACGATGTTGCGCTCGGTGATGTCCGAGCCTTCCAGCATGACCGCGATCGTGCGGTCGTACATGACGGCCACCCGGTGGCACATGTGCACGAGCTCGGTGGCGTCGCTCGAGTAGAAGACGATCGACGTGCCGCTCTCGGCGAGCTGGCGCATCAGCTCGAAGATCTCGGCCTTCGTGCCGACGTCGACGCCGCGCGTGATGTCGGCGAACAGCAGCAGCCGCGCGTTGGCCGACAGCGCCTTGCCGAGCAGGACCTTCTGCTGGTTGCCGCCGGAGAGGCTCGAGACGTCGTCCTCGAGGCTGCCCGCCTTGACCTGCAGGCGCTGCGCCAGCTCGGCCGCCGACGCCGTCTCCCGCTGTGGCGAGATGAGGTTGCCCAGCCCGAGGTAACGGCTCAGCGTCGGGAGCGTGAGGTTGTCGCGGATCGACATCGCGAGGGCCAGGCCCTGCGTGCGCCGGTCCTCCGGCACGAGCGAGATGCCCGACCGGATCGCCTGACGCGACGAGCGCAGGTGCAGCTGCTTGCCGTCGAGGACGACGTCGCCGTCGGTGTGCGTCATGCCGTAGAGCGCCTGCAGGAGGTCGGTCTGACCTTGGCCCTGCAGGCCGGCGATGCCGAGGATCTCGCCCTTGCGCAGCGTCAGCGAGACGTCGTGCAGGCGGTTGCGCGCCGACAGGTTGCGCACCTCCAGCACGGTCTCGTCGGTCGGCGGCTTCGGCCGGTGCTCGGCCTCGACGGCCAGCCGCTTGCCGAGCATCGCCTCGACGAGGCTGTGCTCGGTGAACTCGGAGGTCGGCCCGCTCTCGACGTCGACGCCGTTGCGGAAGACCGTGATGCGGTCGGCGAGCTCGAAGGCCTCGTGCAGCCGGTGCGAGATGAGGAAGACGGCCGCGCCCTCGTCGCGCAGCCGGCGGACGATGTCGAACAGCCAGAGGACGTCCTGGCGCGGCAGCGTCGAGGTGGCCTCGTCGAGGATCAGCACGCGCGGCTTGCGCGCGATGACCTTGGCGATCTCGACGATCTGCTGCTGGGCGAGCGACAGGCCGCCCGCGGGCGTGCGCGGGTCGATGCCCGCGATCCCCAGCTCGTCGAAGATCTCGGCCGTGCGCCGTCGCGCGGCGCGGCGGTCCACGAGGCCGGCGCGCCGCGGCACGCCGCCGCCGACGAACATGTTCTCGGCGACGCTGAGGTCGGGGAGGAGGCTGAGCTCCTGGAAGACCGTGCCGATGCCGTGGGCCATGGCCTCGGCGACCGAGGCGGTGCGGATGTCCTCGTCCCCGATCACGAGCCGCCCGGAGTCGGGCGTGACGCTCCCGGAGATGATCTTGCACATGGTGCTCTTGCCGGCGCCGTTCTCGCCGAGGAGAGCATGGACCTCGCCGTAGCGCGCCCGGAGCGTGGCCTTCCCGAGCGCGACGACCTTGCCGTACGTCTTGCTCATCTCGAGCGCCTGGAGGTCGAAGCCGGCGAGAGGCCGGTCGTGCTGCTCGTCTTGCATGGTGCTCACCAGTGGTCGGTGCTCGCGCCCGCCGCCGGCCGGATCGGCCGGCGGCGGTGCGCCCAGCGCTCGGGCCGTCAGATGACCTTGTCCGGCGGGACGGGCGACTGCGGGAGCGAGTACGGGATGAGGGCGATGTCCGGCAGGCCCTTGCCCAGCTTCAGGAGGTCCTCGAAGGGCTTGACCGTCAGACCCTCGACCTGGGACTCGACGCCGTTGGTGTTGTAGGCGACGCGCGGGATGAAGATCTCCTTCTCGTCTCCGCCCTGCGTGAAGCCCCACTCCGAGTCGATCGGGTCCTGGCCCTCCAGCACGCGCCACGCGAGGTGAAGCGCCTGGCCGCCGAGCGTCGGCGCGTTCTCCGCCATCGAGAAGTCGAGGCCGTTCGGCTTCTCCTTCTGGATGAGCTTGTTCAGGCGGACGCTGGTGTCGCCGAAGTTCGTCATCGGGACCATCGGCGTGTTGGTCTCCTCGAACGCCTGGACCGCGCCGTCGACGCCGGCGATGCCGTACACGCCGTCGATGTTCTGGTTCGACGTCACGATGTTCGTGACGGCCTGCTTCGTCGGGCCGGGGGTGTAGTTGCCCTCGTAGCGGGCGACGACCTCGATGCCCGGGTACTTCGAGAACACCTTCTCGGCCGCGGCGGTGCCGGCCTGGGAGACGGGCGAGCCCGGCAGGCCGAGGTCCTGGATGATGCGGCCCTTGCCGTTCAGCGTCTTCGCCAGCCACTCGGCGTTGTTGGTGAAGAGGTCCTCGTAGTCGTTCGTCAGGCGGTAGGCGCACTTCTCGCCGCCGACCTGGTCGAAGTAGATGACGACGATGTCCTGCGCGCACGCCTTGCGCACGACGGGATCCAGCGCGGTCGGCGACAGCGCGTTGATCAGGATCGCGTCGGGATGCTCGGCGATGATGTTGTTCAGCGACTGGATCTGAGCCGTCGGGCTCGTCTCGGAGACGACGACGTCGAAGTCGACGTTGCCCTTGTAGGGCTCGTTCTCCTTGCTCATCACCTCGGCGACGTTCTGCATCTGCGTGCGCCACTGGCTGACGAAGCCGTTGGACATCACGATCTTGTACGGCTTGTCGCCGCCGCCCCCGGAGGCCGCGGACCCGCCGCCGCCGTTGTCGTCGCCGCCGCACGCACCGAGCGCGATGGCGGCGGCAGCCGCCGCGGCGACGACCGACAGGTGACGCAACCTTCTCCTACGCATTGACCCTCTCTCCCCTCAATGACGTTGACCCGTCGGACCGAGAGCAACCTGTGCTCCTGTCATGACAGGATGTAGTGATGCTATGGCGCTGGTGCTGCATTTGTCAAGCGCCGGCTAGAGCGTGAGTCCGCCGTCGACCACGAGCTCGGCGCCCGTCAGGAACGACGACGCGTCCGACGCCAGGAACAGCGCCGCGCGGGCGAGCTCCTCCCGCCGGCCGGCGCGCCGCATCGGCGCGCCGTCGACCGCCGCCTGGTTCAGCTCCGGCGTGTTCTCCTGGATCATCTCCGTGTCCGTGAAGCCGGGATGCAGCGAGTTGACGCGGATGCCGAACGCCGCGAGCTCGACCGCCGCGTTCTTGGTCATGCCGCGCACCGCCCACTTCGTCGACGCGTACGCCGCCTGATCCGGGAACGCCCGGATGCCGGAGATCGACGAGACGTTGACGATCGCCCCGCCGCCGTTGGCGCGCATCGGCTCGAGCGCCGCCCGCATCCCGAGGAACGGCCCGAGCTGGTTGACGCGGTAGTGGAAGTCGTAGACCTCCGGCGTCGTCTCCTCGATCGACGCGCGGCGGTACACGCCCGCGTTGTTGACGAGGATGTCCAGGCGCCCATGGCGCTCGCGGACGAGCGCCATGACCGCCGCCCAGTCGGCCTCGCTGCCGACGTCCTGGCGGACGAACGTGGCCGCGTCCCCGATCCGGTCGGCGACGGCCTGCCCCTCCTCCTCCATGACGTCGGTGAGGACGACCTGGGCGCCGCGGGAGGCGAACAGCTCCGCCTCCACGGCGCCCATGCCGCGCGCCCCGCCGGTGATGACGGCGACCTTGCCGTCCAGGCGCTCGTCGCCGCTCATGCGGACGCACCTCCGGCCGCGACCGCGGCCACCGGCTCGACGGTCACGCGCTCGCCCGTCTCCGACGACCGCCGCACCGCCTCGTCGACGCGTGCCGCGGCGACGCCGTCGGCGAACGTCGCGGCGTACGGCGCGACCGGCCGATCCTCGACGACCGCCTCGAGGAAGTGGGCGAGCATGTTCGCGTGCCCGTGCTCCCAGCCGAGGATGTGCGCGCTCGGCCACCAGGGCGCGGCGAGGACGTGGTCGGCCTCGTTGACGATGACCTCCGTGAAGCCCTGCGTCGTGCCGGACCCACGGCGGTAGATCCGCAGGTGGTTGAGCTGCTCGAGGTTCCACTCGATGCTGCCCTTCGACCCGTTGATCTCCCAGCCCAGGTGGTTCTTGCGACCGGGCGAGACGAGCGAGGCGTCGATGGTGCCGACGACGCCGCCGGCGAACTCCGCCAGGATCGACACGGTGTCGTCCTGCTCGACCGGCTGGCCGCGGAACTGCCGCTGCGGGGTCGTCACCGGGCTGGTCAGCCGGCCCGTGACCGCCTCGATCTCGCCGATCAGGAAGCGCGCCTGGTCGATGGCGTGGCAGCCGATGATGTGCAGCGCGCCCGCCGGCGCCGGCAGCTCCGCCTCCGGGTCGGTCCGCCACTCCTGCGAGTAGCGGACGCGGACCTGGTGGATCTCGCCGATCTCGCCCTCGCGGATGAGGTCGTACGCGAGGCGGACGGCCGGCATGAAGCGGTAGTTGAAGCACGTGAGGTGCTTCACCCCCGCCTCCTCGGCGGCGGCGAGCAGGCTCTCCGCCTCGGCGGCCGTCAGCGCGAGCGGCTTCTCGCAGATGACGTGCTTGCCCGCCTTGATCGCCGCGAGCGTCGGCTCGACGTGGACGTCGTCGGGGCCGACGTTGTCGAACACCTGGACGCGCTCGTCGGCGACGAGCGCGCGCCAGTCGGTCGCGTACTGCTCGAACCCGTAGCGGGTCGCCGCGTCGCGGACGGCGGACTCCGTCCGGCCCGCGATGCCGATCAGCTCCGGACGGCATCCGCCCGGCCAGGTGATGTACGGCAGCGTGCGCAGCGCGTTCGTGTGCGCCTTGCCCATGAAGCCGTAGCCGAGCATGCCGATGCCGACGGCCGGCCGCTCGTCCGCGGGCGCAGGGGTGTAGCCGGCGGGGCTCATCACGCCTGCCCCACCGCGCTCGAGTGGCGCTGCAGCAGCCCGCGCAGGAACTCGACGCTCTCGGCGACGATCTCCTCCTCGGGCTTGTCCGCCCACGGCTGGGCGATGAGGTCGACCTCGACGGCCAGCGAGCCGGTGAAGCCGGCGTCGGCGAGCACGCTCGCGACGCCCTCGAAGTCGACGACGCCCTGGCCCGTCGGGCACGACGGGAAGAACGGGAAGCGGTCGGCGGGCGAGCCGCCCTTGCCGGCCGTGGTCACGTCCTTGGTGTGCGTCGAGACGACGTACGGCGCCAGCACGCGGGCGCACTCGACCGGGTCCTCGTAGACCCGGATCGGGTTGCCGGTGTCGAGGTTGACCCGCAGGTTGTCCGAGCCGACGCCCTCGACGATCTGCAGCATCTCCGGGCCCGTGAAGTCGATGTGGTTCTCGAGCGCGAGCACCACGCCGTGCTCCTCGGCGACCTGCGCGGCCTCCTTCAGCATCCGGATCGAGTCGGCGATCTGCGGCTCGCGCGGCTCGTCGACGTGGATCATGCTCGACGCGACGATCCGCATGATCCTGGCCCCGAGCAGCTTCGCGCGCGGGACGTGCTGCTTGAGGTCCTCGAGCGCGCCCTCGTCGGTGCCGGCGTGCAGGCCGTCCGGGTGGCCCCAGCCGAGGATCCGCTCGAGCCCGGCGTCGTCGAGCGCGGACGCCAGCCGGCGGCAGTAGTCGTCGTCGAAGACCGGGAAGAAGATCGACTCGATCGCGACCTCGTCGACGTTCTGGCTCACGGCGTACGGGACGAAGTCCTCGAGCATGTCCCACGTCTTCCCCGGATCCTCCTGGAGATCCGGATAGACCTCACCGAAGTAGCGGTGAAAGCTGTAGCTGTCGATGCCCAACTTCATCGGGACCCTCCTGCGGTTGCGGTTGCCCGGACCTCGTCCGCGATCTCCGTGAGCGCGGCGAGGTCCTCGGGGGTGAGACGGAGGTCGAAGACCTCCTCGATGACGGCGGTCCAGCCGTAGATGAAGTACGGCCAGCCGTCGTGGACCTGCAGCGCGCGCTGCGCCTCCTGCGCGCGCGCCTGGTGGAGGAAGTCGAGCTCCCCCCGGTAGTTGAGCTCCCACGCGATCGCCTCGCGCGGGAAGCGTCCCTCGTCGGTGATCGGCGAGCCGGGCGTGTCCTTGCCCATGCCCGTCGCGTTGATCACGAGCGAGCCCGGCTTCAGCTCCTCCATGAGCTGGTCGTTGCGCGCCGGATCGCTGTTGCGGACGTACTCCACCGGAGCGTCCGCGTCGACCTGGGCCAGGATGCCCGCGAGCGCGTCGAGCCGCGGCCGGCTGCGGTTGACCACGACGATCCGGCTCGGCTGGTCCTCTCGAGGCCGTGTCGTCAGCAGATGGAGGCAGATCGCGATGGCGGACCCTCCCGCCCCGAGGCAGAGGACCTCCGCCCCGGTCTGCTTCCAGTACCCCGCCGGGATCATGCCGTCGAGCGACTGCCCGGCCGAGATCGGGTCCTTGGCGTGCGCGCGCAGCCGGCCGTCGCGCTTGGACAGGCACGACGTCTCGCCGCAGATGCGCGCCAGCTCGTCGACCTCGTCGAACTGGTCGCGGCACGCCTGGTAGAGGTCGATCTTGTGCGTCGTGACGAGTGCCCCGAGCTCGTCGGGGTCGTCCTTGAGCTGCTGCACGCGGTCGCGGTAGACCTGCGCGTCCGCGTGGATCGGCAGGTCGGTGCCGCCGATCCGGACGTCGCCCAGCTCGAGGTGCTCGGCCCACCGCGGGAAGATCCGCATGATGAGCGACCCGCCGGTGGTGACGCCGAAGAACGAGAACAGCCGCGGCATCAAGCCTCCATCCGATCGAGGGCGGCGCGGTACCGCCGGGCGCGATCGGTGACCGCCGCGAAGTCGCCGGCGGCGATCAGGTCGCTCGGGCACAGGTCGCCCCCGGCGCCGAGTGCGAACGCTCCCGCTGCCCGCCACTCGCCCAGGTTGTCTGCGTTCACTCCGCCGGTCGGGACCAGCCGGAGGTCGGGGAACGGCGCCAGCAGCGCCTTGAGGTACGCGGGCCCGCCGACGCTGGCGGGGAACAGCTTGAGGACGTCGACCCGCTCGGCGGCGTGCGCCACCTCGGTGGGGGTGAGGACGCCCGGCAGCGTCAGCACGCCGGCCTGCTCGCCGGCGTCGACCACCGGCCACAGCAGGCCGGGGCTGACGAGGTAGGCGGCGCCGGCGTCGATCGCGGCCTCGGCCTGCCGGGCGTCGCGCACGGTGCCGGCGCCGACGAACAGGCGCGGGTCCTGCGCCAGCTCGGCGATCGCCTCGGGGGCGCCGGGCGTGGTGAAGGTGACCTCGATCGCGGCGATGCCGCCGTCGGCGAGCGCGTGCGCGGTCCGGACGGCGGCCGCGGCGCTCGGCGCGCGCAGCACGGCGAGCAGCCCTTCGGCGCGCAGCCGCTCGACGGTCGGCTGGGTGGTGACGGACATGGGGTCAGCTGCTCCTGGTGGCGGTCGGGACGACGGCGTTCGGCGCGGGCAGGCCGCGGAGCACCGCCAGGCAGTTGTCGAGCGCGCCGCGGGCCATGGCCTGCGCGGCCCGGTCGGTGTGCGCGCCGGTGTGCGGCGTGAGGACGACGGTGTCGAGCCGGCCGAGCGCGAAGCCGGGCGGCGGTGGCTCGTCGGCGAGGGCGTCGAGCGCGGCGCCGGCGAGATGACCGCTCGCGAGCGCGTCGGCCAGCGCGGCCTCGTCGACGATGCCCCCGCGCGCCGCGTTGACGATGCGGACGCCGCGCTTGGCCTTCTTCAGCAGGTCGGCATTGATGAGCCCCATCGTCTCGGGCGTCTTCGGCAGGTGGATCGTGAGGAAGTCGGCGTCGGCCACCACCGCGTCCAGGTCACGCAGGTCGACGCCCATCTG
>DASTRJ010000027.1:0-10859 GCA_035761245.1 Capillimicrobium sp. | reverse complement strand
GTGGCGAACGCGACCGCCGCGATGACCGCGAGGAACAGGTCGCCGCCGAAGGTGCCGTCGCCGCCGCCGAGGAACTGCGCCAGGTTCGGCGCCGCCAGGTTGGCGCCCGGCCCGGCCGCCTCCACGCCCTCCTCGCCGAGGAACGCCCGCGCCCCGAAGCCGAGGGCGGTGGTCATGATGTAGAAGGCGCCGATCAGGATCACGGCCCACAGCACGGAGCTGCGCGCCGCCTTCGCGTTCGGGACGGTGAAGAACCGCATCAGGATGTGCGGCAGCCCGGCGGTGCCGAGCACCAGCGCCAGGCCGAGCGAGACCGTGTCGATCGGGGTCGTGAAGAACGTCCCCGGCGTCAGCGAGAACGTCTCGCCGGCCTCGTCCTCCGCGCGGTTGAACAGGTCGACCGGGTTCCACCCGATCTTGCCGAGCACGAACAGCGTCATGACGATCGCGCCGCCCATCAGCAGGACCGCCTTGACGATCTGCACCCACGTCGTCGCGATCATCCCGCCGAAGATCACGTACGTGAGCATGAAGACGCCCGTCAGCAGGATCGCGAGGTTGTAGTCGATGCCCACGAGCGCCTGGATCAGCGCGCCCGCGCCGACCATCTGCGCGATCAGGTAGAAGGCGACGACGGCCAGCGTGCCGGTCGCCGCGGCCACGCGCGCCGGCCGCTCGCGCAGCCGGAACGACAGCACGTCGGCGATCGTGTACTTGCCGGCGTTGCGCATCCGCTCCGCCAGCAGGAACAGCACCGTCAGGAACGCGACGAGGAACCCGACGGAGTACAGGAAGCCGTCGAAGCCGTAGAGGTAGATCAGGCCCGCGATGCCGAGGAACGACGCCGCGGACATGTAGTCGCCGGCGATCGCGAACCCGTTCTGGGCGCCGCTGATGCCGCGGCTGGCGGCCCAGAAGTCGGTCGCGGTGCGCGTGCGCTTCGACGCCCAGTAGGTGATGCCGAGCGTAATGGCGACGACGACCGCGAAGATCGAGAGCGCCTCGACGTTGACGTCGGCGAACATCATGGCCGGACCTCCCGCTGCGGATCGCGCTCGAAGCGCGCGGCCTGGTCGCGCCGCTGCGCCTCGACGTCGGCGTGGGCTCGTGCCGCCGCGGCGTCCCGCAGCGGGTCGAACTCGCGGTCGGACTTGCGGACGTACCAGGTGGCGAGCACCCAGACCATGACGAACTGGGTCAGCGCGAGCAGGTAGCCGACCGTGAAGCCCTCGTAGATCGACTCGCCCATGAAGTCGGGCGCATAGCCCGCGAGGACGATGAAGCCGAGATACCACGCGAGGAAGAAGATCGTCGCCGGGACGACCCACCGGCGCCGCCTCCGGACGAGCTCCTGGAACTCGGGCGCCCGCTCGACCGCCTGCCAGTCGATGCGCTCGCCCGTGGTGCGAACAGCCATCCCCTGCCTCCCAACGAAAACGGGACCGTTGGGTGTCTCGTACCCGCTGTGACGAGCCGGAATGCCCGTCTCCGAGCCGGATTCCGACGCTGCCATGATGCGGGGGGTGAAAGTTCCTGAAGACGCGTTCGTGGCCGTGATCGAGATCCCCAAGGGGAGCCGCAACAAGTACGAGTACGACCACGACATCGGGGCGATCAAGCTCGATCGCTTCCTGTTCTCGTCGATGGTCTATCCGACCGACTACGGCTTCGTGCCAGACACGCTCGGCCGGGACGGCGACCCGCTCGACGTCATGGTCTGCGTGAGCGAGCCGACGTTCCCCGGGTGCCGGATCCTCGTCAAGCCGATCGCGCTCTTCCGCATGGAGGACGACAAGGGCATCGACGACAAGGTGCTCGCGGTGCCGCTCGAGGACCCGGGCTGGAACAGCCTCGACAAGCTCGACGACCTCCCGCAGCAGCTGCAGGACGAGATCGCCCACTTCTTCTCGGTCTACAAGGACCTCGAGCAGAAGCAGGTCAAGGTCGACGGCTGGTACCCCCGCGAGGAGGCGCTGCGCGAGATCGAGCGCTCGCGCGAGCGGGAGCGCCGGCACAAGCTCGGGCTCTCGCTGGAGGAGTGATCGGCTCGTAGACTCGGGAGCGTGCTGAGCCCGCGCCAAGAGCTGATCCTGGGCAAGGTCGTCGAGGGCTATCTCGACGCCGGCCAGCCCGTGGGCTCGAAGGCGATCGCGGCCGACCCCGACATCGAGTTCGGGTCGTCGACGATCCGCAACGAGCTCGCGCAGCTCGAGGAGCGCGGGCTGCTCGCGCACCCGCACACGTCGGCCGGCCGCGTCCCCACCGACGCCGGCTACCGCTACTTCGTCGACCGGCTGCTGCCGGCGCGCGAGGTGTCGCTCGAGCTCGACCTCATCCGGCGCGAGATCGACGAGGCGATGCGCGCCACGACCGAGACCCTGTCGCAGGTGACGAACCTGCTGGCGATCGTGACGGCGCCGCCGATCGAGACGGCGACGATCCGCCACGTCGAGGTCCTCGCGCTGCAGCCGCAGGTGCTCATGGTCGTCGTCATCACGTCGACCGGCGGCGTGACGAAGCGCGTCTTCCCGTTCGACCGGCCGGTCGACCCGGGGCTCGTCGCCTGGGCCGGGGAGTACCTCAACGAGCAGCTCGCCGGCCTCGGCCTCGGCGCCCGGATGCTGCACAAGCGCCTCGCCGACCCCGGCCTGGGGGAGACCGAGCGCGCGTTCCTCGCCGAGCTGGCCCCCGCCTTCACCGAGCTCGAGGCGACCGCCGAGTCGACGCTCTACATGGACGGCGCCGCGCGGCTGCTCTCCGAGCACCGCGTCCAGGACATCTCGCAGATCAACGCCCTCATGGGGATGCTCGAGCAGCGCGTGACGCTGCTCGGCGCGCTCGCGGCGGCGCTGGCCGCGCCCGACGTGCTCGTCCGCATCGGCGCCGAGAACGAGCTGCCGCAGCTGCGCTCGCTGGCGCTCGTCGCGGCCGCCTACGGGCTGCCGTCGCGCCGCCTGGGCGCCGTCTCGCTGGTCGGGCCGGTGCGGATGGACTACGGCACCGCCGTCTCCACCGTGCGCGAGGCCGCGCGGCAGCTGTCGCGCTTCGTCTCCGACGTCTACGAACCCTGAGGATGCCCCGAGACCCTTACGAGGTGCTCGGCGTCGCCCGTGACGCCGACGAGACCCAGATCAAGAAGGCGTTCCGCAAGCTCGCCCGCGAGCTGCACCCCGACGTGAACTCCTCGGAGACCGCCGAGGAGGACTTCAAGGAGGCCGCCGAGGCCTACGAGGTGCTCTCCGACCCGGAGCGCCGCGCCACCTACGACCGCTACGGCTGGGACGGCTTGCGCAGCGGCGGCTACGCGCCGCCCGACTTCAGCGGCTTCGGCTCGCTGGCCGACATCTTCGACGCGTTCTTCGGCGGCGGCATGGGCGGCGCCGCGCGGGGCGGGCCGATGCAGGGCGGCGACGTCGCCGTCAGCGTCGAGATCGACCTCGAGACCGCCGCGCGCGGCGCGCAGGCCGAGGTCGCCTACGACGCGATCGCGCGCTGCGAGCACTGCCACGGCAACGGCGCGGAGCCGGGGACGCCGATCGAGACGTGCCGGCGGTGCGGCGGCTCCGGCCGGCTGCAGGCCGTGCAGCGCACGCCGTTCGGCCAGGTGATGCGCACGATGGAGTGCGACGTCTGCGGCGGCGACGGCCGCGTGGCGCAGACGCCGTGCAGCGTCTGCCGCGGCCGCGGCCGCCGCGTCGAGCGCCGCACGCTGAAGGTCGACGTGCCCGCCGGCATCGCCGACGGGCAGCGGATCCGGCTGGCCGGCAGCGGGCACGAGGGCGAGCGCGGTGGGCCGCCCGGCGACCTCTACGTGCAGGTCCGCGTCCGCGAGCACGAGCGCTTCGTGCGCGATGGCGACGACCTCGTGACCGTCCTCGACGTGCCGGCGCCGCTGGCCGCGCTCGGGGCGACGGTGCGGGTGCCGCTGCTCGACGGCGAGGAGGACCTCGAGATCCCGCCGGGCACGCAGCCCGGCACGACGATCGTGCTGCGCGGCAAGGGGATGCCGCCGCTGCGGCGCGGCCGCTCCGGCGACCTGCGCGTGGTCGTCAACGTCGTCATCCCGCGCAAGCTCAACCGCCGGCAGCGCGAGCTGCTCGAGGAGCTCGCCGAGTCGATGGGCCCCGAGAACCTCGCCTCCGAGGAGTCGATGTTCTCCAAGCTGCGGCGCTCGATCTTCGCCTCGTGACCCCGGCCCCGGCGAACCGCCCGTGATCCGCCTCGCCGTCCGCGTGGCGCGCGACCAGGCCGAGCTGGCGCTCGCCGAGCTGCTCGTGCTGGCGCCGGGCGGGGTGGAGGAGGTCGACGTCGCCCCGGGCGTCGTCGAGTACGCCATCTACGGCGCGGAGGGCGAGGTCCCCGACCTCGGCGAGCTCGACGCGGCGGTCGGCGACGCGCTGGTGGAGGTCTCGACCTCGAGGGTCGCCGACGACTGGCCCGATCGCTGGCGCGAGTTCCATCAGCCGGTGCGGATCGGCGCGCTGGCGCTGCGGGCGCCGTGGCATCCGCCCCAGGACGGCGTCGAGGTCGTCATCGACCCCGGCCAGGCGTTCGGCACGGGCGCGCACCCCACCACGCGGCTCTGCCTCGAGCTGCTGCAGGCGCTGCCAGAGGACGAGCGCCACGGCGCGGTCGCCGACCTCGGCTGCGGCTCCGGCGTGCTGGCGATCGCCGCGGCCAAGCTCGGGTTCCGCCCGGTCGACGGCTACGACCACGAGGCCGAGTCGGTCGCCGCGACCGTCGAGAACGCCGCGGCGAACGGCGTCACCGTCCGGGCGCACCGCTGGGACCTGCGCCGCGACCCGGTGCCCGAGGCGCCGCTCGTGCTCGCCAACCTGCTGCGGCCGCTGCTGCTCACGCTCGCCGACCGGATGGACCGCCCGCCGGCGATCCTGGTGACCAGCGGGCTGCTGGCCCACGAGGCGGACGAGGTCGCCGCGGCGTTCGTCCGTCGCCACGGGCTGGTCGAGGACACGCGCCGGGAGTCGGAGGGATGGGCCGCGCTGCTGCTCCGGGCGTGAGGCTGCGCCCGCTCGACGTCCTCGGGGACGCGCTGCACGTCTACGGCGAGCACTGGCGCGGCCTGCTCGCCGGCGCGCTGCTGATCTTCGCGCCGCTGGCGCTGCTGGACGCCGTGCTGGAGAACCACCACACGGCGAGCGCCGTCGCGACGACGCTGGAGGGCCTCGCCGAGGTGGCGCTGCACCTCTTCGGCGACGTCTTCTACGGCGCGCTGGTCGCGGCGGCGGCGATCGCCTGGCGGGAGGGCGCGCGCCGCCAGCGGGCGATCGACGTGGCCCGTTCGCTGCCGTGGCGGACGATCGTCGCGCTCGACCTCGTGATCAGCGGCGGCTCCGCGGCGCTGTCGGTCCTGCTCGTGGTGCCGGGCCTCGTGTTCTACGTCTACGCCTCGCTGGCGCCGTCCGTGGCGAAGATCGAGCACATCGGCGTGCGCGCGGCGCTGGAGCGCAGCGTCGCGATGGTGCGGGGCAGCTTCTGGCGCGTCGCGGCCGTGCTGGCGATCGTCGAGGTCGTCTCGGGCGCGGTCGAGGAGGCGCTGCAGGACGCCGCGCACCTGTTCGTCGCGGACGCGCTCGTCAACGTGGCGACGGAGTCGCTCACCGCGCCGGTCTACGGCCTCGCGACGGTGCTCATGGCCTTCGCGCTGGGCGCGCGTAGCGGCGCGCACGAGGGGGAATAGCCTTCGGACATGGCCTGGAAGGTCGTCATCGCGGGCGGCGGCTTCGGCGGGCTGTACGCCGCTCGCACCCTCGAGCGGGTCCTGCCGCCGCAGAGCGCCCAGATCACGCTCGTCAACGACGTCAACTTCATGCTCTACACGCCGCTGCTGCCGGGCGCCGCGGCGGGCACGCTCGAGCCGCGTCACGTCGTCGTCCCGCTGCGCGAGCAGCTCCACCGCACCGACCTGCGGCTCGGCACCGTCGTCGGCGCGAACCCCGACGCGAAGTGCATCCGGGTCCAGTCGGCCGAGGGCCACCGCGAGGACCTCCGCTACGACCACCTGATCGTCGCGCTCGGGTCGATCTCGCGGACGCTGCCGATCCCCGGGCTCGCCGAGCACGCCATCGGCTTCAAGACGCTGCCCGAGGCGATCGCGCTGCGCAACCGCCTCCTCTACTGCTTCGAGGCGGCCGAGACGCTCGAGGACCCGGCCGAGCGGCAGGCCTACCTCACGTTCGTGTTCGTCGGCGCCGGCTACGCGGGCGTCGAGGGCCTCGCCGAGCTGCAGGACTTCGCCGCCGACGTCATCGACCTCTACCCGCGCTGCCGGATGCAGGGGACGCGCTTCATCCTCGTCGAGGCGCGCGACCGCATCATGCCCGAGATCCCGGCCCCGCTCGCCGAGTTCGCGACGAACGAGCTGCGCGGCCGCGGGATGGAGATCCGCACCTCGACGACGCTGCAGGCGGTGACGGCCACGACGGCCACGCTGTCGGACGGCGAGGTCGTCCCGACGCACACCGTCGCGTGGACCGCCGGCGTCCGCGCCCACCCGATCGTGTCCCAGCTCGGGCTGCCGGTCACCGACGGCGGCCGGCTCGAGGTCGACTCGTACCTCCAGGTGCGCGGCCGCGACGACGTCTGGGCGATCGGGGACGCGGCCGCCGTGCCGGACGCCGCCCAGGGCTACCGCTCGCCGACGCCGCCGACGGCCCAGCACGCGATGCGCCAGGGCCGGACGGTGGCGCGCAACGTCGCGCACGCCATCGGCGCGCACGCCCGCCGGCGCAAGTTCACCTACAAGACGCTGGGCGTGTTCGTCGACATGGGCCGCGGCCAGGCGGTGGCGCAGACCGTGGGGATCAAGTGGCGCGGCCCGGTCGCGTGGTTCCTGGCGCGCACGTACCACCTGCTGCTCATGCCGAGCCTGAAGCGCAAGGCCCGGCTCGTCACCGACTGGACCGTCGGGCTCTTCTTCGGCCGCGACGCCTCCGAGCTCGGGCAGCTCGGGCATCCGCCGTCGCTGGCGAGCTCGCTCGAGGCCCAGAGCGCCGGCGGCACCCGCGCCGACGGCACCCACGCCGACGGCGCGAGCGCAGCGCCTCCGTCCGAGAGGGTCGGCAGCTGAGCCGCGCGAACCGTCGGCCTGCCGCCTCGCGCGCCCCTACCATGTGGGGGAGCGAATGACGATTGCCGAGCGCGTGAAGGACGACCTCACCACGGCCATGAAGGCCGGTGAGCGCGAGCGCGTCTCCACGCTGCGGCTCGTGCTCTCCGAGCTCCAGAAGGCCGCCAAGGAGGGTGGGGGCGACGAGGTCGCCGTGCTGCGCCGGGAGCGCAAGCGGCGCCACGAGTCGGCGCGCGCGTTCCGCGAGGGCGGCCGCGCCGACCTCGCCGACGCCGAGGAGGCCGAGGCGGCGATGATCGAGGCCTACCTGCCCGCGGAGCTCGACGACGCCGAGCTCGAGCGCATCGTCGCCGCGGCGGTCGCCGACAGCGGCGCGACGGGCCCGAAGGACATGGGCAAGGTCATGCCGCTCGTCATGGAGCAGGTCGCGGGCCGCGCCGACGGCCGGCGCGTGTCGGGCATGGTGAAGACGGCGTTGAACGACCCCACCCGGCTCGCGTGAGGACCCAGATCGAGCTCCCCAACACGGTCGCGGCCGAGCTCGCCGGCAGCGAGGACACCGTCCTCAAGGCGCTCGAGGGGCATCTCGACTGCGACCTGTACCTGCGCGGCAACGTCGTCACCCTCGACGGCAGCCGCGAGGCGGTCGAGGCGGGCGCGCAGGTGGTGCGCGAGATGGCCGAGCTCGTCGAGCAGGGCCACGAGATCGCGCCGGGCACCATCCAGGCGGTCACCGACGCGCTCGACGCCCACGAGTCGCCGGCGAGGATCCTCGAGGACGTCGTCTGGCACCACCGCTCCACGCGCGTGGCGCCCAAGAGCGTCAACCAGAAGCGCTACGTCGACTCGATCCGCCGCAACACGATCACCTTCGGGATCGGGCCGGCCGGCACCGGCAAGACGTGGCTGGCCACCGCGATGGCGGCGGCCGCGCTCCAGCGCCGCGAGGTCAACCGCGTGATCCTCACCCGCCCCGCCGTCGAGGCGGGGGAGCGGCTCGGGTTCCTGCCCGGCGACCTCATGGCGAAGATCGACCCGTACCTGCGGCCGCTGTTCGACGCGATGCAGGACATGCTCGACGCCGAGCGCGTCGCGCAGGCGCTCGAGCGCGGGCAGATCGAGGTCGCGCCGCTGGCGTTCATGCGCGGCCGCACGCTGAACGACTCGTTCGTGATCCTCGACGAGGCGCAGAACACGACGCCCGAGCAGATGAAGATGTTCGTCACGCGCCTCGGCTTCGGCTCGAAGATGGTCATCACCGGCGACGTCACGCAGATCGACCTGCCGCACGGCCAGAAGTCCGGCCTCGACGACGTCTCCGACGTGCTGCAGGGCTTCGACGGCGACGGGGTCGACTTCGTGCGCTTCGGCCGCGAGGACGTCGTGCGCCACAAGCTCGTCCAGCGGATCGTCGACGCCTACGACCGCCGCGATGCGGCCCGGACCGGACAGCTCCGCCGTGCTGGAGGTTGAGGTCCTCGGCACCGCCGCGATCGCCGGCCCGGAGGTCGAGCGCCTCGTCGCGATCGCGCTGGCGTCGGCCGGCATCGAGGACGGCCACGTGGCGATCGAGTTCGTCGACGCCGAGCACATCGCCGACCTCAACAAGGCCCATCGCGGCAAGGAGGGCCCGACGGACGTCCTGTCGTTCCCGATCGACGAGGACGACGAGCCGGTCGGCCCCCGCGAGCTCGGCGACGTGGTGATCTGCCCGGAGCACACGGTCGACCTGCGCGAGGCGGTCGTCCACGGCGTGCTGCACCTCGTGGGCATGGACCACGAGACCGACGACGGCGAGATGCTCGCGCTCCAACGCGAGCTGCTGTCGTGGTGAGCGACGGCGCCCCGCCGACGCCCGGATCGGCGGGCACGCGGTCCGGCTTCATCGCGCTGGCGGGCCGGCCGAACGTCGGCAAGTCGACGCTCGTCAACGCGATCGTCGGCCGCAAGGTGGCGATCGTCTCCGACAAGCCGCAGACTACGCGCCGGGCGATCCGCGGCGTGGCGACGGGCGACGACTGGCAGCTCGTGCTCGTCGACCTCCCCGGCGTGCAGCGCCCGCGCGACGCGCTCACCGAGCGGATGCAGCGGCGCGTCGAGCGCGAGCTCGACGACTCCGACGGCGCGCTCATGGTGCTCAACGGCGAGCAGGGCGTGGGGCCGGGCGACCGCTGGATCGCGGACGCGCTGCGCAGCGCGAAGGTGCCGGTCGTGATCGCGGTCAACAAGGTCGACCGGCTCGACCGGCCGTCGACCGTGCTCGCGCTGCAGGCCGCCGCCGACCTCGACGTCGCCGACGAGATCTTCCCGGTCAGCGCCCGCACCGGCGCCGGGATCCGGCCGCTCGTCGACCACCTCGTGGCGCTCCTGCCGGAGGGCCCGTTCTTCTACGAGCCGGGCGAGGGCACCGACCAGCCGCGCGAGGTGCTGCTCGCCGAGCTCATCCGCGAGCAGGTGCTGCGGCGCACGTTCCAGGAGGTCCCGCACGCCGTCGAGGTGGTCATCGAGGACCTGGAGTGGATGCGCGACGACCTCGTGCTGATCCGCGCGCTGGCGTGGGTGGAGACCGAGTCGCAGAAGGGCATCCTCATCGGCGCCGGCGGCCGCATGATCAAGGCGATCGGCTCGGCCGCCCGCCGCGAGCTCGAGCGCGAGCTCGGCGCGCGCGTCCACCTCGACCTCTCGGTCCGCGTCCGCAAGTCGTGGCGCGCCGACGAGGCGCTGCTGGACCGGCTCGGGATCGAGTAGGCCCCGCGCGCCGTGGCGCGCTGGGGAGAACTCTCACCCGCGGCTGCAGCGATCGGCCCGCGTGCCGGCGGCGCCACGCCGCCAGCATGGCCGCATGCGGGTGCTCGGGCTCAGTGCTGCCGACCTCTCCGGCTGGCGCGACGAGGGCTCGCCGAGCAAGTGGGCGCCGATGTTCCGGGGCCTGGCCGTCCACGCCGACGTGCTCGACGTCGTGACGGCGAGGACGCCCCGCGCCGGGGACCTCGCCGACGCCGTGCTGCGGCGGGCCGGCCGCGGGCGACGGCGCGACGCGGCCGACCTGCGCGCGTTCGCGCAGCGCACCGCCGACGCCGAGCGGCGGCTGCGGCCGTGGGACGGCCGCTGCGACGTCGTCCTGCAGCTGCAGACGCTCTGCGCCCCCGGGACGCGGCCGCGGCGCTACGCGATCTGCACCGACGGCACGCGCGCGCTGTTCGAGCGCGAGGGCGGCGCGGGGTCACGCGCTGCGGGCCCGTCGCGCGCGCAGCGCCTCGAGGCGGGCGTCGCACGCGACGCGTGCGTCGTGATGACCTTCAGCGCGTGGGTGGGGCGGTCGTTCGTCGAGGACTACGGCGTGCCGCCCGACCGGGTCGTGGCGACGGGCGCCGGCGCCAACCTGCTGCTGCGCGACGTGCCGGATCGCCGCGACCGGCCGCCGGTCGCGCTGTTCGCCGGCTACGACTTCGAGCGCAAGGGCGGCCGCGTCCTGCTCGAGGCGTGGCGCGAGGTGGCGGCGGCGCTGCCCGGGGCCCGGCTGGTCGTCGCCGGGCCGCGGCGGCCCGTCGACCGCACGGCGCCTGGGGTGCGCTGGGCGGGGCGCGTGGGCTGGGCCGAGCTGGCGCGGCTGTACCGCGAGGCGACCGTCTTCGTGCTGCCGTCGCTGTTCGAGCCCTTCGGGTTCGTCGTCCTCGAGGCGATGGGGCACGGCCTGCCGGTGATCGCCAGCCGCGCCTGCGCGCTGCCGGAGCTCGTCGACGACGGGGTCGACGGCCTCCTGGCGCCG
>DASTRJ010000026.1:0-10670 GCA_035761245.1 Capillimicrobium sp. | reverse complement strand
GTTGAGCGCGCGCCAGCCGCCGTCGGTCGCAGCTGTCGCCGCCCGCGGGTTCGTCTCGATGTTGACGACCGGTGTGGCGGGGTCCTGCATCCACACGCGCGCCGACCGGGAGGCGCCGCCGGCCTGCACGACGAGGTAGTGGGCCGGGTCGATCTGGACCTGGCCGCCGAGCATGACGTCGCGCCACGCCTCCGGCGCGCCGTCCGGGATCGTGATCGTGCCCTGGCCGACGATCGCGCCCGCCGCCGTCTGCACCGCGACGCGCAGCTGGGCGTCGCCGGCGCCCTGGCCGAGCCCGTCGCAGCGCACTCGCAGCCGGTCGCGGTTCACCGGCCCGTTCAGCACGGGCAGGCACATCCGCTTCGTGTCGGCGGGAATCTCGACGGGGGCGTACGCCATCGACAGCGACTATCCGGCGGTCAGCCCAGCCGCTGACCGCGTCGGCGAGCGGCCCGGTCGGCCTGGACGTACCGCCAGCCGACCAGCCGGTCGCCGACGACGAAGTCCAAGAGCACGCCGAGCACCACGCGAATCACGACGCGGCGGCGACCTGACGGGCGGTGCCGCCGCGGCGGCGGTCCCCCTGGTGGATGAGCTTGCCGATCTGCTCGGCGACCCCGGCCCAGCCGAGACCGCGCGCCGCCTCGGGGCCGTGCAGCTCGGCCGCCGCGCCGACCTCCCACAGCGTCAGGCCCTCGACGGCATGCTCGACGAGCGCGTCGCGCCAGCGCGGGCCGGGAGCGTCGCTGTTGATCAGCCGCCCGTACTGGACGGTCTCCGGCAGCGCGCCCCAGTTCGACGCGACGACGTGGCAGCCGGCGGCCTGCGCCTCCATGGCGCCGATGCACGACGTCTCGTGGAACGGCTGCCCGTGCTGGGATGCCCACGACGGGTGCAGCCACACCCGGGACTCGCACATCAGCCGGGCGAGCTTGTGCTGCGGCTGAGGGGCGAGGCGCCGCACGCCCGGCTGGTCGGCGAGCTCGCTGATCCGGTCGCGGTGCGCGGCCACCTCCGGCTGCTGGTCGGCGACGGCGTCGTAGACGTCCGGGTAGCAGAACCACAGCTCGGCGTCCGGGACGCGCTCGCGGATCCGCGGCCACTCCTCGAGCACGACGTCGAGGCCACGGTCGGGCGACGAGGTGTAGAGGGCACGGACGGCGCGGTCGGGCCACGCCTTCGGCTCGAAGTAGTCGAGGTGGATGCCGTTGCGGGTCTGCAGCACCCGGTCGGCGGCGAACGGGTAGCGGCCCTTGAGGTGCGCGACGTGCCAGCCGGACAGGCCGAGGATCGCGTCGAACTGCTCGGCTCGGGCCTGCGTGAGCCGGTCCCCGCAGTCGACGTCGTGGACCCACAGCAGCCGGACGTCGGCGGCGATCGGCCGCGACGCGATCTCCGGGGCGCGCGACGAGATCAGGCAGCCGCGCCGGTCCAGCGGGTCGAACGCCGTCCAGTGCCGGAAGATGACGTCCCGGAAGCAGCACTCCTCGACCTCGCCGTAGACGGTGACGACGAACCCGAGGTTCGACAGCTGCTCGGCGAGGCGCACGGCGGCGGTCTCCGATCCGCCGAGGCCCTTGCGCTCGATGTCCATCGGCGACCAGCGGTTCCAGTTCGGGCCGCAGTAGATGCCGACGTCCTCGAGACGCGGGCGGGGACGGTAGGCGGCGACGGTCACGCCGTCCATGCCTACCGTCATGTCGAGCAGCGTCCCCCTTCGGCGGAGGATGTCGGCGAGGTCGACGGCGCGCAGCGCCCGGAGGTGATGCGGGTTGTGGCCGGCGCCGAACACGCCTTCGGGGGTTGAGATGTAGATGCGCCCGGACGGACGCAGCATCCGCTCGCAGGCGCTCAGGAACCGGTCCACGTCGGGGACGTGCTCGATGATCTCGAACGCGACCACGGCGTCGTACGAGCCGGGGTCGAACAGGTCGGGGGCGTCCTCCGCCAGGCCGATCTTGCAGGTGCCGTTGATCCGTGCGTCGCAGATGGCGGCGGCGTGGCTGTTGAGCTCGACGGCGTCGATGTGCGCGTCGGGGAACTGCTCGAGCAGCCACTTCGACACGAACCCGTCGTGCGCGCCGAGGTCGAGGATCCTCACCGGCCGGCCTCCTGGTAGGCCGCGAGCGTGGCGCGCACCAGCTCGGCCTCGTTGCGGATGAACGCCGCGTCCACGTCGGCCCCCGTCCAGGCGCGCACCTTGCGCTGCTTGCGCCCGGGCAGGCGGTCGAGCATGTCGGCGAGGTCGTCGAGGTAGGCCGCCTGGCGCCGCAGCATGGCGCGGAAGGCGGCGACGGCGCCCTCCAGCAGCGGGTCGGCCTTCGACAGGTTGCCGTGCTCGGCGTCGACGATCATCGCCTCGGACCGGTAGCCGGCCGCCTGGACACGCAGTGCCCGGGCGTTGTCGATGTCGCGCAAGGTCGACCCTGGCGAGGATCCGGGCCGGCCGGCGTAGCGCTCGAGCGTGTCCGCCTGCAGGTCGAGGACGCGGGCCTTGACGAGCAGCTCCCTGACGCGGGGGACGCTCACTCGAAGGCCCCCAGTCGGACGAGCCCGGCTTCGACGACGGGCAGAAGGTGCGCGACCTCCTCGTGGTGCGGCAGCGCGCCGAGCAGGAAGCACAGCGCCTCTCTGTCCTTGTCGAGGATCGCGCCCGCGACCACTCGGCCGACGTCCATCGGGTAGTCCTCGCAGCGCGCGATGGCCAGGCGGGCGCGGGCGAGGTCGACGCCGTGCTCGGGGCGCTCGATCGGCCAGTCCATGCTCTCGCTCACCGGCCACTTCGCTGCCGCACCGTGCGGCGGATCGCATCGCGGAGGAGCGGCCGCAGATGGGCGGGCAGCCGGCGGCGACCTCGCGGCGGGTGGATGGTCTCGTACAGCCGCAGCCCGTCGGGACGGGCAGGCAGCGGCCGGATGCGACCGTCGCCCAGCAGGCGATCGACACGAAGGTCGACGTGGACCACGCCGGCAGTCCTCATGCTCGGTCCTCGATGGCCGCCCGCACGGCGCAGTCCTTGGCCTCGAGCAGCTTGCGCAGCGCCGTGGTGGTCTCCGCACTCGGCGGGGCGCTGTTGATGATGTGCGCAGCCAGGACGGCGAACGGCTCCGACACGCGGCGCAGCCTGTCGGGCAGGTGCGCGGCTTCGAAGAAGCGCAGCAGCGCCTCCTCGGAAGGGTGCAGCTCCCGGTTGTACGGGCTCACGTCAGGTCTCCTCGGGTCGGGGCTTGCGGCGGCCGCGCTCGCGGCCACGATCACGACGGCGGATCTGGCCGGCGCGCCGCCAGAACTCGCGGGACGCGTCGGGCTCGGGCTCGATGCCCTGCCGCCGGCGGGTCGCGCGGGCACGGCACGCGCTGTTCGCGTAGACGGCGTCTGAGCGCATCTCAGCCAGCGACGCGCCGCACCCGCAGGCGCACAGCCGCTCGACACTCACGTGAGCGGCTCCGCCTCGCGGTCGACAACGCGGACGGTGACGACCCGCTTCGCGTGGTGGCACTCATGACCGACGGGCGTCGGGCCGCCTTCGCAGACGTCTCCGCAGAAGCGGTGATCTCCGGCTGGGTGAGCGGGGTCGCCGACGTGCGCGTTGCCCGCGTGGAGCCACCCGTAGGACCCGTCCCACGACAGCCGCAGGCCGGTCTCCTCGCACACCGCAATGGCGTACTCGGTGCCGTTGAGGCTCACGCGGACGCCCCCTGCCGAAAGACGAGCCGCCACAGCCGCGCCGGACGCAGGCGCAGTGGCCGGACTCGCCGCTCGCAGCGCGGGCAGCGCGAGCCGCCGCCCTCGCGGCCCCAGAGCGCGATCGCGCCGACCCACGAGGGGCATCGCCAGCAGACGTACGTGTAGGGCTTGCCCCCGCCGGGATTCGCGCGCTCGCCGCGGCGAAGGCGCCGCCGGCGCGGCAGGTCGGCCCGCCTCACGCGGCCTCCGCGAGCTGCTCGCGCAGCCCCGCCGCGAGGAACTGGACGCGGGGCAGCTGCTCGCACAGCGGCGTCACCTGCTCGTCGGGGATCATGTCCTCCGGCTTGGACCCGCCCGTCTCGTAGTGCTCGGCGTACAGCGCCGGGTCGTCGGCCCACAGCAGCCGCTCACGCACCTTCGAGCGCAGCGCGACGATCCGCGGGTGGTCGCGGACGAAGTACGGCACCGCCTCCTCGAGCAGCACCCGCGCCTTGTGCTGCTCGTCGTGGGCGATCAGCATCTCGGCGCAGCCGGCGAACGTCTCGGCGGTCGCCTCCCGCTTCGCGACGCTCCGCCACTTCCGGACGGCCTGCTGCAGCCCCTGGTGGCCGGGCTGGATCGCCAGCGCCTCGGCGGCGACCTGGATCGCCTCCTCGACGCGGCCCTGCTCGCCGAGCGCGCCGGCGAGCACGACCCGCGGCTGCAGCACGTAGTCGAGCGGGTTGATGATCAGCAGCGTGTCCGGGGCGCCGAGCTCCAGGGCGCGCCGCGCCCACTGCTCCGCCTTGTCCCACTCGCGACGCTGGTAGGTGGCTTCGGCGAGCGACAGGTAGGTGTCCGGCCACGTCGGGCGGACCTTGAGGGCCTGCAGGGCGATGTCGTACGCCTCGTCGACGCGGTCGAGCGCCATGAGGCAGCACGCCATGCGCCGGTGGATCTGGCAGCGCTCCTCGTCCCAGCCGGTCTTGAGCTGGAGGTAGGCGGCGAACCAGCGGACGGCCTCCTCGGTGTCGCCGCGGCCGGCGTGCTCGGTGCCGAGGTAGCCGAGGATCCTGGGGTCGTTCGGCTGCTGCTCGTTCCAGGCGTGGAGGATCCGCAGGTTGCGCTCGTTGCTCTCCCCGTGGCTGGGCGGCTTGCGGTGCACCCACCGGACGAGGTCGCGGTCGATGAACGCGCACTGGCCGTCGATGATCTGCGCCTCGTGGACGCGGCCTTCCCAGCGGCCGTGGCCGGCGCGGACGAGCCGCTCGCGCTTGAGCGAGCAGACGATGTTGCCGTGCGCGTCGTGCGCGTAGTCGTAGTCGGCCAGCAGCGCGGGGACGTGCGCCGGGGCGTTGGCGGCGATCGTCCGGAGGTTCTGGGCGCCGACGATCTCGTCGTCGCAGTCCGCCCAGCACGTCCAGTCGACGATCGTGCAGTCGAAGCGCTGGGCGTCCGGGCGGCCGTAGAGCAGGAGGTTGTCGGCGGCGGTGCGGGCGGCGGCGAAGTCATCGACCCAGTCGAAGCGGGCGTCCGCGTAGGTGAAGCCCTCGCGCTGTGTCGCCTCGAACGCCGCCCAGTGGTGGAACAGGTCGACGGTGCCATCGGTGCTGCCGGTGTCGAGGAGGACGACGCGGTCGAACGCGCCCTCGATCGACTGCAGCAGGGTGGGGAGGGTGGCCTCTTCGTCGCGGGCGATCAGCGCGAGGCCGACGGTCGGGGCGTCCATGCACCGAGCACCATACGTCATCCGACGGATGACGGACAAGGGGCAGCCCCGGAACGACCGCGGGCGCCCCTGTTCGGGGCGCCCGGGCCGGCATGGCAGGCAGCGTGTGCGGCTAGCCCTGGGCGGCCGCGGCGCGGTGCGCCTCGATCGCCTCGACGAGCTTCGCCTTCGCCGGGCTCTTGCCCAGCGACCCGACGTCGACGCCCTCCGCCTCGGCGATCTCCAGCAGCCGCTTCTGGCCGAGGTCGACGTTCACCGGCGCCGGAGCGGTGGGGACCGTCACGGTCGAGCCGTCGGCCGGCGTCTCGCGCGGCTCACCGGTGCCGGGCGCCTCGCGCTCCTGGGCAAGCAGCGCCTCGGCCTGCTCCTTCCACGAGTCGCGGTCCGCGGTGACCGTGGCCAGCTCCGTCTCGAGCTCGCCGACGCGGACGAGCGCGCCGAGCGCCTCCCGCGCCGGGCAGTTGTCGCAGACGCGGTCGGTGCCGTCGGCGGGCTTGGCCGCGCCGACCCGGACGAGCCGGTCGAGGTCGAAGCCGGCGTCCTCGGGGATCGTCTCGCCGGGCTCGATGAACCCGCCGCCGACGCCGGGCGCCGGGATGCGCTCGGTCGCGACCAGCGTCACGACAGCACCCGGCGGATCACGTGCGCGGCGTCGCGCGCGACGACCTTCTCGTCGTGGCGCTCGTGCTGTCGGATGTAGGTGACGTCGGGGTCGTCGTTCTCCCACCGCTTGATCGTCGGCGGCGTGTGGAGGAACCGCTTCATCACCGACGGCTTGTAGCGACCGGCGTTCGGGTCGACGTACAGGAGTCGGACGTCGTCGCCCCAGATCTCCTTCTTGTCCGGGGTGCCGCCCTCGCGGGCGTCATCCTTCTGCGTGCCCTTGGGGATCACGACCTTCATGCCGTGGATGACCTCGGGCAGCACCCGGTCGCCGACCTCCAGGAAGTTCCGCGAGCCGCCGCTGATCTGGGCGGCGAGGATGTTGCGGATGTCCTCCTGCATCGCCATGGCGTAGGCGACCTTGAACGGGATGACGATCGTGTTGAGGTCGATGCCGATCGTGTCGTACACGTCGAGCTTGGCCGCGGTGATGTCGGCCTCGATCGTCGCGTCCGGCGTGTTCCAGTTGTTCGCGGGCGTGCTCTTGCGCGCGTCGTTGAGCTGGCCGCCGTCGCTGGTCGGCAGCAGCAGCTTCGCGAGACGGATCTCGCGGGCGAGCTTCATCCGGTGCGCGAGGAACTCGGCCTTGTCCTTCTCGAGGTCGAACACCCCGGACTGCCCGGCCTGCTCGACCTCGTCGTCGGTGAACGACACCTTGAGGCTGTGCCGGCGGGTGGAGAAGGTCTCCTTCATCCACTCGTAGTCGACCTCGCGCGACGGCGCGCGGTCCTCGGTCTCGGTCTCGACCTCGTTCGTGTACCAGTACTGGTCGTCGAAGACGACGTACTCGCCGGTGAACGTCTGGACCTTGATGTCGGAGACGATCCGGTCGTAGATGAAGCCCTCGGGCCGGTAGCTGCGGACGATCTCCGTCAGCAGCGGGTCGACGACCTGGAGCGCTCCGGCGCGGTTTCGGTTCAGGCGACGCATGGGCGGCGGTTCCTTCGGCTTACGCGCCGCCGGACAGCTGGCGCTTGGACACGTACAGGGAGAAGACCTCGCCGGGGGCGGCGGGCTCGCGGCTGGTGCCGACGCGCCACACGACCGACCCGGAGGCGCCGGCGACGGGGCCGAGCGCGCCGTTGGTCGAGGCGACGCCGATGTTGGCGCCGAAGCCGAAGCTGGCGCCGGCGACGGCCTTGACGATGTTGTCGTCGCCGTAGGTGACGACCCGGCGGCCGGCCTCCACGTCGGCGTCACCGGTGATGCCGAGCGGCTCGACGTTGCGGGTCGCGACGGGCGCGACCTGGTCCTGCGTCGTGGTCAGCGCGACGACGGTACGGGCGGCGATGGCGGTGGCGGCCTCGAGCGCCGGCTCGATGTGGCCCTGGTGGTTCGAGTGCGCCATCGGTCAGCTCCCCCGGCGGCTCAGGGCGACCTGGCGGGCCGCCTCGGTGAACGGGATGTTCTTCTCGGCCGCGAGCTTGCGCGCCTCGGTGACCATCTCCGCGCGCTCCTCGTCGACCGCGTCGCCGTCGTACTCGGCGGCGACCTCGCCCGCGGTGTCGCCGCCGCCCTGGCCGCGGCCGCGGTCGAGCTGGACGAGCTTCGGGCCGGCGGCGACGGCGGCGAGGCGCTTGAGGGTCACCTCGGGGGCGGCGTCGTAGAGCTCGCGCCACTCCTTCTTGGTGTCCTCGCTCGTGTCGATGCTGCCGGCGTCGAGGCACGCCTGGTAGGCGGTGTCGAACTTCGCGGTGTGCAGCTCGTCGGCGGCGCCCTTGCCGGCGAGCGCGTCGGCCTTCAGCGCGGCGTGCTCGTCCCGGGTGAGCGCGACGAGGCCGTGCTCGGCGAGCGCCTCGGTGAGCGTCTTGACCGGCGCCGCCTTCAGGAGCTTCGCCGGGTCGGGGTCGTCGGCCTTGTTCGCGGCGGCCGTCTTGAGGTCGCCGATCGCGGAGAGGACCTTGGCCTCGTCGGCGTCGGCGTCGAGGCCGAGGGCCTCTGCGATCTTGGGCGGGAGCGTCATCTGCCGGCGACTATCGGCCGGGCTCGCGGTTGCGGCGGCGCGGCGGTAGGCGAGCGGGGCTCCGGACAGCGACACGGTCGCCATCTCGCGCAGGAACGGGTCGTTGGTCAGGGCGGCGCGGGCGAGCGCGGGCCCGTGGTGGTTGCCGCGGTTGTCGACGTAGTCGTCGGTGAACGTCGGCGAGATCCACATGTACTCGCGGCTGGCGATCTTCTCCTGGCCGAGCGGTGTCCACTCGACGAGCGCCCACACCTCGTCGGGGGTGGGGGTCGCGCCGTCGGCGCCCATGTGGTCGAGGGCGAGGATCCAGCCGGCGGCGCGCGACCCCTGGTCGTGGTTGTAGTCGGTGCCGTGGTCGAGGTCGATGTGCACGCGGCCGCCGAACTGGGAGGCGAGCAGCCGCTGCCAGTTGGCGACGTGCTCGCGGGTGATCGCGAAGTCGCCGTAGCGGGGGTCGGTGAAGTCGTCGGCGAGCACCGCGACTTGGATCCGCGACGTGGGGAGCTGGCCGTCGGCGGCGGCGGTGAGCTTGGCGGGGGCCTGGGCGAGGGTGGCGAAGTCCATCGCCGGCGACTATCGGCCACGGGTGGCGGGCCGCCCCCTTTCGGAGTGGAGACGGGGGCGGCCCGCGCGTGCCGCGGGCGGTTCCCCACGTCCGCGGCCGGGCGACCGTACCAGCGCGCCTGAGTGTCCAGGCTCGGGCGGAACGCTCAAGTCGCGTGCCGTGCTGCCGACGATGAGGATGGGCGCGCAGCGTCGCGCTCATCCTCCTTGGCGCCCCGGCCGGAATCTGGCCGGCCGGGGCACCAACCTAGATCGCGGGCGCCGCCTCGTCGCGCAGCTGGAACGCCTCCATGCACCGGCAGCGGCCGCCGCCGGCGCACATCCGGTTCGGCGGCTTGCGCGCGACCCGGACCGGATCGTCGAGCGGCCGCAGCACGTCGTCGTCGGCGCGGCGGCACTCGTCGCAGCGGTTGCCGTCGAGGATGCTCGTGTAGCGGCTGCCGGCGATCAGGTCCGCCACGTCGTCGGCCTGGTCGGAGCGGCCGGCGTTCACCACGGCGGACGCGTTCGTCTGGGCCTCGTGGCGGATCGCGCCGCGCGCCGCCTCCTCGGCGGCCTGCTGGTAGACGGCGACGTCGACCGCCGGCTCGCCGGGCCGCTGCCGGGCCCGGAGGCGCAGCAGCTCGGAGACGATCGCCGCGGCGATGTTCGTCGCCGCGGTGACGGCGACGTCGCGCAGGAACCGGGCGACGTCGTCGGCGCGCCCGAGCGTCACGGGCGGCTCGATGTGCAGGCTCGACTGGCGCTGCAGCTCCTCGCGGACGGACAGGCGCCCCTGCTCGTAGAGGTGGCGGACCTCCTGCTCGAGCGCGTCGACGAGCTGCTCGGGCGGCTTGCCGTGGCTGACGGCACGGCCGGCCGCGGCGCGCTGCGCCAGCTCGACGCACACGGCGTGCACGGCGGGCCCGGCGGCCTGCTGGATGCGGTCGCGGGCGCCGTCGATCGCCGTCTCGATCCGGTCGAGGCTCATGTGGAGCTCGTGCGCCTTCAGGTCCCGGTCGGCGCGCCGCAGCGTCCGGGTGGCGTTCGCCTTGCGGGCGGGGGCGTCCTTCTCCTGCACGGTGCCGTCGCCGTCACCGTCGCGCGGCCCTCCGCCGCGCGCCTCGAGCAGCTCCCGCTCGCGCTCGTGCTCGGCCTCCTCCTGCTCGCGCAGCGCGTCCTCGTCGGCGGGCGGCAGGTCGGCGCGCTGGCGCAGGTACGCCTCCAGGGTCGGCTCCGGCCGGATCGCGCCCTTCTCGGCGAGCTGGGCGACGTAGCCGGCGAGCTCCTCCAGCGTGGTCTCGTCGATCAGCGAGCAGCGGATCTTCGGCATCCGCTTCGGCCGCATGCCGTTGGCGTCGAGGATCCGCGGGACGAGCTGCTCGTTGAGCGGCGCCTCGAAGACGATCGTGGCGAGCGCCTCGCACATCAGCAGGAACGGGTTCTGCTGTGTCTCGGCGGTGGCGTTGGTGCCGACCTTGCTCATGCCCTGGCGCATGAACTCCTGCAGGACGGCGGCGGCGATCTTGTCGCTCTGGCCGTCGATCGCGACCTTGTAGCCCTCGGCGGAGCCCTTGGCGTCCTTCGGTGTGACGAACTCCCACCGCCACCCCTGGCCGGTGTCGGCGTTCTCGGCGTGCGGGCCGGGGGCGAGGAAGTAGCCGGCGTTGTCGGAGCCGACGTCGGTGAGGAACTGCTCGAACGCGTCGAGGTCGTCTTGGTTGGCCTGCGTGGGCGGGTAGCCGGTCGGCACGCCCTTGCCGGACCGCTCGAGCGCCTGGGCTTGCATCAGCTCCAGGCCCTCCTTGCGCTGCCAGTGCTTGTACGCCGGGCGCAGCAGGCTCTCGCCTTCCCAGTTGTCGCCCTCGGCGCCGAACCGGTAGTAGACGAGGTCCTCGGCGGGGATCGTGACGCGCCCCTGCCCGGGCACGAACTGCTCGACGGCGACGAGGTCGGGGCCGTCCTGGATCCACCGCTCGATGCTCTGCGTGCGGCGCAGGTCGAGTGTCTTGACCGCGTAGACGGGCCGGCCGCGCCACTCGGTCAGCTTGAAGATGATCTCGAACAGGCCGGCGCCGAGCCGTCCGGCGACGCGGCCGGCTTCCA
>DASTRJ010000025.1:0-4068 GCA_035761245.1 Capillimicrobium sp. | reverse complement strand
TCCGGCCACCGGGGCCGCGACGCGACCGTGTTCGCCCGCGGCCGCGCGACCGACGGCGCGTGGCTCTACGCGCTGCAGGCGGCCAAGACGTCGATCACCGTCTTCGGCGTCTGGCTCGGGCACGTCTACCACTGGCACCTCGTCACGGCCGCGATGCAGATGGCGATGTTCAACACGCTGCCCGCGGCCCATCCCGTCCGCCAGCTCCTCGCGCCGCAGTCGAAGTACCTGATCCCGTTCGACCAGGCGCTGCTGTCGCTGTGGCCGGACATCGCGCCGCCGACGTCGCTGTCGTCCGGCGACGAGCTGCTGGAACTCGCCAACGCGTACGCCGCCGGCCGGTCGTTCTTCGACGACGACCCGAAGCCGACGCTGGAGCGGCTCGGGCTCCGCGCCGCGGACTTCACCGCCCGGACTCGCTGGGACCGCTACCCGGTGGTCGGGCGCCTGCTCGAGGTGTGGGACCTCGTCGAGGCCTACGTCGGCGCCTGCGTCGAGGCGTCGTACCGCTCGGACGCGGCGGTCGCCGCCGACGAGGACCTCCAGCGCTGGATCGCGACGGCGTCCGCGCCCGACGGCGGCAACGTCCGCGGGCTGCCGGCGATGAACGGCCGCGCCGCTCTCGCGCGCGTGCTCACGAGCCTCGTGTACCGCGTGACCGTCCACGGCGTCTCGCGGCTGAACTCGACCTCCAACCCCGCGCTGACGTTCGTCGCGAACTTCCCGCACTGCCTGCAGCGCACCGACATCCCGCATCCGCACGAGAAGCTCGGCACCCGGAGGCTGCTGAGCTACCTGCCGAACACGGCGACGATCGGCGAGGCGCTGAGCTTCTACTTCACGTTCGCCTTCTCGACGCCGTACGAGCCGTTCATCCCGCTGCACGGCCCGGCGGCCGAGCTCTTCTTCCCGGGCGGCGCGAGCGCGCCGCGCAACCGGGCGCTGGTCGAGCTGCGGCGCGGGCTCGCCCGGTTCATCGACGGCTACCAGCCGGACGCGCCGCAGCTCTTCCAGTGGCCGCGCAACATCGAGACCTGATCGCGCCCTGATCGCGAGTTGGCGCCAGATCCGGAGCGCCGTGACGTTCCGGTTCACATGCGCCTGTCCCATCTGCTCGCCACGGCGAGCGCGGTCGCCGGTCTCGCGCTCGCTCCGTCCACGGCGTCCGCGGCCGCGGGCGTGACCTCGGTCGTCGCCACGCCGGGATCCACCCAGGCCGGCGCCCATGCCGACTTCACGATCGACATGACGTTCGGCGCCGACGACGACCTCCGCGACCTCGTCATCCGCCTGCCGAAGGGCTTCGTCGGCAATCCGCAGGCCGTGGGACTGTGCACGCAGGCGCAGTTCGCCTCCGACGCGTGCCCGCCCGAGTCGCAGGTCGGCACGGTGGTCGTCACCGCGACGGTCACCCCCAGCTCGCTCCTGCCGTCGGCGAAGCAGACGCAGCAGGTGGCGGGCAAGCTCTTCAACCTCGAGCCGAAGCCGGGCGAGCCGGCGCGCCTCGGCGTGCTGCTGCCGTCGACCTCGACGGCGGGCCTGGTCACGACGCGTCCGGTGCGCATGCAGGCGGTGGTGTCGGTGCGCACGGGCAGCGACTACGGGCTGGACTCCACGCAGGTCGACACGCCGCGGACGATCGAGACGAACGTCGGCCCGCTCGCCGCCCACATCGACCGCATCCAGCTCACCCTGTGGGGCCGCGTTCCGGGCGCGTCGCAGCCGTACCTGACGAACCCGACGACCTGCACCCCGGCGACGACCACGGTCGTCACGACGTCCTACAACGGCGCCACCGCGTCGAGCGCGTCGGCGTACACCCCGACGAGCTGCGAGGCCCTCGCCTACGCCCCGACGATCAGCGCCACGATCGACGGAGGGGGCCCGAAGCAGCATCCACGGCTCACCACCGTGGTCAGCCAGGCGCCCGACGAGGCGACGAGCCGCAAGACCGTCGTCACGCTTCCGTTCGGCGTCGCGGCGAACATCGCGGCGCTCTCGAAGCAGTGCCCGTCGGCGGACTTCGACGCCGGCACCTGCCCGGACGCCACCCAGGTCGGCACGGCGACGTCGGCGTCGCCGCTGCTCGCCGAGCCCCTCACCGGGCCGGTCTACCTGGTCGCCAACCCCGCCGGCGGGCTGCCGCAGCTCGGCATCGCGCTCGGCGGACTCATCCCGGTCAAGCTGCGCGCGAACGTCGGCATCGGCGAGGGCGCGCGACAGGTCTCGACGCTGGACGACCTGCCCGACGTCCCGCTGTCGCGCTTCGAGCTCGTGCTCGGCGGGCCCGACCGGCCGCTGCTGATCGCCACCCATGACCTCTGCGCGTCGCCGGGCACGATCGACGCCACGTTCACCGCGCACGCGGGGCTCGAGCGCACGGTCAGCGCCACGCCGACCGCGACGAACTGCGTCGCGCCCGCGCGAGGCGGCTCGGCGGCGAGCAGCGACGGCGCCGCGAAGAGCCGGCGGCCGGCCGTGAAGGCGAGGCTGACGCGGTCGGGAGCCCTCGTCGTGACGGCGAAGGTGCCGCGCGGCGCCGCGAAGCTGCGCCGCCTGCGCGTCGCCCTCCCGCCGGGCCTCGAGGCGGACGCCGCCCGGCGGCTGCGGGCCAAGCGCGCGAAGGGCGCGCGTCGCCTGTCGGTGCGCGTCGGCTCCAAGCACCTGACCGTGCGCCGCGCCGCGCTCGGCAAGCGCCCGCGGGTGACGGTCGTCGCGACGACCGTCACCGGGCGCAGCTACCGGACACGGGCGGCGCTCCGGTAGGGCGAGGCGGCTACACCGCGGGCGCCGCGCCCGGCGCCCGCAGCGGCCGCACGCCGCCGAGGCTGCGCACGAGCGCCGCGACCGGCAGGCAGCCGAGCAGGCACGCGACCCCCACCACGACGTAGATCGTCAGCGGCCCCAGCGGGTCGACCGCCACGCCGGCGCCGACGACGCCGACGCCGAACGCCACGTTGCGGCAGGCGTCGATCGTGCCGAGCGCCCGGGCGCGCAGCTCGTCGGGGGTCTCGCGGAGCACCAGCGACTGCGCGGCGACGCCCATGAAGCCGCCCCCGATGCCGCCGAGGACGTAGCAGAGCAGCGCCGGGACGAGCGCGCCCGTGACGCCGACGAGCCCGATCGCGACCGCCATGACGAGCCGTCCGGCGAGCACGCCGGTCGCCTCGTTGCCGGCATGCAGCACGCGCCCGGCGTGCCACGAGCCGGCGACCATGCCGAGCCCCCAGCACGCGGTCAGCGCGCCGAGGGCGATGGCGTCCCCGCCCAGCTCGAAGACGAGCGGGACCTCCGCGGTCATCGTGAAGGCCGTCGCGAACGTCGAGGCACACGCCGACACCAGGATCAGGCGGATGCGCGGGTGGCGCAGCGCGAACGTCATCCCGCCGCGCCGCGCCACGGCGGTCGCGGCCGACCGCACGGCGCCTCCGAACGGGGCGCGCACCGACCAGATCAGCGCGGCCGAGGCGAGGAACGTGAGCGCGTCGAAGACGAACACGGCGCTGGTGCCGGCGAGCGCGATGAGGACGCCACCGCCGAGACGGCCGACCGTCTTGCCGACGTTCGACGTCGAGGCGACGAGCCCGTTGGCCCAGGCGAGGTCGCGCGGCCCGGCGAGCTCGGCGATCGCGGCCCCGGCGGCGGGGCCGAAGACGGCGCCGATCGCGGTGCCGGCGAGCCCGAAGGCCAGCAGCGCGGCAGGCGTGTGGACGAGGGCGATGGCCGCGAAGAGCGCGGCGGCGGCGAGCTCGGCGCCGATCATCAGCGGCCGGCGCGGAACCCGGTCGCCGAGCCAGCCGCCGAGCGGACCCATCACCGCGCCGGCGCCGATCGTCAGCAGCAGCGAGAGCGAGAGCCAGGCGGCCGAGCCGGTCTGGGAGTACATGGCGAAGCCGATCGCGACGCCGCTGGCGTCGGTGCCGGTCATGGACAGCAGGCGCGAGGCGGCGAGCCGCCGCACGCGCGCGCGGGAATCAGGCATGGAGCGAGGGGTGGATCGTCGGGGTGAGGCGTGTGAGACTGCGGCGCTGGGCCGGCCCGGGGATGCGGGCAAGGGGGCGGCGCGGC
>DASTRJ010000024.1:0-20027 GCA_035761245.1 Capillimicrobium sp. | reverse complement strand
ACCCGGACAAGATGCGCGCGACGTTGCGTGGTCTGTTCAAGGGCTCGATGGCCGGACGTACGATGTACGTCATCCCATTCTCGATGGGCCCGATCGGAGGCCCGATCTCGCAGATCGGCGTCGAGATCTCGGACAGCCCCTACGTCGTCGCGAACATGCGCATCATGACGCGCATGGGCAGCGCGGTCGTCGATGCGCTCGGCGAGGCGGGCGAGTTCGTGCCGTGCGTGCACTCGGTCGGCGCGCCGCTCGCGCCGGGCCAGGCCGACGTGGCGTGGCCGACGAACGCCGAGGTCAAGTACATCGTCCACTACCCCGAGACCCGCGAGATCTGGTCGTACGGCTCGGGCTACGGCGGCAACGCGCTGCTCGGCAAGAAGTGCTTCGCCCTGCGCATCGCGTCGATCATGGCGCGCGACGAGGGCTGGATGGCCGAGCACATGCTCATCCTCAAGCTCACGTCGCCGGAGGGCGAGGTCAAGTACGTCACGGGCGCGTTCCCGAGCGCCTGCGGCAAGACGAACCTCGCGCTGATGGTGCCGACGCTCGACGGCTGGCAGGTCGAGACGATCGGCGACGACATCGCGTGGATGAAGTTCGGCGAGGACGGCCGGCTCTACGCGATCAACCCCGAGAACGGCTTCTTCGGCGTCGCGCCGGGCACCGGCTACGGCAACACGCCGAACGCGATGGCGGCGCTCGAGCGCAACGCCATCTACACCAACTGCGCGCTCACCGACGACGGCGACGTGTGGTGGGAGGGGATGACGAAGGAGCCGCCGGCGCACGCGATCGACTGGCATGGGGAGGACTGGACGCCCGAGTCCGACCATCCGGCCGCGCACCCGAACGCGCGCTTCACCGTGCCCGCCGCCCAGGTGCCGTCGATGGCGCCCGAGTGGCAGGACCCGGCGGGCGTCCCGATCGACGCGTTCCTCTTCGGCGGGCGCCGCGCGTCGGCCGTGCCGCTCGTCCGCGAGGCGTTCGACTGGGAGCACGGCGTGTTCCTCGGCGCGACGATGAGCTCGGAGATGACCGCGGCGGCCTTCGGCACGGTCGGCCAGCTGCGGTTCGACCCGTTCGCGATGCTGCCGTTCTGCGGCTACGACATGGCGGAGTACTTCCGGCACTGGCTCGAGATCGGCAAGCAGGCCGACCCGTCGAAGCTGCCGCGGATCTTCTACGTCAACTGGTTCCGCAAGGGGGCCGACGGCTCGTTCCTGTGGCCGGGCTTCGGCGAGAACGCGCGCGTGCTCGCGTGGGTCTTCCGCCGCTGCGAGGGCAAGGTCGACGCCGTCGAGACGCCGGTCGGCCTCGTCCCGGCCGACGGCGACCTCGACGTCACCGGCCTCGACATCACGCCGGAGGCGCTGCACGAGGTCGTCACGCCGGACCTCGACGCGATGCGCGACGAGCTCGTGCAGGTGCGCGAGCACTTCGCGCGCTTCGACCGCCTCCCGGCGGAGCTGAGCCGCCAGCTCGACGCGCTCGAGTCGCGGCTCGGCTGAGCGCAGCGGGCCGCTGCGGGCTGTGACATCGTTACGCGCGATGTCACAGCTCCACCGCCTCGCCGCGGCCGCCGCGCTGGTCGCGGCGGGCGCGGCCCCGGGCGTCGCCCCGGCCGGGGCGGCGACGATCCTCGACCGGGCGACCGCCTCGTACACCACCGCCGACGGGCGGGTGCACCGCGACGCGCGCCTCGAGCGCCGCGGCGACGTGCTGCGCGTCTCGGCTCCCGCCGGGCAGGCCGACGTCCGCACCGTCTCCGTGCGGGTTCCCGTCGGGCGCGGCGAGCGGTACCTCGGCTTCGGCGAGCGCTCGGACGCCGTAACGCGAACGCGCGGGACCGTCGAGAACTGGGTCGGCGAAGGGCCGTACGCGTCGCCGCAGGAGTACGACGCGGTGTCGATCACCGTGCCGCCCTGGGCGCTGCGGCGCAGCGACGACGCCACGTACTTCCCGATGCCGTGGCTCATGACCACGGCGGGCGACGGCGTGCTCGTCACCGGCAGCGAGCGCAGCCGCTTCCGGCTCCACCGCGCGTCCTTCGTCGTCGAGGTCGACGCGCGCGCCGCGACGCTGCGCGGCTTCGACGGGCGCTCGCCCGCCGGCGCCCTGCGCAGGATGACGGCCGCGGTCGGCCGCCAGCCCGCGCCGCCGGCGCCCTGGGTGTTCGGCCCGTGGTTCCAGACCGGCCACCAGGACGAGCAGCCGCGCGAGGGCGAGTTCGTCGACGCGCTGCGGCGGGCCGACGCCCCGTTCAGCGCCGTCGAGACGCATCTGCGCTACCTGCCGTGCGAGGCGAGCCTGGGGCGCGAGGCCCAGCAGCGCGCCCGCACCGCGGCGCTGCACGCGGCGGGCGCGGCAGCGCTGACCTACCTCAACAACGAGCTGTGCGCCGACGCGCCGCTGTTCGCGCAGGGCGCGCCGCTCGGGGCGTTCCAGCGGCGCCCCGACGGCGACCCGTACGTCTTCACGGCGTTCGTCGGCGGCCGAGGGGCCACGCCGATCGTGCAGTTCGACCTCTCGGGCGAGGCCGGCGTCGCGCTCTGGCAGTCGGTGCTGGACCGCACGGCCGCCGACGGCTACGACGGCTTCATGGAGGACTACGGCGAGTACACCCCGCCCGACTCGGTCTCCGCGAACGGCATGACCGGCCTGCGGATGCACAACCTCTACCCGGTGCTCTACCACCGCGCCGGCCAGTCGTGGGCGGTGCGTCAGCCGCGGCCGCAGGTCCGCTTCGTGCGCTCGGGCTGGACCGGCTCGGCGCGCTACTCCCCGGTGGTCTGGGGCGGCGACCCGACGACCGGCTGGGGCTTCGACGGCCTGCGCTCGGCGGTCCGGACGGGGCTCAGCATGGGGCTCTCGGGCGTCTCGACCTGGGGCTCGGACGTCGGCGGCTTCTTCACGCTCGGCGACCAGCGCCTCACCCCGGAGCTGCTCGCCCGCTGGATCCAGCTCGGCGCCGTCTCCGGCGTCATGCGGACGAAGGCGGAGGGGATCGGCACCCAGCCGCTCGACCAGCGCCCGCAGATCTGGGAGCAGCCGACGCTGCCGCTTTGGCGCCGCTACGCGAAGCTGCGCACGCAGCTGTACCCGTACCTCGTCGCCGCCGACGCCGAGTACCGGCGCACCGGCCTGCCGATCATGCGCGCGATCGCGCTCGTGGACCGGCGCGGCGCGGCGATCGACGACCAGTTCCTCTTCGGCGACGACCTGCTCGCGGCGCCGGTCCTCGAGCCGGGCGCGCGGTCGCGCCGCGTGTGGCTGCCGCGCGGCCGGTGGATCGATCTGTGGCGGTCCGTCGACTACGTCCCGCGCAGCGGCGGCCTGCGGATCGCTCGCCCCGCTCGCGTGACCGCGGGGCGGCGACGGGTGACGATGCGCGCGCCGCTCGACGAGCTGCCGTTGCAGGTCCGCGCCGGCGCGGTGCTGCCGCTGCTGCCGCCGGACGTCGACACCCTGGCCGGCTACGGCTCGCGGCCCGGCCTCGTCAAGCTCGCCGACCGGCGCGACGACCTCGTCCTGCTCGGCTTCCCGCGCGGGCGCTCCGCCGGGCGCTTCGACGCCGACGGCCGCTGGCGCTCGCGCGAGCGCGCCGGGAGCTGGAGGCTGTCGCTGCGCGCGGCGCGGACGCGCGACGTGCGGCTGCAGGCCTCGCTCGGGGCGCTGCGCGACCCGTTCGTGCCGTGCTCGGTGCGCGTGGACGGCGATCGGCTGGCCCGGTCGGCCTGGTCGTACGACCGGGGCGCGCGGGTCCTCACCGCGCGCTTCGCCGCGCGGCGCGCGACCGTCGGCGTCAGCGCCTGCTCGTCGTGAACGCCTGCAGGCGGGCCAGCCGCTCGTCCCACTCGGCGCCGACGCGCGCCATCCACCCGATCGCGTCGCCGAGCGGCTCGGGCGTGACCCGGTAGCGGGTCTCGCGGCCGGTCCGGCGCGCGTCGACGAGGCCGGCGTCGGCGAGGATGCCGAGGTGCTTGGCGACGGCCTGCCGCGTCACGGGGAGGTCGGCCGCGAGCTCGGTCGCGGTCGCGGCGCCGCGACGCCCGATCTCGTCGAGGACGCGGCGGCGGGTGGGGTCGGCGAGGGCCGAGAAGACGGTGTCGACGCGATCGGTCACGCCAGGGCGCTGACCACTACCCGCGCAGGGCGAGGAGTACCGATGCTCGCCCACGGGCCGACCGGCGACTCCGTGATGCGGACGCGGGTGCCCGCGATCGCCGGCTCGAGCTCGACGGTGACGCGCGAGCCGGGCGCGTCGCCGGTCCACCACCAGAACGACCAGCGCTCGCCCTCGGCGACCTCCTCGACGATCGCCTGGCGCTCCTCGCCGTCGGGCAGGACGAAGGTGGCGGCGCCACCCTCGCGGAGGTCGAGCTCGACCTCGTCGGCGAGCCAGGCCTCGAGCGCCTCGGGCTCGGTGACGGCGTCCCAGGCCTCGTCGGGGTCGACCGGGAGCAGGACCTCCTTGATGCAACTCATGGGTTGCATGATAGCCTGGGGTCATGCGCAACCACTCAGTTGCATATCAGCCGGTGTCACAGCTGGTCCCCGTCGTCGTCAAGTCCGACGGCCGCGGCGAGCGCTCGTTCGACATCTTCAGCCGCCTGCTCAACGAGCGGGTGATCTTCCTCGGCACCGCGATCGACGATCAGGTCGCCAACCTCGTCGTCGCGCAGCTGCTCCACCTCGAGGCCGAGGACCCCGAGAAGGACATCCAGCTCTACGTCAACTCGCCCGGCGGGGTCGTCTACGCCGGCCTGGCGATCTACGACACGATGCAGTTCGTCAAGCCCGACGTGGCGACGATCTGCTGCGGGATCGCGATGTCCGCGGGGGCGCTCGTGCTCGCCGGCGGGGCGCCCGGCAAGCGCGCCTCGCTGCCCAACGGCCGGATCCTCATCCACCAGCCGAGCGGCGGGTTCCAGGGGCAGTCGACCGACATCGAGATCCACGCCCGCGAGACGCTCGCGCTGCGACGGCGGCTCGACGAGATCTTCGCCCACCACACCGGCCAGCCGATCGAGCGCGTGCACGAGGACATGGAGCGCGACCGCTTCTTCACCCCCGAGGAGGCGGCGAGCTACGGGCTCATCGACCGCGTCGCGACCGGCCGCGGGAACGGCGGCGCGCCCGCCGCTCAGGCGGCCGGGCCGAGCACGTAGACGACGGCGACCGAGGCAAAGACCTGCTCGCGCCCGGCCTCGACCGGCGTGGGCGCGCCGCCCTTGCCGCTCGCGGCGGGGGCCGAGGCGGCGGCGCTGTCGCCGACCGGCCCGCCGCTGGCGCCGGGGTCGAGGTCGATCGAGCGGACGCCGACGACGCGCATCCCGACGGCGGCGGCGATCGCGTCCGCGCGGGCGCGGGCGTCGGCGAGCGCGGCCTGCTCGGCCTCGGCGCGGCCGGCCGACGGGCTCGAGAAGCCGAACCACGGCCCGTCGACGTCGTCGGCCCCGGCCGCGACGAGCGCGTCGAGCACCGGACCGACCTTCGCCACGTCGCGGACCATGATCGAGATCGACGAGCGGGCCGTGTAGCGGACCCTCGGCGGCTTGCGATGGCGGCCGCGATCGACGCTCACGCTCGTCGTCTGGACGTCGGCCCGCGCGATGCCGAGGCGGTCGAGCGCGGCGAGCAGGTCGCCCATCCGGCGGGCCACGTCGGCGCGCGCCGGCTCGGCGCGGCGGGCGACCTTCGTGACGGCCGCGCCGAGCTCGGCCGTGTCGGGCGTCGCGAACGCGCTGCCCTGGCCGACGACGGCGAGCGTCGGGGGCGAGGACGACGTCGTGGGCTCCTGGGCGGGCGCGGCCGCAGGGGCGGCGAGCACGCCGAGGACGGCGAGCAGGGCGAGGGCTGGACGCATGGGCGACCTCAGTGTCGGTCGTCGCCGGTGGCGGCGGGTGGGCGGGACTCCTCGGCGAGCGAGGTGATCGTCAGGGATCCGCGCGCGGCGTCCTCGAGCACCTCGGTCGCCTCCTCGGCCGACCGGGCGTAGAGCTCGACGAGCAGGTGCACCGTGATGCGCGTGTCGTCCTCGTGCTTGTGGAAGCGGACGTGGGTGAAGAACTCGCGAGTGCCGTGCTCGCCGAACGCCGCGTAGGAGAGCGCGTCGCCCGCCTCGGGGCCGGAGCACGTCTCGACGTCGTCGGCGTCCACGGTCACGGTGCAGGACGCCACCCAGGGCGTGCCGGCGATCATCCGCTCCCAGCGGTCCTCGACCGGCTCGACGCGACCGTTCACGAAGCCGAGGTGCGGCTGGTCGTGCATGCAGTCGAGGCACTGGACCACCGCCTCCTGCAGCTCGTCGACGACCTCCGCTCGCTCGCCGGTGTCCGGATCGATGCGGTGGATGCCCTCGTAGTGCACCTGCACCTCGAGCTCCTGTGACCAGCAGCGGTAGCACCGCAGCCAGGCTCTCGCCTCCGACGCGTCCATGCGCTCAGGATACGACGGCCGGTTTCGTCCGGAGCCACGGTCACCATGCCGGCCATGTGGTTCGCCCGACTCGTGTGCTCCGACGAGCAGTGCCCGGAGGAGCTCGAGGTCTACGCCGATCGGCTCGAGGAGCTCGAGGAGCTCGGCTGCGACTGCGGCTGCGCGCTGCAGATCCTCGGCTGGGCGGACGCGATCGACGACGAGGAGGCCCTCGCCGTCGTGCTCGCGGCCGCGGCGTAGGTCACGCCGCGGCGGCCGGCTCGAGCCGGAAGCGCCCGACGAGCCGCTCGAGCTCCTCGGCGGTCCGCGCGAGCTCCTGGGCCGACGCGGCGATCTCCTGCGCCGACGCCGACGTCTCCTGCGTGGAGGCGGACACCTGCTCCGCGGACGCCGACGACTGCTCCGCCACCGAGGCGACCTCGTTCGTGGCCTGCGAGATGTGCCCGATGCGCTCGGTCACGTCGGCCACCGCGGCGGCGATGCGCTCGAAGGCCTCGCGCGCCTGGCCGACGACCTCGGCGCCCGCCTGGGACCGGCCGGCCGCCTCGTCGACGCAGCGCACGGCGGTCGACGTCTCGGCCTGGATCTGGTCGATGAGGCCGGCGATCGTGCCGGCGGCGGTCTGCGACTCCTCGGCGAGCTTGCGGACCTCCTCGGCGACGACCGCGAAGCCGCGCCCCGACTCGCCGGCGCGCGCCGCCTCGATCGCCGCGTTGAGCGCCAGCAGGTTCGTCTGCTCGGCGATGCCGGTGATCGTGGCGACGATGCCGCCGATCTCGTCGGACTTCGCCGCCAGCGAGCGGATCGCGGCCGTGACCTGCTCGGTCGACTCGCGCACCGCGCCCATCGCCTCCGTCGCCTCGGCGGACGCGGTGGCGCCACGCTCGGCGATGCCGGTGGCGTCGCGCGCGACCCGCTCGGTCTCCTCGGCCGAGCTGCGCGTCGTCTCGACGGCGCGCACCTGCTTCTCGGCCCCGGCGGCCACCTCCTGGACCGCGCCGGCGATCTCCGCGACCGCGCGACCGGCCTCCTCGGAGGTCGAGGCCATCTGCTGCGACGACGAGCTCACCGACGACGCCGACGCCGAGACCTGGCCGATCATGGCGCCGAGCGACGCGCGGGTCTGCTCGTAGGACGCGATCGCGCGGCCGGTGCGGCCGAGCATCTCGTCGAAGGTCCGGGCGAGGCGGCCGAGCTCGTCGCGGGCCGTCGAGCCGGTCGGCTCGGTCTCGCAGCGCGCCGGCACCGTGAGGTCGCCGTCGGCGAGCGCCCGCAGGCCGCCGTCGAGCTCCGCCAGCGCGCCGTCGCTGAGCTCGGTGAGGCGGCGGCCGACGTTCGCGACCGGTCGCGTGACCGAGCGCGTCACCAGCCACGCGAGGGCCGCGCCGATGGCGACCGCGAGCAGGGCGACGAGCAGGATCCAGCGCTTGCCGGACGCGGCGGCGTCCTGCGCCGTGGCGACCTTCGCCTCCGTCTGGGCGTTCACCTGGGCCTGGACGGCCTCGAACGCCTCCTCGATCCGGGGCAGCAGCGGCACGATGCGCTCCAGGTACGTGCCGCGCGACCCGGCCCGCTCCTCGTCGCGCTCGACCGTCTCGGTGCGCGACAGCGCGACGGCGCGCTCCGACAGCGACTGGAAGCGCTCGTTGATCGCGATCGCGTCGGCGACCGCGGCGCGGCCGGCGTCGGAGGTGACGAGCCGCTCGGCGGTCGCGAGGTCCGCCGAGATGTCGCCGGCGAGCCGCTCGACCTCCTGCTGGATCTCGTCCTGGGCGGCGAGGTCGCCGTCGAAGACGTAGAGGTGGCGCACGACGTTGTGGGCGAGGTCCTGGGCGTTGGACTCGACGTCGAAGGAGGCGACCATGGCGCGGCGGTCGTCGCCGCTGCCGAGGCTGCCGACGTCGCGGCCGAGCGAGCTGACGGAGCTCAGCGCGACGAGCGCGACGACGGCGAGCAGGGCGAGGACGAGGCCGAACGCGGCCCCGAGGCGCACGCCGAGGCGGAGGTCGTGGAGCACGTGCATGGCCGCGTCATCGACCGGCGACGTGCGGACCTGAGTCTGGGACGGCGGCGTCTCAGCCGCCGATGGCGCTCATGGTGCGCTCGGGCTGGACGAAGCCGGGCTCGTTGACGTGGTGCTTGAGCTCCTTGCGCCAGACGGCGTCGCGCAGGATGCCCTCGAGGTCGTCGTCGGTGGCGCCGGCGCGCAGCGGCGTGCGCAGGTCGGTCTCGTGGAGGCTGAACAGGCAGGTCCGCAGCTTGCCGTCGGCGGTGATCCGGATCCGGTTGCAGTCGCCGCAGAAGGGCTCGGAGACCGGGTTGATGAAGCCGATGCGGCCCTGGCCGTCCGCGAAGCGGTAGACGCGGGCCGTGGCGTGCGGCTCGCGCGGCTCGGGCTCGAGCGGGTGGACGGCGTGGATCGCGGCGCGGATCTCGTCGCCGGTGAGCACCTGGCCGGGCGACCAGGTGTGGTCGGCGTCGAGCGGCATGAACTCGATGAAGCGGACCTCGTACGGGTGCTCGCGCGCGAAGCGGGCGAAGGGGAGGACCTCGTCCTCGGTGAAGCCGCGCATGGCGACGGCGTTGACCTTGATCGGGTGCGCCTCCGGGAACTCGGCGAGCCGCTCCAGGCCGCGCAGGACGCGCGGGAGCGCGTCGCGGCGGGTCATCTCGAAGAACCGGTCGCGCTGCAGCGAGTCGATCGAGACGTTGAAGCGAAGGCCGCCTTCGCCCGCGGCGCCGGCGCGGACGAGCGCCTCGGCGTCGCGCTCGAGCAGGTAGCCGTTGGTCGTGATCGCGAGGTCGTCGACGAGCGGCGCGAGCATGGCGACGAGCGCCGGGAAGTCGCGGCGCACCAGCGGCTCGCCGCCGGTGAGGCGCAGGTCGCGGACGCCCATCTCGGCGAGGAGGCCGACGAGCCGGGCGATCTCCTCGAAGCGCAGGACGTCCTCGCGGTCGAGCCACGGCAGCCCCTCCGCCGGCATGCAGTACTGGCAGCGGAAGTTGCAGCGGTCGGTGACCGACAGGCGCAGATCGCCGATCAGCCGGCCGTGACCGTCACGCAGGGGCTCACGCGGCATCGCACGATGAGCCTACCCGTCGGCGGCCGTCCGGACGACGGCCCGGCGCGTGCTCAGAGGACGCCCGTGGCCCCGAGCGCGATGGCCGCGACGACGCCGACGACGAAGACGATCAGGGCCCCGTCGATGGAGCGCAGGGAGCTGGAGGACATGGCCCGCAGTCTCGCCAGCCGGTGGCGGCCCGCTCCATCGGACGTCCGTCCGTTTCGGGCCGTCTGGACGAATGTTGCACGGGATCTTGCAGGCCTCGCGAGGAGCGGTCCGGCGGGTGCCGAAGCCACGTCCGTGCTGCTCCCCACCGTGTACCTGGCGGCCGTCGCGCTGCCGCTGCTGCTGGCCGTCGTGGCGATCGGCCTGCGCGTCGCCGCCGCCGTGGCGGCGCGGATCGACGAGGCGCGCATGGCGTCGTGGCGGGCCGGCTCGGTCACGGAGCTTCCCGGAGCATGGGGCGATCCGGGCGTCGAGGTCGATGCCGCGGAGGTCCGGATCGAGCGCGGCCCCCTGCAGCTCGTCGACCATCCCGAGCCGTCGACGAAGCGCTGCCCGGACTGCGCCGAGACCGTGGTGGCCTCGGCGCGCGTGTGCAAGCACTGCCAGTTCCACTTCGGGCCGCCGCAGCACGGCTCCTGGGCCGTCTGAGCGCGCGAGCGGCTCCGTCCGGTCCGCGCTCTAGCGTGCCGGCCGTCCCCTCATGCTCTCGCTGCTCTACATCGCGATCCTGGCGGTCCCGCTCACGCTGCTGGCGCTCGCGTTCCTGATCATCGCGGTGCGCAGCGCGGCGCGCGGCATCGACACGCGCGCCGAGCGCCGCGGCGCGACGCCGCTCGCGCCGCCGCCGTCGCAGGCGCGAGGCCTACGTGGCGTCCGCGGCGTGCGGCTCGACCTCCGGCGCGTCCTGTCGCGCGCGCTGGACCCGGACGCCGACGCGCCGGCGCGGCGGGTCGCCGCGCCGCGTCAGCCGCTCGCGCCGGTGGCCGGCGAGCCGGCCGGCCCGGCGGCGGTCGCCGATCGTCCCGAGCCGCTGCCGCCGGGCGTGCCGACGAAGCAGTGCCCCGACTGCGCCGAGACGGTCCTCGCCGCGGCGCGGATCTGCAAGCACTGCCGGCACCGCTTCGAGGGCTGGGACGAGCTGCTGCGCGACGTGGGGTAGCGGCGCGAACGCGCCGCTACCGCTTGGCGATGATCCACATGTACGCGGCCGCGAAGGCGATCGTGCCGACGCTCAGCGCCACGCCGAGATTCGCCGCGCCGAACGCCGCCGCCACGATCGTCCCGACGACGAAGGCCGCCACGAGCAGCCCGAGCTGACCGGCCCAGCCGTCGAGGCTCATCGCGCCACCTCCGCGGCCGGCGCCGCGGCCGCCGCCTCGCGCTCGAGCACGGCGACGAGCGACGCGATGTCGGCGCCCGGCTCCTCCTGGGCGAGGCGGCGCTCGGCCGCCCGGCGGCCGCCGAGCGCGCGCAGCCCGCGCTCGCCGTGCTCGGCGGCGAAGTCCGCCACCGCGCCCGCCCGCCGCGCCGCCACGCGCCGCGCGCCGAGGTCGAGGCGCTCCCGGTGCTCGTCGAGCGCGGCGATCAGCTCGTCGATGCCCTGCACGGGCGCGATCGAGGAGACCGCCACCACCGCCGTGTCGCGCTCGCCGAGCGAGCGCAGCGCCGCCGCCAGGTCGCGGCGCGCGCGCAGCGCCACCTGGCCGAGGTCGGCCTTCGTCACCACCAGCACGTCCGGCACCTCCATGATCCCGCTCTTGAGGAACTGCAGCACGTCACCGGACCCAGGTTGCACGATCACGGCGACGGTGTCCGCCACCTCCGCCACCTCGGTCTCCGACTGGCCGACGCCGACCGTCTCGATCACGACCACGTCGAACGCGGCGGCGAGCGCGGCCGCCGCCGCGCGGGTCGAGGGCGCCAGCCCGCCGAGGCGGCCGCCGGCCGCGGTCGAGCGGATGAAGACGCCGCGATCCTGCGGGTCGTAGGTGATCCGGGCGCGGTCGCCGAGCAGGGAGCCGCCCGAGCGCTTCGACGACGGGTCGACCGCCAGGACCGCCACCGTCCGGCCGCCGGCACGCCAGGCGGCGACCAGCGCGCTCAGCAGCGTCGACTTGCCGGCGCCCGGCGGCCCGGTGATGCCGACGACGTGGCCGCGGGCCTCGCCGCCGAGCGCCTGCGGCGACACGCCGCGCAGCAGCGCCTCGATCTCCGGGCGCTTCGCCGGCGAGCGGTTCTCGACGAGGTTCAGGACGGCGGGCGCGGCGGTCAGGTCGCCGTCGCGCAGCCGCGCGGCGAGCTCGGAGTCGCCGCCGGCGGCGCTCACGCTCCCGCCGCGACGCCGTTCTGCTCGGCGACCAGCCCGACGATGTCGCGCATGATCCGCGTCAGCTCGAAGTCCTTCGGCGTGTAGACCGCAGCGACGCCGCACGCCTTCAGCGGCTCGACGTCGGCCTCGGGGATGATCCCGCCGACGACCACCGGGACGTCGACCCCCACCTCGCGCAGCGCATCCATCACCGCCGGGATCAGCTCGCGGTGCGAGCCCGACAGGATCGACAGGCCGATGACGTGGACACCCTCGTCGAGCGCCGACTTGGCGATCTGCGCCGGCGTCAGGCGGATCCCGTCGTAGACGACGTCCATGCCGGCGTCGCGCGCGCGCACGGCGATCTGCTCGGCGCCGTTGGAGTGCCCGTCGAGGCCCGGCTTGCCGACGAGGATCTTCAGCGTGCGGCCCAGCGCCTCGCTGACGCGCTCGACCTCGTCGCGGACCTCGTCGACCGCGTCGGTCGGCGGCGCGGCCGTCGACTCGCCGACGCCGGTCGGGGCGCGGTACTCGCCGAACGCCTCGCGCAGCGTCTGCGCCCACTCGCCCGTCGTCGCGCCCGCCCGCGCGGCCGCGATGGTCGCGGGCATGATGTTCTCCTCGTCGCTGGAGGCGACGCGCGCCAGCTCGGCGAGCGCCTGCTGCACCGCGGACTCGTCGCGCTGCGCCTTCCAGTCGGCGAGCGCCTGCTTGGCCTCCTCCTCGACGCCGGGGTCGACGGTGAGGATGCCGCCGTCCTCGCTCGACGCCAGCGGCGACGGCTCGGTCTCGGTGAACTTGTTGATGCCGACGACGATCTGCTCGCCGCGCTCGATCCGGGCGATGCGCTCGCGGTGCGAGTCGACGAGCGCCGCCTTCATGTACGACACGGCCTCGACCGCGCCGCCGTGCTCGGCGACGATCGCCATCTCGGCGCGGGCGCCCTCGAGCAGCTCGGCGACGAGGCCGTCCATCACCTTGGAGCCCTCGAAGATGTCGGGGTACTCCAGCATGTCGGTCTCGAACGCCAGCACCTGCTGGATGCGCAGCGACCACTGCTGGTCCCACGGGCGCGGCAGGCCGAGCGCCTCGTTCCAGGCCGGCAGCTGGATCGCCCGGGCGCGGGCGTTGCGGCCGAGCGTCACCGCGAGCGCCTCGAGGACGATGCGCTGGACGTTGTTCTCCGGCTGCGACTCCGTCAGGCCGAGCGAGTTGACCTGCACGCCGTAGCGGAAGCGCAGGTGCTTGGGGTCCTCCACGCCGTAGCGCTCGCGGCCGATCTCCTCCCACAGGATCCCCATCGCGCGCAGCTTCGCGTGCTCCTCGATGAAGCGGACGCCGGCGTTGACGAAGAAGGAGATCCGCGAGAAGACCTTGCCCATCAGCTCCTGCGGCACGCGCTCGCGCGCGGCGTCGAGCACGGCGATCGCGTTGGACATCGCGTAGGCGATCTCCTGGACCGGCGTCGCGCCCGCCTCCTGCAGGTGGTAGCTGCAGATGTTGATCGGGTTCCACTTCGGGACCTCGGTGACCGTGTAGGCGATCATGTCGGCGATCAGCCGCATCGAGGGCCCGGGCGGGAACGCGTACGTCCCGCGGGCGAGGAACTCCTTGATGATGTCGTTCTGCGTGGTGCCCTGGAGCGCCTTCTGGTCGACGCCCTGCTCCTCGGCGGCGACGATGTAGAGCGCGAGCAGCCAGGCGGCCGTCGCGTTGATCGTCATCGACGTGTTCATCTCGCCGAGCGGGATGCCGTCCATGAGCTGGCGCATGTCGCCGAGGTGGCTGACCGGCACGCCGACCTTGCCGACCTCGCCGCGGGCGAGCTCGTGATCGGGGTCGTAGCCCGTCTGCGTCGGGAGGTCGAACGCTACGGAGAGCCCCGTCTGCCCCTTGGCGAGGTTGCTCCGGTACAGCTCGTTCGACTTCTTCGCCGTGGAGTGACCCGCGTAGGTGCGCATCATCCACGGGCGGTCGCGGTCGGGCAGACGGTGCTGACTCATGAGTCAATTGTAAGGTCCGACGGGCATGGGAGGCCGCGCCGCCACCGCTCTGAGGCTCCGCGCCGAGGACGCGCTCGACCGCGCCCGCGGGCGCCGCGACCCGCTCGTCCCGCCCCGCCGGCGGTGGGGAAGCGTCGGGCAGGGCGACTTCGTCGCGATCGGCGACGAGTTCCTCGCGCACCTCGTCGAGCTCGCCGATCTCACGCCCGCCTCCGACGTGCTCGACGCCGGCTGCGGCATCGGCCGCATCGCCCGGCCGCTGGCGGGGTTCCTCACCACCGGCACCTACGCCGGCTTCGACGTCGACCGCGACGCGATCGGCTGGTGCGCCTCGCGCTATCCCGCCGATCGCTTCCGCTTCGACGTCGCCGACCTGCGCAACGCCCGCTACAACCCGCACGGCACCGAGGACGCCACGTCGTACCGCTTCCCGTACGACGACGACAGCTTCGACGTCGTCGTCATGACGAGCGTCCTGACGCACCTGCTCGCGCCGGCGGCCGAGCGCTACCTCGCCGAGAGCCGGCGTGTGCTGCGCCCCGGCGGCCGGCTGCTGGCGACGTTCTTCCTGCTCGACGACGACTCGCGCGCGGCGATCGCGGCCGGGCGCGCCGCGATCGGCTTCTTCGACGCGGAGGCCGAGACGGCCATCGCCGACCAGGCCGTCCCCGAGGAGGCGGTGGCCTACGACGCCGGCTGGGTGCGCGAGCGCGTGCCCGTCGAGCGGATCGAGCCGGGGGCGTGGCGCGGCGCCGGGGTCGCGCGCCCGCGGTCGTTCCAGGACATCGTGATCGCATGCGCCTGATCGACCTGAACCACCTCGGCCGCGAGCGGGTGATCGGCAGCACGCTGATCGACGGCGTGCTCGTCGACCCCGGGCCGGCGTCCTGCCTCGACGCGCTGCTCGCCGGCCTCGACGGCGAGGTGCCGCGCGTCATCGCGCTCACGCACATCCACCTCGACCACGCCGGCGCGACCGGCGCGCTGTGCCGCCGGTGGCCGGACGTCGAGGTCTGGGTGCACGAGCGGGGCGCCCCGCACCTCGAGGACCCCTCCAAGCTGATCGCGAGCGCGACACGCCTCTACGGGGACGACATGCAGCGCCTCTGGGGCGAGATCACGCCGGTGCCGCGCGAGGCGATCCGCGTCGTCTCCGACCAGCGCATCGAGGGCTTCCGGGTCGCCGAGACGCCGGGGCACGCGTCGCATCACGTCGCCTACCTGCACGAGGCGACCGGCACGCTCTTCGCCGGCGACACCGCGGGCGTCCGCATCGGCGACGCGCCGACGATCGCCCCGACGCCGCCGCCCGACATCGACCTCGAGGCCTGGAACGCGTCGCTGGACCTGCTCGCGAGCTGGGACGCCGAGCGGGTCGTGCCGACGCACTTCGGCGTCTTCGACGACGTCGCCGGCCAGCTCGACGCCGTGCGGCTGTGGCTGGACACGTGGGCGCGCCCGGCGGCGGAGCTGGAGATGGAGGCGTGGGTCGACGAGCACCAGGCGTGGGTCGCCGCGCGGACCGATCCGGACACGGCCGGGGCGCTCCTGCAGGCCGCTCCGATCGACCAGTGCTGGCTCGGACTGCGTCGCTACTGGTCGAAGCGAGAAGGCCGTTAGTGTCTGTGCGGATGTCTCAGACCATCGAGCGTCCGCGCGTCGCCGGCCCGGGCACCGGCCTGGGAGGCAGCTGGCGCGTGATCGTCCGCAACGACGACCACAACACCTTCGACCACGTCGCGCGCACGCTGGCGCGCACCATCCCGGGCGTGTCCCTGCCCGAGGGCTACGCGATCGCCGACCGCATCCACAACACCGGCCAGGCGATCGTCTTCAGCGGCCACAAGGAGCTCGCCGAGCACTACTGGGACCAGCTCCACGGAGCCGGCCTGACCATGGCGCCGCTGGAACAGGGATGATGTCTCACATGGCCGATGGGGGGTCGACGGCGGCCGAGCGCGCCGCACGCGAGCGGATGCTGCTCAAGCGCTATCACGAGCACGGTGACACGCATGCCCGCGACACGCTCGCGGAGGAGATGCTGCCGCTCGCGCGGGCGCTCGCGGGCCGCTACGCGGGGCGCGGCGAGCCGCTCGACGACCTCGTCCAGGTCGCGTGCATCGGGATCATGAAGGCGATCGACGGGTTCGACATCACCCGCGACGTCCGCTTCTCGTCGTATGCGACGCCGACCGTCCTGGGGGAGATCAAGCGCCACTTCCGCGACCGGACGTGGGCGCTGCACGTGCCGCGCGGCACCCAGGAGCTGCAGCTGAAGGTCGCCAAGGCGCGCGACGAGCTGACCAACCAGCTCGGCCGCTCGCCGACGGTCGAGGAGATCGCCGAGGCGGTCGACGCGTCGCTGGAGGACACGCTGAGCGCGATCCAGTCCGCCCAGGCCCACCGGACGCGCTCGTTCGACGAGCCGGCGGGCGAGGACTCGACGCTGGCCGAGTCGCTCGGCGGCACCGACCCGGAGCTCGGCCGCGCGGAGATCCGCGTGCTCATCGACGAGGCGATGGACGTCCTGTCGGACCGCGATCGCGAGATCCTGCGGCTGCGCTTCGAGGAGGACATGACGCAGACCGAGATCGCCAAGGTGATCGGGGTCTCGCAGATGCAGGTCTCGCGCCTGATCCGCCAGTCGCTGGCCCGGATGCGGATGGACATCGAGTCCACCAAGGGCCGCCGGTCGTCGGCGGCGTAGGCCCCGCGAACCAGCGAGCGGGCGGACCGGCCGCGGTCGGCCGCGGTCGCAAGCTGAACGTCCGCTCACCCCGCGTGAGGGCGTTCGATCGGACGCTCGCGCTGCGCACGTCGACGGCGCGGGCGCGCGAGCGTCCGTTGCGCCACCGTGGTGGTGGCGGAACGGACGTTCAGCTTCGCGCGCGGGCGGCCGTCGGGCCGCCGCGGCGCTACTGGGCCTGCGCGTCGGCCGTGACCTCGGGCGCGCCGATGACGCGCTCGGGGTGCAGGCCGCCGGAGATCACGAGGTCGTTCCAGGTGTACAGGACCGGCACCTGGTACCAGCCCTGGTGGTTCACCCGGAACGCCGTGAACTCCTCGCCCTCCCAGTAGCGCGTGAAGTCGAGCTTGTCCTCGAACGTCGCCATCTGGAGGAAGCGGTAGCGGTCGTCGCGGTTGCGGTAGACCGCGTAGTCGGTCGCGCCGTAGCGCTGCGCGACGGGCGCGATGCGCGCCAGGGCCTCCTCGAGGCCGTCGCCACGGAAGCCCGTCGCGTACCAGGGGATGTGGACGCTGCCGGCCATCAGGCGCCCACCTCGGCGACGATCGCGCCCGGGCCCTCGGCCGTCTTGCCCTGACCCTCCTCGGTCGCGCCGACGAGGATCGCGATCTTGCCGAGGTGCTTGTTCTCGTGCATGAGCTGGTGGGCGTTGGCGACGTCCTCGAACGGCATCGTCTTCCACAGCACGGGGCGGATCTTCGACTCCTCGATGAGCGCGTTCGCGAGGTTGCACTCCCACGCGTTCGCGAAGTGCGAGCCGAGGACCTCCTTCTGCCGCATCCAGAGGTAGCGCACGTCGAAGTCGAGCTGGTACCCCGACGTCGCGCCGCAGATGACGACCTTGCCGAACGTCTTGACGGTCAGCACCGAGGTGGGGAACGTCGCCTGGCCGACGTGCTCGAACACCGTGTCCGGAGCGTCGCCCAGCAGCTCCTTGACGCGCTTGGAGAACGCGCGCGAGACCTTGAAGCGCTCCTTCTCCTCCTCGGGCGTCTCGCCGCCCTTGCGCATCATGCCCTTGAACTCGTTGCGGTCGATGTAGCCGACCGCCCCGAGCTGCTCGACCAGCTTGCCCTTCTCCTCCGAGGAGACGACGCCGACGCAGTCCGCGCCGGTGAGCTTGCAGAGCTGCACGGCGAAGACACCGAGGCCGCCGGCGGCGCCCCAGATCAGGACCTTGTGGCCCGCCTGGAGGTTCGCCCGGTTCATGAGCATCCGGTACGCGGTGAAGTACGTGAGGCCGTACGAGGCGGCCTCCTCCCAGGCGAGGTGCTTCGGCTTGGGGAGCAGCTGCTGCGCCTGGACCTTCGTGAACTGGGCGAACGACCCCCACGTGGTCTCGTAGCCCCAGATCCGCTGCGACGGCGCGGCCATCGGGTCGAGGCCGTGGACCTCCGGGTCCTCGTAGGAGGTCATGTTGCAGTGGATGACGACCTCGTCGCCCGGCTTCCAGCGCGTGACGCCCGAGCCGACCTTCCAGACGACGCCCGAGGCGTCCGAGCCGCCGATGTGGTGGCCGAACTCGGGGTGGTCGCCGTAGCCGAAGACCGACACCGGCTTGCCGAGCGCGGCCCACACGTTGTTGAAGTTCACGCCGGCCGCCATGACGCGGACGACGACCTCGAAGGCGCCGGGCTCCGGGACCTCGATCTCCTCGACCTGGAAGGCGTCGACCGGCTCGCCCTCCCGCTCCTGTCGGATGACCCATGCGGCCATCGTCGCGGGCAGCTCGCCCGGCTCTGTGTCGACGCTGGAGACTTGGGTTAGATCAACGGCCACGGGTTCAGGGATCCTTCGCTGTCGCTTGCGATTGGAAGGCCCGAGAGGTTAGTGGCCGCACCCTTGCGGCTGCGCCGTGACTACGGCTGGAGCAGCTCGTTCTGGGCGCTGGGCCGCTCGGCGCCCACCTTGAGCGCGGCGGCCTTGATGTCGTCGCCGCCCGCGGCCACCCGGTACTTGCCTTCCTTGAGGTCGGCCTTCAGCGACGCGGTGTCGCCCGGGTTGATCGGGCCGGTCTTCTGCGTGATGCCGGGCGAGGAGCCGCCGATCTCGTCGGTCTCGAGCGTGATCTCCTGAGCGCGCTCGGTCTCGTTGGCGACGATCAGCGTGACCGGCCCGGCGCCGAACTCCTGCGGCGAGACCGACACCTTCCCGTTGTTGATCGACGCGCTGACGACGATCGGCGAAGGCGGCCGTGGGTTGTTCGCGTAGTCGCTGTCGTCCCCGCAGCCGGCCACGAAGGCGGCCGCCGCAGCGGTGATCCCGATGAGCGCGCGAGCGCGGTGCAAGCCCTTCAATTCCTCTCCTCACAGGCCCTCTCCGGGCCCGACCCGCGCGAACCCTACCCCAACGGGGAGCGGCGGAACGCAGTCGCGTCGCGCAGGTCCTCGAGGCGCTCCTGCAGGCGCTGCCACGCCTCCTGCTCGGCCTCGTCGTACGCGGCGCCCTCCAGCCCGCGCGTCGCCTCCGCGTAGTCCTCCCACGCGCGACGCCGCTCCTCGGCTTCGGTGCGCGCGATCAGGGACATGGGTCGATGCTACTCCCGGCAGCGGTGCAAGTGCTCGTGCGAACCGTCCTGGCCGGGGCGTACAACGCGCGGTCCGCATGGATCTGCTGGACGCCCCGCTCGCGCACACCGAGTTCCTCGTCGTCGACACCGAGACGAACGGGAAGGCCGGCGACGCGTGCGAGCTGACGGAGGTCGGCGCGGTGCTCGTCGGGGGCGGCGAGCTGCACGACCGGTGGGAGAGCCTCGTCGGCGTGCGGGCGCCGCTGTCGCGCGGGATCCAGCGCTTCACCGGCATCACGCAGGCGATGGTCGACGAGGCCCCGGCGGCCGAGCTCGTGCTGCCCGATCTGGCCGACCAGCTGCGCGACCGCGTCCTCGTCGGTCACAACATCGCGTTCGACCGGCGCGTGCTGCGCCAGGCGTTCGAGCGCAGCGCCCTCGAGTGGCCCGACCCGCCCGCGCTGTGCACGGTCGCGCTCGCGCGCCGGTTCGCGCCGCTCGCCCGGCAGCGCAAGCTCGCAGCACTCGCCGGCTCGCTCGGCATCGACGTCGAGGTCTCGCACCGCGCGCTGGCCGACGCGGAGACGACCGCCCGCGTGTTCTGCGCGCTCTTCCCGCGCCTGTGCGCGAACGCGTCGACGGTGCGCGAGGCGCTCGCGGTGCTGCGGCCGTCGCGGCGGCGCTCCGCGCCCAAGCCCGACCTCGGCCGGCGCCGGCTGCTCGAGCGCCCCGAGTTCGCCGACCTGCCCGACACGCCCGGCGTCTACATCTTCCGCAACGCCGAGGGCCAGGTGCTGTACGTCGGCAAGTCGGTGAACCTGCGCTCGCGCGCGCGCTCGCACTTCGCGCCGTCGGCGCCGACCGGCGACTGGACCGCGCAGGCGTCGATCGTCGATCACCGCGCGACGCGATCGGAGCTCGGCGCGCTGCTGCTCGAGAGCCGGCTGATCAA
>DASTRJ010000023.1:0-27493 GCA_035761245.1 Capillimicrobium sp. | reverse complement strand
GCGCCCGCGCCCGGCGACCAGGCCTCGAGCGCCTCGAGCGCTCGCGGCAGGTCTGCGGACAGCTCGACGCTCGAGCCGTCGGCGAAGCGGTAGCGCGTCACCGGCTCGACGCGCAGCAGCTCGACGCGGTCGCCGAGCAGCTCGCGCACCACCCACGGCATCGTCACCAGCGACGGCCCGGCGTCGAAGCGGAACCCGTCGCGCTCCACCCGCGCGCACTTGCCGCCGGCGACCGGCGCCTGCTCGACGACGGTCACCGCGTGGCCGGCGCGCGCGAGGCGCACCGCGCAGGCGAGCCCGCCGACCCCGGCGCCGACGACCACCGCGCGGCTCATGCCGCCCGCAGCCGGGCGCGCAGCGCCGGCAGCGCGAACGCGCCCATCGCCGCCGTGCCGGCCGCGGCGACGCGCGGCCGGCGCCAGATCGCCGCGTTGGCGAACGCCTCGCCCGCCCACGTCCACGCGTAGAGCGCCAGCGCGCCGTCGCCCGACCCGTCGCGCGGGTCGTCGTCGCCGTCGACGAGCGCCCAGACGGCGAAGACGGCCGTCGCCGTGAGCAGCCAGCCGGCGAAGTTCGACGCGGGGACGCCCTCGTAGCGGCCGCCGCCGGGCCAGTGCCAGGCGCCGTCGCGGACCATGCGCGGGTCGAGGAAGACGTCCCAGGCCGTCAGGGCCGCCGCGGCCAGCGGCACGCGCGCCGGGCGACGGCGGTCGATCAGGCCCGCGGTCGCCCAGGCGGGGCGCGCCATCATCGCCCACGCCGCCGCGGCCGCGACGGGCACGCCCGCCACCCGCCGGCCGAGCCGGTCCGAGTAGGCGTAGTGGCCGAACGGCCGCCCGGTGCGCACGCCGGCGACCTCGGCGGCGAACCCGACGATCCCCGCGGCCGCGACGAGCGCGACCCCGCGCCGCCGCCCGCGCGCGTCGATCGCCTCCGCCGTCGAGGCCGCCAGGAAGAGCCCGACGATCGCCTTGGTGGCGCGTTGGACGTGCCGCTCGGGGAGCTGCGCGTACGCCACCTGCGCGACCGCCAGGGCGCCGAGCATGGCGCGAGCGCCGCGGCGGCGCGTGCGCCGGCGACGCTCCGGGTAATCCGCGGTCATGACCATCGCGGTCATCATCGGCGTCTGCCTCGTCCTCCTGGTCCTCGCGTTCCTGCTGCCGCGGCTCTCGCAGCATCCGCAGCGCGGCGTCGACAAGACGCTCGGTGCGGGCCAGAGCGCGGCCGGCTCGGCGCCGGGGGCTCTTGGCCGTCTGCTCCAGAAGCCGTTCTCGTCGTCGCGCAAGGCGACGAACAAGAGCGCGTCGGCCGGGCGCCGGGGGCGCGGGAAGCTGCCGTTCTAGGGCGCGTCATCGCGCCAGCGCCGCCACGACGAGCTTGCGCCGGCGCGGGACGACCGCACGGCCCGGGCGCGCGCCGTAGCCGTCGCGCTCGATCTGGCGCAGGATCTCCCGGTACATCGCCGCCGCGGAGCGGATCGCCCGGCGGCCGCGGACCAGCAGCGGGATGCCGTCGCAGCCGTGGTCGTAGAGCGCGTCGGCGCGCGCGATCTGGTCGCGCAGCACCCGCTCGCGCTCGCCCGGCGTCAGCGAGCCGCCGAGTCGCCCCAGCGTCGCCGTCGGCACGTAGACGCGGCCGACGGCGAGGTCCTCGTCGATGTCGCGCAGGACGTTGGTCCGCTGCATCGCCATGCCGAGCGCGGCCGCTGCCGGCAGCGCCCGCGCGGCGTCGCGCATGCCGAGCATGTGCGCCATGACGACGCCCACCGTGCCGGCGACGCGGTAGCAGTAGCGATCGAGGTCGTCCTCGGTCTCCACCGGCACCCGCTCGAGGTCGTCGCGCATGCCGCGGCAGAAGTCGGCGAACGCCGACCGCGGCAGCGGGTGGCGCCGGGCCAGCTCCTCGAGGACGCGCGCCTCGCGGGAGGCCGGACCGCGGCCGGCCGCACCGGCCGCCCACGCCTCGACGGCGGCGAGGCGCTCCTCGGCGTCGGGCTCGCCCTCGTCGACCGCGTCGTCGAGGCGGCGGAAGACGAGGTAGAGCAGGTAGACGTCGTCGCGCACGTCGCGCGGCAGCAGCCGGCAGGCCAGCGAGAACGTCCGGGCGGCGCGCCTCGTCGTCGCGCGGGCCTCGAGCAGGTCGCCGTCACGCATGGGCGAGCGCCGGCCTCCTCGCCGGCCGGTCGGCGGCGATCAGCCCGGCGGTGATCTCCGCCCCGAGCAGCACGCCCGGGATGCCGGCGCCCGGATGCGTGCCCCCGCCGACGTGGTAGAGCCCGCGCACCGTGCGGTCGCGGTTCGGCGGGCGCAGCGCCGCCGACTGGTGCAGCGTCGGCTCGACCGCGAACGCGTTCCCGTCGACGGCGCCGAGCGCGCCGGCGAAGTCGGCGGGCGTCATCCGGTGCTCGACGGCGATCGACGCGTCGAGGCCGCGCAGGCCGAACGTGGTCTCGAGGTCGGCGACGAGCGCGTCGCGCAGGGACTCGCCGCGGGTCGCCCAGTCGATCGGCGCGCGCAGATTGGGCACCGGGAGCAGCACCGCGATCGAGTCGCCGCCCGGCGGCGCCATCGCCGGCTCCGTCCGGGTCGGGGCGTGGACGTAGGTGGAGAACGTCGAGGGCAGGCGCCCGTCGCGGGTGACGTCGCGGATGAAGCGGCGGTAGCCCCGGCCGACGAGGAGGGTGTGGTGCAGCAGCCCGGCGTCGAAGCGCCGGTCGGTCCCGAGGTAGAGCAGGAAGCACGACATCGTCGGCCGCAGACGCCGCAGCGGCGGCCGGCGGCCGAGCAGCGCATGGGTCGTCAGCACGTCGGCGTTCGACACGACCGCGTCGGCGCCGAGCCGCTCGCCGCCCTCGAGCACGACCCCGCGGACCGCTCCGCGATGCTGCTCGATCCGGGCGACGCGCTCGCCGCAGCGCACGTCGAGCGGACGCGCCATCGCCTCGATCAGCGAGTAGACGCCGCCCTCGGCGTACCAGACGCCGTCGAGGAGCTGCAGGTAGACGAGCGCGCCGTAGATCGCCGGCACCCGGAACGGGTCGCCGCCGATGAAGAGCGAGTGGAACGAGAACGCCTCGCGGATCCGCGGGTGCTCGAAGTGGCGGGCCACGAGCCGCCACAGCGGCAGGGCGGCGCCGAGCCGGACCATCCGCGGGGCGAACGCCGCCAGGTCGCGCACGCGCAGGAACGGCCGGCGCCCGGCGCCGAGGATGCCCTCCTCGTAGATCGGGCGCAGCGCCTCGAGGAAGCCGGGGAACGCGGCCGCGTCGCGCGCCGAGAACCGGGCGATGCGCTCGGGCATCCGCTCCGCCGGGCCGAGGTCGAGGACGCGGTCCTCGCCGGCCCACCGGATCCGGTAGAACGGGTCGATCCGCCGCGGCGCCACCTCGCGGTGCAGGTCGAGCCCGCCCGCGGCGAACGTCTCCTCGAGCACCCACGGCATCGTCACCAGCGACGGCCCGGTGTCCCACGTGTAGCCCGCGTCCCGCAGCTGGTCGGCGCGGCCGCCCGGCCGCTCGCGGGCCTCCACGACGACGACGTCGTGGCCGGCGCCCTGCAGACGGAGCGCGACGCCGAGGCCGCCGAGACCGGCGCCGATCACCACGATCCTCATCGACACGGGATACGGCCCCGCCTGCCCCGTGGCTCACCGCTTCAAGCGAAAGCCGGCGTCGAGCAGCCGCATGGCCTGCGTGCCCGGGTCCGGCGAGTGCAGGAGCACGACGCCCAGGCGCCGCCCGTGGCGCGTCGCCGACGCGACCAGGCAGCGGCCGGCCGCGTCGGTGTAGCCCGTCTTGATGCCGGTGGCGCCGCGGTAGCCCATGAGCAGCAGCGGGTTGTGGGAGGCGAGGTAGAGCTTGCCGCCCTTGATCGGGAAGTCGAGGACCGCGTACCGCGTCCGGACGATGCGCGCCAGCCGCGGCTCGTCGAGCACCGCGCGCGCGAGCGCGGCCAGGTCGGCGGCGCACGAGTGGTTGCCGCGGTCTCGCAAGCCGTCCGGCGCGGAGAAGCGCGTGCACGAGAGGCCGAGGTCGCGGGCGCGCGCGTTCATGAGCCCGACGAAGCGGCGGACGGTCCCGCCGACGTGCTGCGCGAGCGCGATCGCGGCGTCGTTGCCCGACGGCAGCATGAGGCCGTAGAGCAGCGCTTCGAGCGAGACGCGCTTGCCCTTCGGCAGGAGCCCCACCCCGGAGCCCTGGTAGGCGAGCGCCTGGCGCGTGATGCGCACGCGCTCGCGCCGCCGCGCCTCCTCCACCACGACGAGCGCGGTCATCATCTTCGTGAGGCTGGCGATCGGCAGGACCCGCTCGGCGGCACGCCGCCAGAGCACCTCGCCGGTGTCGAGGTCGAAGAGCAGCCCGCTGCGCGGCGGATGGCGCAGCCGGACGCGGACGCGGTCGATCGTGTCGCCGAGGTCGACGTCGAGCGGCCGGCGCGCGACCGCCGCGGTCGGCGGCCCGTTCACCGGCGTCTGCTCCATCAGGTGCACGGTCTCGGTGCGGCCGCCGCTCGCGCCGCCGTGGGCCGCCCCGCCGCAGCCCGCGAGCAGCAGCGCGGCGGCGGCGATCGATGCGGCGCGGCACCTCACGGCCGCGGCGGCCCCTCTCGGAGCGCGCCGAGGATGCCGAACCCGAGCATGGCGAGCACCAGCAGCGAGACGAGCGTCAGCGGATCCGGCCCGTTGCGCACGACGACGACGACCGTGAGGCCGCCGAGCAGCGCGATGAGCGCGAGCGCGGCGGCGAGGATCGCGCTCCTCACGGCGTGACCGCCCGGCCGCGCGCGAGCACCGACTCCGGCGTCTTGACGTCGGTGGCCACGATGCGCGCCACCGCGACGCCGAGCACGAACCCGGCGAGGTGCGCGGCGACCGCGACCGACCCCGGGTCGAGCACGGCCAGCAGCGCCTGGACCGCCGCCCACAGCGCGAGCATCGCCACGACGGGGATCTCGACGATCGTGAAGAAGAGCACCATGAAGACGATCGCCAGGATCCGCGCCCACGGATAGAGGCGCAGGTAGGCGCCCATGATCGTCGCCACCGCGCCCGACGCGCCCGCGAGCGGCGCGGTCGAGCCGGGGTCGACCGCGACCTGCGCCGCCGCGGCCACGACGCCGCCGACGAGGTACAGCGCGAGGAACCGCACCCGCCCGCACGCATCCTCGACGTTCGGCCCGAAGAGCCACAGGAAGAGCACGTTGCCGAGCAGGTGCAGCCAGCCGACGTGGACGAACATCGACGTGAGGAACGCCCACGGCTCGACGTCGCCCGGCACGAGCCCGTGCTCGCGCGCCGCGTCGGCGCCCGCGATCAGGAAGACCAGCACGTTGGCGGCGATGAGCGCCAGCGTGACGACCGGCACGCGGTCGTTGGGGATGTCGTCCTTGATCGGGACCACGGCGGCAGGCTAGCCGCCGCGCCCGATCACTCGGCCTCGAACAGGAACGCCTCGGTCGCGACGTCGTGCCACGGGTTGAAGCCGCTGACGACCGTCTGGACGCGCCGCTCCGCGATCTGCTCGACGGCGGCGCGCAGATCGGGCTCCATCGTGCGCGCCAGCTCGGCCCGCGTGGCGCGGACCTGGTCGTGGAGGCCGGCGGTCACGAGCCGGCGCTCGGCCGGCGTGAGGGTGTCCTGGAGGACGCAGAGCAGGACGTGCGTCTCGGTGGTGAGGCAGCGGGCGCGGGTGGGCCCGCGTCCGAGGGCCTCGCGGTAGGTGCGGACGATCGCATTCGAGAGGGCGGCGTTCATGGGCCTTGCTGGCGTGGATGACAGTGGAGCTCGAGCGAGGTCCGTGCTGCCGCCCTGACCGAGTCGGCCCGTCCCTGGTGCTTCATCGTCGCGCTGCGGCGGCATCACCCCGGTCAGAGGCGCTGCCAACGCTTCGTCGAACGGAGAACCTATCTGATGGCGTCGGCGGCGAGCGGGCCGTGCCCTGGCTGGTGCTGGGGCACGTGCTCGTCGGCGTGATAGCTGGAGCGCACCAGCGGCCCGGCCGCGATGTGCTCGAAGCCCAGCCCGTAGGCCGCCTCCTCGAGCGCCTTGAACTCGTCGGGATGCCAGTAGCGCACCACCGGCAGATGCTGCTCGGTCGGCCGCAGGTACTGCCCGACCGTCAACACCTGCACCCCCGCCGCCCGCAGATCCGCAAACGCCGCGACCATCTCCTCGAACGTCTCGCCGAGCCCGACCATCAACCCCGACTTCGTCGTGACCGCCGCGCCGCCCATCTCCTTGGCGTTGCGCAACACCCGCAACGAGCGCTCCCACCGCGACCCCCGCCGCGCCACCGCATACAACCTCGGGACCACCTCGACGTTGTGATTGAACACATCCGGCCGCTCGGCGATCACCGCCGCCAACGGCATCTCATGCCCCTGGAAGTCCGGCGTGAGCACCTCGACCTTGCACCCCGGCGCCTGCCGACGCACCTCCCGGATCGTCGCCGCCCAGATCCGCGCCCCCTTGTCAGGCAGATCATCGCGATCCACCGACGTGATCACCGCATGCCGCAACCCCAACCGCGCGATCGACCGCGCCACCCTGGCCGGCTCCAACGGATCGTTCCACGTCGGCTTGCCCGTCTGCACATGACAGAACCCACACCGCCGCGTACACGTATCCCCCAAGATCATGAACGTCGCCGTGCCCCGCTCCCAACACTCCCCCACATTCGGACACGCCGCCTCCTGACAGACCGTGTGCAGGTTCTCCTCGCGCACCAACCGGCTGAGCTTGCGATAGCTCTCTCCACCCGGCGGCGGCACCTTGAACCACCGCGGCTTGCGCTCCCGCCACGGCCGCACCTCCGACCCCAACACCTTCAACACGTCCATCCCACCCGGATTGGCGCGAGAACGCGTCTGATGCCTGCGCGGCTCGGACTCGGTGGCGCTCACGACGTCCAGCCTAGCCCCGCCGCGATCGCGGCTATTCCTGCGGGAACAGCGCGCGGATCTGGCGGCGGATCGTCACGCGGTTGCCCGCGGCGTCGGTCGTCACGACCCGGAGGTTCAGGCGCGCGGTCGGCCGCTCGCGCAGCGCGTCCTTGGCCTCGCCGGTGAGCTCGAGCCGCAGCTTCACGTCGCCGGCCGTCGCCACGATCTGGCCCTCGGCCTGCTCGGAGGAGATGCCGCGGACGGTGAGGTCGGCGGTCGTCGTGCACGCCTCGCTGCAGGCGACCTTGAGCTTCAGGCCGCGGCGCAGCAGGCGGTTGAGCGCCGGCTTGGTGTCGACGGCGAGCGTCACGCGCGGGTTGCGCTCGTCGTCGGGCACGTCGCCGAGCGCGGCCATGGCGATGACGGGCGTGTCCTGGCGGAACGTCGAGGATGTCCGCGGCGCGATCGTCGACAGGCGCGGATCGGGGACCGGGACGGCCGTCCCGGTGCTCAGGTCGATCGTGTAGAGCTGCGGGTCGGCGTCGGCGGTGCGGCGCAGGGCGGCGAACGCGGTCCCCTCGGCGGTGACGTCGAGCGCGGCCGGCTCGACCGCCTCGACGCCGAGCTCGCCGATCGTCCGCACGGTCGCCGCCTGCGTCGCCGACGTCACGAGCGCGTCCCGCGCGGTGTCGATGGCGTAGAACGACGGCGCGCCGGCGCTGCCGAGCGGCGGGATCGTGTAGGCGAGCGCCGCGAGCAGCGGCGTGGTCCCGAACCCCGGGTCGCCGGCGACGTACCCGTAGGGGGCGTCGACGCCGGTCACCTGGCCGTTGGCCACGGAGATCCGCAGGTCCTGGCCGGTGTTGGACACGACGCGCGCCTCCGCCGTCGTCGGGTCGATGCCGAACGTGAAGGTCTGGCCGTTCAGCGGCGGGCTGAACGGGGTGTTCGAGACGGGCGTCGCCGCCCCGGTGACCGGGTTGACGACGTAGATCCGGTTCGTGCTGCCGAGCGCGTAGAGGCGACCGTTCGACGGGAGCACGTCGAGGCCGAGCAGCGTCTCGGCCGGCTGCAGGCCGGTGACGAGCTCGGCGCCCTGGAGCTTGCCCGGCGAGTCGGAGCGGAACAGCACGATCTGCCCGTCGGAGGTGAGGGCGGCGAACTGCTCGGCCGCCTGGGCGCTCGCGGGAGCGACGAGCAGGAGGCCGCAGACGAGGAGGGCGCGCAGCGCGCGACGGCGGATCATGGGGGACATTCTTCCCGAAGCGCTCGGGCCGCGCTGCAGGAATGCCGTCAGACGGCGGCCGCCGCGGGCAGCGCGCGGGCGGGCGACACGAGCCGCTGGCGCATCCCGCACTCCTGGGCGAAGCGCCAGGCGACGCGCTTGCGCAGGCACGGCAGCAGCGGGCCCTCGCGGCCCGTCTCGAGCGCCAGCGAGGTCGTCTTCACGTCGGGCATGCCGCACGGCACGATCCACGACCACGGCTCGAGGTCGTTGTCGACGTTGATCGCGAAGCCGTGGGTCGTGATGCCGCGCGAGACGTGGACGCCGATCGAGGCGATCTTGCGGTCGCCGACCCAGACGCCCGTCAGCGACGGCCCCTCGGACGAGCGGCCGCGCGCCTCGACGCCCTCGTCGGTCAGCGCCGCCACGATCGCCCGCTCCATGCGGGCGACGTGGTCGCGCGCGCTCGTCACGCGCATGATCGGATAGCCGACGAGCTGGCCGGGGGCGTGATGGGTGACGAAGCCGCCGCGATCGACGTCGATGACGTCGACGCCGCGCTCGCGGTACCACTGCTCCGGGAACGGCAGCTCGCCCGGGCGGGTCCGGCGGCCCTTCGTGAAGCACAGCGGGTGCTCGAGCAGCAGCAGCGTGTCGGGGATGGCGTCGGCGGCGCGAGCGTCCGCGAAGCGGTGCTGCAGCGCCAGCGCCTCGCGGTACTCGACGAGGCCGAGGGAGACGACGTGGAGATCGCCCATGCCGCCTCCCATTGTGGCACTCGCGTCCAGCGGGGCTAGAGCCCCTCGAGCCGCCGCTTGACCTCGCTGAGGAACTGGGCGGCGAGGGCCCCGTCGAGCGCCCGGTGGTCCCAGGACAGGCCGAGGATGCACATCGGCCGCACCGCGATCGCGTCGCCCTCCACCACGACCGGCCGCTTGACGACCGCCTCGAGGTCGAGGATCGCCACCTGCGGCTGGTTGATGACCGGCGTCGCCATGATCGTCCCGAACTGCCCCGGGTTGGTGACGGTGAACGTGCCGCCGCGGACCTCGTCGGGCTGGAGCTCGCGCTCGCGGGCCCGGCGCGCGACGTCCTTGATGCGCTTGGCCAGCCCCTCCGCGGACAGGTCCTGCGCGTCCCGGATGACCGGGACGATCAGGCCGTCCTCGCCGAGCGAGACCGCGATGCCGAGATGCACCGCGTCGTCGTAGCGCGTGTACGCCTCGCCCTCGAGCGTGGCGTTGAGCGACGGGTACGCGCGCAGAGCCTCGACCGTCGCGCGAGCCACGATCGGCAGCGCGGTGATCCCGAGGCGGGCGCGCTCGGCCTCGACGCGCGAGAAGTCGACCTCGATCCAGCTCGTGCAGGTCGCGGCCGTCTCGAGCGAGCGCTTCATGTGCTCGCCGATGGCGCGGCGCATCCGCGACAGCGTCCCGCCTGCCTGCGGCTCGACCGCCGGCGCCGGCGCCGGCGCCGCCGCGGGCTTCGCCGCCGCGGGCTCGGGCTCCGGCCGGTACGGCGACTCGATGTGCATCGGCGGCTCCGTCGCCGCGCCGCCGCCGTTGCGCTCGACGTACGCGAGCACGTCCTGCTTGCGCACGCGCCCGCCGCGGCCCGTGCCCTCGACCTGCGAGAGGTCGACCCCGTGCTCGGCGGCGATCCGCTGGACGACCGGCGAGTAGCGCCGGAAGCGGGGCTCGTCGCGCGGGCGCTCGGCCTCGCTCGGCGCCTCCACCTTCCCGTGACCGTCGTGCTCGCTCGCGTGCGGCTCGCCGGGCCGCGCGTCGGTCTCGATCCGCGCCAGCACCGTCCCGACCTCGACCGTCGTGCCGACGTCCACGAGGATCTCGGCGAGCCGGCCGCTGGCCGGCGCCTCCACCTCGACGTCGATCTTGTCGGTCGACACCTCCAGCATCGGCTCGTCGCGCTCGACCCAGTCGCCGGGCCGCTTGGCCCACGAGACGACCGTGCCCTCGGCGACCGAGACCCCGAGCTGCGGCATCGTGACGTCGACGGCGGTCTCAGTACGCGAGGAGCTCACGGCAGGCCTCCTTGACCCGGTCGACGGTCGGCAGCAGCGCCTGCTCGAGCGGCGGCGAGAACGCGATCGGGACGTCGGGCGTCGCGACGCGCACCACCGGGCCGTCGAGGTCCTCGAAGCCCTTCTCCGCGATGAGCGCCGCCACCTGCGCGCCCGCGGCGCACGTCGCGTTGGCCTCGTCGAGCACGACGACCTTCGAGCAGCGGCGGACCGACTCGAGGATCGCCGCCTCGTCGAGCGGCACGAGCGACCGCAGGTCCAGCACGCGCACGCTCGCGCCGTCGAGGTCCTCGGCCGCCTCCAGCGCGACGTGGACCATCGCGCCGTAGGCGATGATCGCCAGCTCGTCGCCCTCGCGGGCGACGCGCGCCTCGAACGGCGTCGTGTACGTGCCCTCGGGGACCTCGCCCTTCACCCGCCGGTAGAGGTGCTTGTGCTCGCAGAAGAGCACCGGGTTGGGGTCGCGGATCGCGCCGACGAGCAGGCCCTTGGCGTCCTCGGGCGTCGACGGCGCGACGACCTTGAGCCCCGGCGCGTGCATGAACCACGCCTCGGGGTTCTGCGAGTGGAACGGGCCGCCGGAGAAGCCGCCGCCCGTGGGCAGCCGGACCGTGATCGGCACCGCCAGCCCCTGCCGGTAGTGCATCTTGCCGGCGACGTTGACGAGCTGGTCGAAGCCGCAGGAGATGAAGTCCGAGAACTGCATCTCGCACACGGGCCGCAGCCCGACGACCGCCGCCCCGACCGCCGTGCCGATGATCCCCGACTCCGCCAGCGGCGTGTCCATGACGCGCGACGCGCCGAACTCGTCGAGGAAGCCGTCGGTCACCTTGAAGGCGCCGCCGAAGACCCCCACGTCCTCGCCCATCATGAGGACGCGATCATCGGCTCGCATCTCCTCGCGCAGGCCGTCGGAGATCGCCTGCAGGTACGTCATCGTGCTCATCGCCGGGCCTCCCGCTCCGCCCAGCCGCTCCACGGCGCGTGGCCGTCGCCGAGCGGCACCGCCTCGTCGGCGAAGACGCCGTCGGTGGCGGTCGCCGGGTCGGGCATCGGCATGGCGAGCGCCTCCTCGACGCCGGCCGCCACGGCCGCGTCGACCTCGGCGCGCAGGCCGTCGACGTCGAGCTCCGGGTCGACCTCCTGCAGCCGGGCGACCTGGTGGTCGATCGGGTCGCGCCGCGCCCACTCGTCGACGAGCTCCTTCGGCACGTAGCGCATGTCGTCGTGCGCGGCGTGGCCGTGCATCCGCATCGTGACCGCCTCGATCAGCGTCGGCCCGCCGCCGTCGACGGCGCGCTGCCGCGCACGGCGGACGGCGTCGAAGACCGCCTCGACGTCGTTGCCGTCGACCGTCTCGCCCGCCAGGCCGTAGCCGGCGGCGCGCTCGACCGGGTCGACGGCGAACTGCTGCGCGGTCGGCGTCGAGTACGCGTACTGGTTGTTCTCCAGCACGAAGACGACCGGGAGGTGCTGCACGCCCGCCCAGTTGAGCGCCTCGTGGAAGTCGCCGCGCGAGGTCGAGCCGTCGCCGAAGAACGTCAGCGCGCAGCGGCGCTCGCCGCGCAGCTTGAACGCCATCGCCATGCCCGTCGCGACGAGCATCATGTCGGGCAGCATCGAGACCATCCCGACGCAGCCCAGCGCGGGGTCGCCGAAGTGCACGTTGCCCTCGCGCCCGCCGGTCACGCCGCCCGCGCGGCCCATGTACTGCCCGAAGATCCGTGCCGGCTCGACGCCGCGCACGAGATGGGCTCCCAGGTCGCGGTGCAGGATGCAGAGGCGGTCCTCGGCCGCCATCGCGTAGGCGGCTCCGACGGAGATCGCCTCCTGGCCGTAGCCGTCGTAGAACGACCCCGGCACCTTGCCCTGCCGGTACAGCGTCATCGCGCGCGCCTCGATGCCTCGCATGAGCAGCATGAAGCGCAGGAGCGCGATCCGGTCCTCCGTGGTGAGGTGCTCGGTCGGGGCGTCGCTCGCCACCCGAGCCAGCTCGGTCGCCATCCAGTCTCTCTCCCTCGGTCAGGCCGGAATCGGGATCTCCGTCCGGCTCTGGTCTCTCGCGCCGCGTTGCGGGATCGCCGCGTCTCGGCGCCGGGTGTTGGAACACTACTGCCCGAAGCGGCCGACCGCCTACCCTCGCGGCATGGAGCTCACCCGGCTGCGGTGGCGGATGCGCGGGGCGTGGCAGTGGCCGAGCTTCGCGGCGCTCACCGTCGCCGACACGGTGCTGCTCCACGAGCTGCCGATCGCCGGCGAGGGCCCGGGATGGTTCCCGGCGCTGCTGCTGGCGACGTTCTTCAACTGGCTGGCGGTCGCCGTCGCCGGGCCGCTGCTCGGGCTGCTGCTGCGACGCCGGCGGCCGGACCTGCCCGGCGTGGTGGCCTCCGACTACGGCGGGACGGTCGCGCTGCTGGCGACGACGGCGATCCTCGTGGCGATCGGGCTCGCGCACCGGCCCGCGATCGAGGCGCGCCGCGACGCGTTCTCGGCGCAGTCGGCGGCCGTCCGGCGCTGGGTCGCCACCGCCCCCGACGTGGCCGCCGAGTTCCGCCGCAACATCGACCGCGCCGACTCCGTGCCGTACGGCGAGCACCTCTACCGCACCTGCATCCCGGCCGACGACGGCGAGCACGCCCTCTGCCTCTTCGTCGACACCGCGCAGTCGCCCCCGGGCATCCGCGTCGACTCCAACCGCGCGCCGAACGACCCGATGACGTCGCCCGGCGGCCCGTGACGCATGCGCGCGCGCGATGCTGGGCATGATGGTCTCGCTTTGCGCAACGCACGGGGGCTGATCGCATCGTTGGGGGCGGCGGGATCGCTGGTGGCGGCCGGCGCGTCGGCGCTCCTCGCGGTGAGCGCCGTGGTCGCCTTCCGCGGCTGGCCGGACGTCGCCGATGCGGACGCGGACGCCGTCGTGCCGTTGCAGCTCGCCGAGGCGGCGCCGCCGGGGCGCGCGCGGCCCGCGGACCCGGGCGCGCCGACTCGGACCCGGCTCGAGCTGCCCGCTCGCGCGGCCGGCGCCGTCCTGGACGAGCGCGGCTCCGGCGGCCGGGGGGCGGACGCCGGGCGCTCGCCGCGGGTGCGCACGCGCACGACGGTCGGCCGGACGCTGCAGCGCGCGCCCGCATGGCCCGGCATCGAGGTGGCCCCGGCGGATCGCCGTCCCGCCGCTCCGGGCGGCGACGCGTCGACTCCGGCCGCGACGCCGCAGGCCGCGCCCGGTCCCGCGGGCGCGCAGAGCGCGGACCGCGGCGGCTCCGGCGGGCACGGCCCGGGCGGCCCGAGCCCCGTGGCGCCGGATCCGGTCGCGCCCGGGCCCGCCACGCCGGCTGCGCCGCCGGCGGTGCAGGACGCCGGCCAGGCGGCGCAGGACGCCGCCGGCGCGGTCGGCGAGACGGCGCGCGAGACCGCGCAGGCCGTCGGCGAGGAGGCCGCCCCCGTCGTCCCGCACGTCGCGCAGGGCGTCGCCGAGGCGGGCAGGGCGGCCGGCGCGACCGTCGACCGGGTCGCCGGCGCGGGCGCCGGCTGACGCTCAGCTCTCCCGCGCCGCCAGGAACGACGCGAAGGCGTCCAGCGGGGCGGGGCGCGCGAACAGGTAGCCCTGGCCGAGATCGCAGCCGAGGGACGACAGCACCGCGAGCTGCTCGTCGGTCTCGATCCCCTCCGCGACGGTCGACAGGCCGAGCGCGTGCGCGAGCGAGATGATCGCCGCCGCGATCGAGGCGTCCTGCGGCTCGGTGCCGAGGCCGCTCACGAACGAGCGGTCGAGCTTGACGACGTCCAGCGGGAAGCGGCGCAGATGGCCGAGCGACGACCAGCCGGTGCCGAAGTCGTCGATCGCGAGCTTGACCCCGAGGTCCTTGAGCGCGTTGAGCGTGCCCATCGTCGTCGGCCCGCTCTCGATCACCGCCGACTCGGTGAGCTCGAGGCAGAGCGCGTCGGGACGCAGCCCGGTGTCGCGCAGCGTCCGCGCCACGACGTCCGCGAAGTCGCCCTGCGTGAGCTGGCGCGCCGAGACGTTGACCGAGATCCCGAGGCCGCTCGGGTTCCAGCCCGCCGCCTCGGTGCACGCCCGCCGCAGCACCCACTCGCCGATCGGCACGATGAGGCCGGTCTCCTCGGCGAGCGGCACGAACTCGGCGGGCGAGAGCAGCCCGCGCTCCGGGTGCTCCCAGCGCACGAGCGCCTCGAAGCCGACGATGCTGCCGTCGCGCACGTCGATCTCCGGCTGCAGGTGGATCCGCAGCTCGTCGCGCTCGACGGCGCGCCGCAGCGCGTTCTCGACCTCCAGGCGGCGCAGCGCGTGGTCGCGCATCTCCGCGTCGAAGAGCTCGTAGCGCGCCTTGCCGCGCTCCTTGGCGCGGTACATCGCCGCGTCCGCGTCGCGGATGAGGTCCTCCGGCGGCGGCGCGCCGTCCTGGTCGGCGGCGACGAGGGCGATGCCCACCGACGTCGAGAGGAAGACCTCGCGGCCCTCGATCTCGAAGGGGTCGTCGAAGAGGTCGACGATCCGCTGCGCGATCGCCACGGCCTCCCGCTCGCCGGCGATGTCCTCGCACAGCACGGTGAACTCGTCGCCGCCGAACCGCGCGACGGTGTCGGCCGGCCGCAGCGCGGCGTCGAGCCGGCCGGAGACGTCGACGAGGAGCCGGTCGCCGGCCTCGTGCCCGAGCGAGTCGTTGATGACCTTGAAGCGATCGACGTCGAGGAAGAGCACGGCGAGGCTGCCGGTCGCCCCGCGGGAGCGCCGCAGCAGCGCGTGGTGCAGGCGGTCGAGGAAGAGCGCGCGGTTGGGCAGGCCGGTGAGCGCGTCGTGCATCGCCTGGTGCGCGAGCTGCAGCTCGGCCGCCTTGCGCTCGGTGATGTCCCGCGCGACGCAGACGAGCTCGATCAGGTCGCCGGCGTGGTCGAGCACCGGCGCCAGCGTCGACTCGAACCAGACGAGCCGCTCGTCGCGGCGCCGCACCCGGCACACCACGGTCGCGGTCTCGTGGCGGGCCACCCGCGCGAGCGCGGCCTGCAGCTGCGGGCGGTCCTCGGGGACGACGACCTCGTCGACGCGGTGGCCGACGAGCGCCTCCGGCGCGTAGCCGAGGAGCGTGGCGGAGGCGGCCGAGGCGTAGCGGACCTCCAGGTCGGGAGCGAGCCGGGCGAGGAAGTCGCTGGACTTCTCGGCGACGAGCCGGAGCTCGGCTTCGCGGGCGGCCAGCTCGCCGCGGTTGCGGACCTCCTCGGTGACGTCCTCGAGCGAGCCGACGAACCCGTCGACGCGACCGCTCGGTCGCTGGATGACGCCGGCGTGACAGCGCACCCAGCGGGGCTCGCCGGTGGCCGTCGTCATCCGCAGCTCGCGGATCGCGGTGCCGTTGCGCTGCAGCTGCTCGGCGAGGTCGACCAGGAACGTGGGGTCGGTGCCGTCGTTGATGACGCCCTGCCACCCGAAGCCGAGGAGGTGCTGGGCGGGCATGCCGACGATCGCCCCGAGCCGGTCGTTGGCGTAGATGCAGGCGCCGACGCGGTCGATCGCCCAGATCCCGTTCGGGGCCGACGCCGCGAGCGTGCGGAAGCGCTCCTCGCTGGCGCGCAGCGCCTCCTCGGCGGCGTGGCGCTCGGTGATGTCGATCGCCTGGGCGATGAAGTAGGACGGCACGCCGTCGCGCCGGACGACGGAGGCCGAGCGCAGGACCCAGATCGGCGAGCCGTCCGGCCGCAGGTAGCGCAGCTCGTTCATCGCGGTGCTGCGCCGGCCGGCCAGCAGGGCGGCGATCGCCTCGTCGCTGACGGCGATGTCGTCGCGATGCGTGATGTCGTGGACCGGTCGCCCGACGAGCTCGTCCTCGCGCCGTCCGACGAGCGTGCAGAAGGCCTGGTTGACCCGCAGCCAGCGACCGTCGAGCGAGGTGATCGTCATCCCGATCGCCGCGTCCTCGAACGCGGCGCGGAACCGGTCCTCGGCCTCGGCAAGGCGGCGCTCGGCCGCGTCGATCCTCTCGCTCACTCCACCCCAATCGGCCGGAAAGGAGACGACTTGAGCCTTGGGCCGCCTTCTTGCGCAGGTCGCGGGCGCGGCGTTCGGCGGCGCGGGCAGGTTTGGCGAGCTACGGGGTGGGATGCCGCCGCGGCGCGGCGGCGGGCCGGCGTCCGTGCGACCCTTCGCGGCATGGACGCCGAGCAGGTGCTGGCCTTCCGGCTCGCCCGGTCCGGGCTGGTGCGTCGCACCGCGCGCAGCCTCGCGCAGGCGGCCGCCTGCCCCGCGTCGGACGTCGCCCGCGACGCGGCGCTGCTGGCGCTGGCCGCGCGCGCCGAGGACGTCTCCGCCGAGGGCTACGCCGCGGCGGTCGACGCCGGCGACGTCGTGGTCGCCCATGCGGTGCGCGGAGCCATCCACGCGCTCGCTCCCGGCGACCACGCGCTCTTCGGCCGCGCGTTGATCGCGCGCGACGACGACGAGCTCGCCTCGCAGCTCGGCCGGCAGGTGCAGCGGCTGGCCGCCGAGCACGGGTTCGCGCCGACCGCCGCGCTCGACGAGGTCGCCGCGGCCACGCGCGACGCGCTGTCCAACGGTCGGCGGCTCGACAAGAACGCGCTGCACGACGAGCTCCGGCAGCGTGTCTCCTCACAGCTCATGCCCTGGTGCCGGGGGTGCGGGAGCCACCACGTGGCGCCGATGCTGTGGCGCTACGGCACGGTCCAGGCGGGGGTCCGCCTCGACGCCCGGCGGCGGTACGTGCGGGGGGAGCCGGGGGACGCGCCGCCCGCGGCACAGGCGGTCCGGCGGTTCCTGCGCTTCTACGGCCCCGCGAAGCCGGCGGACGTCGCCGAGTGGGCCGGGCTGGCGAGGCCCCATGCGCGGCGGCTCTGGGACGAGGTGGCCGGCGAGCTCGCCGAGGTGCGGGTCGGCAGGGGGAAGGCGTGGCTGCTGCGCGACGACGTGGCCGCGCTCGAGTCGCCGCCGGCCGCGGAGGGGATCCGGCTGATCCCGCCGGGCGACCCGTACCTGCAGAAGCCGAACCGCCCGCTGCTGGCGCCGGCCGCGGAGCTGCGCAAGCGGCTGTTCCGCCCGGTGGCGAGCCCGGGCGCCGTCCTCCAGGACGGGCGACTCGCCGGGCTGTGGCGCGCGCGGGCGAAGGGCCGCAAGACGGAGATCACGGTCGAGCCGCTCGGCCACCTGCGCCGCCCCGAGCTCGACGACGAGGTCCAGCGCATCGCCCACCTGCGCGGCGCCGCCGAAGCGGTCCTCGTCCTCGCCTGACCCACCCGTCGCGTGGGCCGCCGCGCGCCGCTACTCGTCCTCGGGCGCGATCGCCGACCACTTGGCGAGGAAGTCCTCGACCTCCAGCTGTGCCAGGTCGGCCTGCAGCGCCCGCGCCATCCGCGCCGCCTCGGCGCGCTCGCGGTCCCAGAACATGACGGTCTCGGCCGTCTCGATCTCGACGATCTCGATGTGGTCCATCGTGCCGGGGCTGGCGAGCCACGCGGGCAGCCAGCTGCCGCGTCGGTGGCGCACCTCGAGCCGGCGGTTGGCCCTCATCGGAGCGCGATGCTACCCGCCGCCCGCTCGGGCGCGTCCTCCCCCGTGAAGGTCTCGCCGCCGGGCAGCACGATCGCCGGCACCGCGTCGACGCCCTCGCTCGCCCGCTCGAGCGCCGTGCGCGTGGAGCGCAGGTCGGCGCCCTTGAGCACCGCCTTCGGATGCAGCTCGCACGCCGCCGCCGCGATCAGCACCGAGTCGACGTCGGCGAGCGAGCGCCCGCCGCACCACGCCTGCCGGAACGCCGCCAGCGAGAAGGCCACGGTGCGGCCCGTGACCTTCGCGTACGTCGCCGCCCGCATCGCGAAGCTCGAGTCGAACGGCACCTCGGGCGGCCAGCGGACCGCCTGCACGCCGAGCTCAGCGGCCCGGCGCTCGATCTGCTCGCGCCAGATCAGCTCCTCGTCGGCGCAGCGGAAGCCCTCGCCCTCACGGGTGACGCGAGCCGGGTCCAGGTGCACCGGCACCCACTCGGTGGCCACCGGCATCACCTGCAGGATGCGCTCGGCGACCAGCCAGGACGACGGCGACGCGAGGTCGAAGAGGAACGTCGGGCGCGGCGCGCTAGCCGTGGATGAGCCAGCCGTCGGCGGCACGCGCGGCCTCCATGACCGCTTCCGACAGGGTCGGGTGGCCGTGGACCATCCGGGCGATCTCGGGGTAGCCGCCCTCGAGCGCCTTGACGTTGACGAGCTCCTGGATCATCTCGGTCGACTTGGCGCCGACGATGTGGCCGCCGAGCAGCTCGCCGTAGGTCTTGTCGCCGACGACCTTGATGAGGCCGGTGCGGTCGCCGTAGACGGTGCCGGCGCCGACCGCCCCGTACTGGACCTTGCCGACGACGACGTCGTGGCCGGCGTCCTTGGCCTGCTGCTCGGTCAGCCCGAAGCTCGCGACGTTCGGGGTGCAGAACGTCGCCCGCGGGATGTCGGGGTACTCCAGCGCGTGGGTCTCCAGGCCGGCGGCGTCCTCGACGGCGATGATGCCCTCGTCGGAGGCCTTGTGCGCCAGCGCCGGCCCGGGGACGAGATCGCCGATCGCCCAGATGCCCTGGGCGGTGGTGCGCAGCGCCCCGTCGACCTTGATCAGGCCGCGCTCGTCGAGCTCGACGCCGGCGTCGGCCAGCCCGAGCGCCTCGACGTCGGGCCCGCGACCGGCGGCGATGATCAGCCAGTCGACCTCGCCCTGCTCGCCGTTGTAGGTGAACGTCACGCTGTTGGCGCCGGCCTCGACGTTCTCGACGAACGTCTTGGTGAAGATCTGCATGCCCTGCTTCTTCAGGCCGCGCTCGGCGACCTTCGAGATGTCGGCGTCCTCCGTGGGCAGCACCCGCTCGAGCGCCTCGAACAGCAGGACCTCCACGCCGAGCCGCGCGTACGCCGAGGCGATCTCCGCGCCCGACGCCCCCGCGCCGACGACGGCGATCTTGCGCGGCAGCTCCGAGAGCGCCCACGCCTCCTCGGTGCCGATGACCCGCCCGCCGAACTGCGTGCCCGGGATCGGCTTCTTGACCGACCCGGTCGCCAGGATCACGTTCTTGGCCTCGTAGACCTGATCGCCCACGGCGACCTTGCCCCGCCCGGCCAGCCGCGCCTCGCCCTCGATCAGCTCGACCTTGTTCTTCTTGAACAGGCCGCCGACCCCGCCGGTCAGCGTCGAGATGACCTTCTCGCGGCGCTGCATCACCGCGCCGTAGTCGATCTCCGGCTCGGCGACCTTGACCCCGAACTCGCCCGCCTCACGCACCTCCGACAGCACGTCGGCGACACGCAGCACCGCCTTGGCCGGGATGCACGCGTAGTTCAAGCAGCGCCCGCCGACGGTGTCCTTCTCCACCACCGCGGTCTTCATCCCGAGCTGAGCAGCGCGGATCGCGGCGACGTAGCCGCCGGGGCCCGAGCCGATGACGATGGTGTCGAACGAGGTGGAGGTAGCCATGGCGCGCCGGAGTGTATGACACGCCCACTCCCCTTTTCGGGGGGTTCAGGCGCCGGGGCGCTCAGGCATCTGGATGCGCGCCATCGCGCGGATGAGCTTCCAGAACAGCCGGCCGAGCAGCCCGATGGCGACGACCACGCCGACCGCGGTCCACCAGCGCTCCACGCGCAGCAGCGCGATCGACAGCACGACGATCTGCAGCCCGAGGATCACCTGGAAGCCGAGAACCGCCCAGTAGCGCACCTTCCACATGCCGGCGGCGGCGACGAGCAGGATGCCCGTGACGACGATCGTGGTGGGCAGCGCGTTGCCGTCCTGCTGGGAGAGGTCGTTGCCGGACGCGACCGCGGCGACGTTCGCGATCGCCAGGACGAACGCGAGGATCGCGGCGACCGTCACGGCGCCCGGGCGCTCGCCCCGCGCGAGCGGCACGAGCGCGGCGCGCGCCTCGGCGTCCTTCAGGCGGCCGCGGGCGTAGCGGTCGGTCATCGGGTCGCGGCTGGGCTCAGCCATCGAGCGGGGTCGCGTCGAGCATCTCGCGCAGACGATAGGCGGCCGCCCGGGGGTCCGGCGCCTCCGCGATCGCCCGGACGACCGCGACCCGCCGCGCGCCGGCGGCGATCGCGTCGCGCGCGTTCGACGCGTCGATCCCGCCGATCGCGAACCACGGCTGGCGGGCGTGCCCGGCCGCGTAGCTCAGGAGGTCGAGCCCGGTGGCCGGGCGCCAGCGCTTCGTCGGCGTGGGATGGACGGGGCCGACGCCGATGAGGTCGGCGTCGCGCGCGCCGTCGACCTGCGGCGGCGAGTGCGTCGACAGGCCGACGAGCCGCTCCGGCCCCAGCAGCGCCCGCGCCTGCGCGACCGGCATGTCGTCCTGGCCGACGTGCACGCCGTCGGCGTCCGCCTCGACGGCCAGGTCGGGCCGGTCGTTGACGAAGAACAGCGCGCCCGCGGCGTGGCACAGCTCGCGCGCGGTCGCGGCGGCCTCGAGGATCGCCGCGTCGTCGGCCTCCTTGTCGCGCAGCTGGAAGAGGTCGACGCCGCCCTCGAGCGCCGGCTCGAGCACCTCGCGCAGCGGCCGGCCGGCCGGCCGCGTCGAGCACACGAAGTAGAGGCGCGCGGACTGCAGGCGCGCGCGGCGATCCCCTGCGGACATGCCCCCTACTATGAAGCAGACAACGGGAGCCCTCCGATGGGCTGAGAGGACGGCACCAGGTCGTCGACCGTCAGAACCTGATCCGGGTCATGCCGGCGCAGGGAGGACATGTGATCACGGGCAGCGCGAACAGCAGGGTGGACGTCGCCGTCGTCGGCGGCGGGATCATCGGCGCGTACGTCGCGTGGAAGGCGCGCGAGCGCGGGCTGTCGATCGCGGTGCTGGACGCGGGCGACGACGACGGCGTCGCGTGGCCCGTCGCGGCGGGGATGCTGGCGCCGATCTCCGAGGCGCAGTTCGGCGACGCCGGGCGCCGCGCGCTCGAGCTGGGGCTCGCCGCGGTGCGGCGCTGGCCGAGCGCGGCGCAGGAGCTCGGCGAGGCCTCCGGGATCGACCCGCAGCTGCGCGACGCGGGGACGCTCGTCCTCGCGCGCGACCGCGACGAGGCCGAGGCGCTCGAGCGCGAGCTGCGCTTCCGCGAGGAGCTCGGCCTGCCGGTGACGCGCCTGCTGCCGAGCGCGGCCCGGCGCACCGAGCCGGCGCTCGCGCCGACGCTGCGCGCCGCGCTCGACGTCCCCGGCGACCACAGCGTGGACCCGCGCCGCGTGGTCGGCGCCCTGCGCTACCTCGTCGGCGACGCGCTGCGCACCGGCGCGCGCGTGAGCGAGGTCGCGCCCGATGCGGTCGAGCTCGAGTCCGGCGAGACGATCCGCGCCGGCCGGGTCGTCGTCGCCGCGGGCGCGTGGTCGGGCGAGCTGACCGGCCTGCCGGTGCGGCCGCTCAAGGGCCAGGTCGTGCGCCTGCGCGACCCCGCCGGCGCGGGCCTGCTGACGCGCACCCTGCGGTTCTCGCAGACCTACGTCGTCCCGCGCGGCGACGGCCGGTACGTGCTCGGCGCCACGATGGAGGAGCGCGGCTTCGAGACGTCGATCACCGCCGGCGGCGTCTACGAGCTGCTGCGCGACGCCGGCGAGCTCGTGCCGGGGATCGCCGAGCTGGAGGTCGAGGAGACGCTCGCCGGGCTGCGGCCGGCGACGCCCGACAACCTGCCGGTCGTCGGCGAGCACGACGGCGTGGTGGTCGCCAGCGGGCACGGGCGCGACGGGGTGCTGCTCGCGCCGCTGACCGCCGACCTCGTCGCGGCCGTGCTGGCGGGCGAGGATCCCGGCCCGCTGCTGGCCCTCTGCGACCCCGGCCGCTTCTCCGAGGTGCCCGCCGCATGATCCGCGTCAACGGCCGGGAGCGCGAGGCCGCCCCCGGCGCCACCGTCGCGCAGCTCGTCGCCGAGCTCGGCGTGCCGGCCGGCGGGCGCGGCGTCGCCGTCGCGCTCGACGGCGAGGTCGTGCCGCGAGGCGCGTGGGAGCGCACCCCCGTCCCGGACGGCGCCGCCGTCGAGATCGTCACCGCCGTGCAGGGAGGATGAACCCGAGATGAGCCCCGTCGACGCCCGCGAGCACCTCGCCGCCGCGCGAGCCGACGCCGCCGCGCGCGGCCCGCTGACCATCGCCGGCCGGCAGCTGCGCTCGCGGCTGATCCTCGGCACCGGCGGCTTCCCGTCGCTCGAGCTGCTGCGCGACGCGATCGAGGCCTGCGAGGCCGAGCTCGTCACGGTGGCGCTGCGGCGCATCGACCCGGCCGCGCGCGGCTCGCTGGTCGACGTGCTCGACGCGGCCGGCGTCGAGCTGCTGCCGAACACCGCCGGCTGCTTCACCGCGCGCGACGCGGTCACGACGGCCAAGCTCGCGCGCGAGGCGTTCGAGACGAACTGGGTCAAGCTCGAGGTGATCGGCGACGAGCGCACCCTGCTGCCCGACGCGCCGGAGCTGCTGCTCGCGGCCGAGGAGCTCGTCGCCGACGGCTTCGTCGTCCTGCCGTACACGACCGACGACCCGGTCCTCGCGCGCCGCCTGGAGGACGTGGGCTGCGCCGCCGTCATGCCGCTCGGCTCGCCGATCGGGTCGGGCATGGGGATCGCCAACCCGTACAACCTCGCGCTCATCCGCGAGCAGACCGACCTGCCGGTGATCCTCGACGCCGGGATCGGCACCGCCTCGGACGCCGCGCTGGCGATGGAGCACGGCTGCGACGGCGTGCTCTGCGCGAGCGCGATCTCGCGCGCGCAGGACCCGGTCGCGATGGCGAAGGCGATCCGCGCCGCCGTCGACGCCGGACGCCTCGCGCTGGAGGCCGGCCGCATCCCGCGGCGGCGCTACGCCGAGGCGTCGTCGCCGATGGACGGGCTCGCGGACCTCGCTGGCGCCTAGCGCCGCGGCCCCGCGACGCGCACCGCGGGGGCCGGCGCGCGATGATGCGCGCGGTGACGGTCGACGAGCTCATCGACGCCTTCCAGGCCGCCTGGTCGAGCCGGCTGCGGTCGGCGTTCGCGAGCTGCTGCGCCGTCGACGTGCACTACGAGGACCCGCTCAGCGGCGGCGCCCTCGAAGGGCTCGAGGCGCTCGCCGACCACGCCGCCCGGCTGTGGGCGGCGTTCCCCGACGTGCGGGTCGAGCGCGCCGGCGCGCGGCTCACCGGCGGCGCGGCGCACCAGTACGTCGCGGCGCCGTGCCGCCTCGTGGCCACGCACGCCGGCGACCTGCCGCGGCTGCCCGCCACCGGCCGCCCGCTGTCGGTCCACGCCGTCCTCTACTGCGAGCTCGACCCCGACCGCGAGCGCCTGTGGCGGGTGCGCGCGTTCTTCGACCCCTACGACGCCGGCGTCCAGCTCGGCGTGCTCCCGCGCCACGGGACGATCGGCGAGCGCGCGCTGCTCATGCTGCGCGGCTTCGGGATCCGCGGATAGCGCGGCCGCGCGCCTACCGCACCTCGATCGTGCCGACCATCCCGGGGTGCAGCGTGCACTCGTACTCGATCGTGCCGGGCTGCTCGGTCGTGTACTCGAACGTGCCGCCCTTGCCGAACTGGTCGGAGGCGAACTCGTCGCCGGAGGTCGAGACCGCGTCGTGGTCGACGGTGTCCTGGTTGACCCAGCGGACGGTGTCGCCCACCTCGACCTCGACGGTCTTCGGGTCGAACTGGATGCTGACCATGTCGACGGTCACCGTCTCGCCCTTGCCCTTCGGCGCCGCGGCGCCGCCCGTCGTCGCGGTCGTCTCGGCGGCGGCGCCGCCCGACCCCGTCGTCGCGGCCGACTCGTCGTCGTCACCGCCGCAGCCCGCGGCGACCAGCGCGAGCACGGCGAGCAGGGGGAGGAAGGTGCGTCTCATCGGCCTAGCTTCCCACGGTCACGATCACGGGGTCGTGGTCGGAGAGGCCGTGCCGGCGCGGGCGCTCCACGCCCTCCGGCCGCAGCCCGCGGACGAAGACGTGGTCGACGCCGTGCCCGCCGGCGTGCGCGAACCCCGCCGGCCGCGGCTCGCGGACGTTGAAGTCGCCGCCCAGCACGACCGGCTCGTTCCCCGAGCGGCGCAGCAGCCAGGAGGCCGCCAGCGCGATGTCCGCCTCGGCCCACGCCGCCGGGCGCACCTGGGCGTGCAGGTTGCCGAGCCACACCCCGCTGCGCAGCCGCACCGCCTGCACCACGCGCCGCTCCGGGAGCCGCCGCAGCCGCCGCCGGCCGTGCGCCACGATCGCGTCCCGGCGCACGAGGATCGCGTTGGACCCGCCGCCGTTGGACTTGATGAGGTCGGGCCAGCGCTCGGCGACCAGGCGGCGCAGCGGCAGGCCGCAGTTGCGCGACGTCAGCGCGGTGGCGTGGTCGTCGGCGCCGAGCAGCGGCGGCCACCACGGGGGGACCTCCTGCAGCAGCGCCACGTCCCAGTCCCAGGTGGCGAGCGCGGCCGCGAACTCCCGACGCAGGTCGCGGTGGGCCGGCGGGATCGATCGCCCGTGGAACAGGTTCCAGGTCAGCACGCGCACGCGCCGTATGCTTGCCCGCTCCATCATGCCTCGTCACTTCCTCACCGGCGAAGAGCTGTCCGGCCCCGAGCTCGCGGCGCTGATCGAGCGCGCGGCCGAGCTGAAGGCCGACCCGCTCGCCGCGCGGCCGCTCGAGGGCCGCTCGGTCGCCCTGATCTTCCAGAAGCCGTCGACGCGCACACGCGTCTCGTTCGAGGTCGGCGTCACCGAGCTGGGCGGCCATCCGCTCGTGCTGCGCGGCGACGAGATGCAGCTCTCGCGCGGCGAGTCGGCGCGCGACACGGCGCTCGTGCTCTCGCGCCACGTCGCCGCGATCGGCGTGCGGACCGGCCCCGACGCGATGCTCGAGGAGCTCGCCGAGCATGCCTCCGTCCCGGTCTTCAACATGCTCACCGCCGGCCATCACCCGTGCCAGGCGCTCGCCGACCTGCTGACGATGCGCGAGGCGTTCGGCCATCTCGAGGGCCTGAAGCTCACCTACGTCGGCGACGGCAACAACGTCGCGCGCTCGCTGGCGATCGCCGGCGCGCTCGCCGGCGTCGAGGTCGTCGTCTCGTCGCCGCCGGGCTACGAGCTGGAGCCGGTCGCGGGGGCGCAGCTCGTCACGGACCCGGCCGAGGCCGTCCAGGGCGCCAACGTCGTCTACACCGACGTGTGGGTGTCGATGGGCGACGAGGCGACCGCCGAGCAGCGCGTGCGCGACCTCGCCCCGTACCGGATCGACGACGACCTCATGGCGAAGGCGGCGCCGGGCGCGATCGCGCTGCACTGCCTGCCGGCGCATCCCGGCGAGGAGATCAGCGCCTCCGTGCTCTACGGCGAGCGCCAGCGGATCTGGGACCAGGCGGAGAACCGCCGCCACGCGCAGAAGGCGCTGCTGGAGCTGCTCGCCCGCGGGTAAGGTTGCGCGCGGACCAGGCTCTGGAGGGGACGATGCCGCAGCCGAAGTCGACGTCGAAGAGGGCGAGGGCCGCCGCGGCCGTCGATCCCACGGGACTCCTGGAGATCCTCGCGCGCGGCGTCGTGCTGACCGCCGACCGCATCCAGGAGGCGATGGACGACGCCGTGCAGCGCGGGCGGATGACGCGCGGCGACGCCGAGGACCTCGCCCGGCTGCTCATCGAGGCGGGCCGCAAGCAGACCGAGGAGCTGCTCCACGACGTCGAGGCGCTCGTCGGCCGTCCCCTCGCGGCCGCGGGCGATCGCGCGCGGCGCGTGACCGGCCTCGGCGGGTTCCCGATCGGCGGCTACGACGACCTGACCGCCGCGCAGATCACGTCCCGCCTCGGCGAGCTCTCGGACGGGGAGCTGCGGCAGGTCCGCGACTACGAGCGCCGCCACGGCAACCGCAAGTCCGTCCTGCGGGCGCTCGAGCGCAGGCTGGCGTAGGCGATCGCCTAGCCTGGAGCGGGTGGAGGCCCCGACCGCCCAGACCCCGCGCCCGCCGCGCCCCGACCTCGGCGCCGAGCTCGAGCTGACGATCGACGCGCTCGCCTACGGCGGCCGCGGCGTCGCCCGGCGCGAGGGCTACGTGCTCTTCGTCGAGGGCGCGATCCCCGGCGACCGGGTGCGCGCCGTCGTGACGAAGCGCAAGCGCCACTACGGCGAGGCGCGCACGGTGCAGGTGCTGCAGCCCGGCCCGGATCGCATCGCGCCGGTCGCCGACCATCCGGGCGCGCCGTGGCAGGTGCTGCCCTACGAGCGCCAGCTCGAGATCAAGCAGGAGCAGGTCGAGGACGCGCTGCGGCGGATCGGCAAGCTCGACGGCTTCGCGCTCGAGCCGATCGTCCCCGCGGTCGACCGCTGGCGCTATCGCAACAAGGCCGAGTTCTCGTTCGGCACCGACGAGGCTGGCACGCTGCACCTCGGCTTCCACCCGCCGGGCCGCTGGGACCTCGTCGCGCCGATGGACGAGTGCCTGCTCATCTCCGAGCGCGCCGACGCCGCGCGCCGGCAGGTGCTCGCGTGGGCGCGCGAGCAGGGCCTGGCCGCCTACGACCGCCGCGCCCACCAGGGGCTGCTGCGCAACCTCGTCGTGCGCGAGGGGCGCCGCACCGGCCAGCTGCAGCTGCGGCTCGTCACCGGTCCCGCCGACCCGGACGCGATCGACACACGCAGCCTCGTCGACGCGGTCGACTGCGACGGGCTCTTCTGGACGCGCACCGACGCGCTCGCGGAGACGACCGCCGGCGGCGAGACCGACATCCTCGACGGCCGCGCGACGCTCGAGGAGGAGCTCTGCGGGCTGACGTTCGAGATCTCGCCGCAGGCGTTCTTCCAGACGAACACCGAGATGGCCGAGGTCCTCTACGGCGCCGCCCGCGAGCTGGCCGACCTCCAGGGCTTCGAGCGCGTCTACGACCTGTTCTGCGGCATCGGGACGATCGGCCTGTCGATGGCGCCGCGCGCCGGCGAGGTGTGGGGCGTCGAGATCGTCGAGGAGGCGGTCGCCGACGCGATCAACAGCGCCCGCGCCAACGAGGTGCGCAACGCGCGCTTCTTCGCCGGCGACGTCCGCACGTCGATGCGCGAGCTCGTCGAGAAGGCCGGCCGCCCGGACGTCGTCGTGGTCGACCCGCCGCGCGCCGGGCTGTCGCAGAAGATCGTGCGGCGCATCGTCGAGGCCGCGCCGAAGCGGATCGTCTACGTGAGCTGCAACCCGACGACGCTGGCGCCGAACGCCGCCCAGCTCGTCGAGGCGGGGTACGTCCTGGGCCGCGTCCGCCCGGTCGACATGTTCCCGCAGACGCCGCACATCGAGTGCGTCGCGGTGCTCGACCGGGCGCCGTGACGGCTCAGCGCAGCGACTGGGCGACCTGCTCGAGCAGGTCCATGCCCTCCT
>DASTRJ010000022.1:0-23262 GCA_035761245.1 Capillimicrobium sp. | reverse complement strand
GGCGGCGTCGGCGAGCACGTCGCCGGCCTCCACCGTCTCGCCCGGGTTCACGAGCGGCTTCTGGTGGATGAGCGTGCCCTGGTTGGACCTCATGAACTTCTGCAGGTCGTACTCGTCGCGCGACCCGTCGGCGGTCTCGATCGTGATGTGCGTCGCGTCGACGTAGGCCACCTGGCCGCCGTTCTTCGCGATGACGACGTCGCCGGTGTCGAGCGCCGCGCGGCGCTCCATGCCGGTGCCGATGATCGGCGCGTCGGTCTTGAGCAGCGGCACGGCCTGGCGCTGCATGTTCGAGCCCATGAGCGCCCGGTTGGCGTCGTCGTGCTCGAGGAACGGGATCATCGCCGTGGCGACCGACCAGATCTGCTCCGGCGAGACGTCGAGCAGGTCGACCTCGGTCGGCGGGACGGTCACGTACTGGCCGGCCTGCGTGCGGCAGAGGACCTGCTCGTCGAGGATCTTGCCGTTGGAGTCGAGCTTGGTGTTCGCCTGGCCGACGAGCTTCGTCTCCTCCTGCGTCGCGTCGAGGTGGACGATCTCGTCGGTGACGACGCCGTCCTTGACCACGCGGTACGGGGTCGTGACGAAGCCGTGCTCGGAGAGCTCGGCGTAGCTCGACAGCGAGCCGATGAGGCCGATGTTCGGACCCTCCGGGGTCTCGATCGGGCACATGCGGCCGTAGTGCGTCGGGTGGACGTCGCGGACCTCGATCGGCGCGCGCTCGCGGGTCAGGCCGCCGGCGCCGAGCGAGTTCAGGCGGCGGCGGTGCGTCAGGCCCGACAGCGAGTTCGTCTGGTCCATGAACTGCGACAGCTGCGAGGAGCCGAAGAACTCCTTGAGCGCCGCGACCACGGGCCGGATGTTGATGATCGTCTGCGGCGTGATCGTGTCGGCGTCCTCGGTGGTGAGGCGCTCGCGCACGACGCGCTCCATCCGGTAGAGGCCGATGCGGAAGGCCTCCTGGATGAGCTCGCCGACGGTCCGCAGGCGGCGGTTGCCGAAGTGCTCGTACTCGTCGAGGTGCTCGGCGACCGGCTCGCGCGGCATCGTCACGGCCTCGGCCGCGTAGTCCTTGATCTCGACCTCCGGCTCCTCGGGCATGCCGAGCAGGCGCGGCAGGGAGACGAGCTCCTTGACCAGCGCGAGGATGTCGTCGTGGGTCAGCGTGCGGGTCTCGAGGTCGATGTCGAGCCCGAGGCGCGAGTTGAGCTTGTAGCGGCCGACCCGGCTGAGGTCGTAGCGCTTGGGGTCGAAGAAGAGCTGGTTGAGCAGCGCGCGCGCGTTGTCGACGCTCGGCGGCTCGCCGGGGCGCTGCTTCTTGAACAGCTCGATGAGCGCGCCCTCCTCGGTCTTGGTGACCTCGGTGTCGGCGTCGATGGTGTTGCGGATGTAGAGCGAGTTGTCGAAGAGGCGCAGGATCTCCTCGTCGCTCGCGTAGCCCATCGCGCGCAGCAGCACCGTGACCGGCAGCTTGCGCTTGCGGTCGATGCGGACGAAGACCTTGCCCTTCTTGTCGATCTCGAGCTCGAGCCACGAGCCGCGGGCCGGCATGAGGTTGGCGACGAAGACCTGCTTCTCGCGGTCCTTCGGCTCCATCAGGTAGGCGCCCGGGGAGCGGACGAGCTGCGTGACGACGACGCGCTCGGTGCCGTTGATGATGAACGTGCCGCGCTCGGTCATCCACGGGAAGTCGCCCATGAAGACCGACTGCTCGCGGATCTCGCCGGTCTCGCGGTTGACGAAGGCGACGGTGACGGTCAGCGGGCGCGCGTACGTGAGGTCCTTCTCACGGCACTCCTCGATCGTGGCGACCGGGTCGTCGAAGGTGAACTCGCCGAAGTCGACGGCGAGGTTGCCGGTGTAGTCCTCGATCGGCGAGATGTCGTCGATGGTCTCGCGGAGACCACCGTTCTCGGGATCGGTGAGCCACTCGAAGGAGCGGCGCTGGATGTCGATGAGGTTCGGGACCTCGAGGGGCTTGTTCAGACGCGCGAACGAACGACGCGTGCGCGTGGCGTCAGCGGAAGCCAAGACGGCGACTCCTCTGGAGGGTCGAGAGCGGGCGGATGAGGGGAGGCCGCGCTGGACGAGAAGCGCGGACACTCCAAGTTAGCACAGCGGCATGCTGGCGCCCCCACGGGGGGCTGTCGACGCTCACGGACCCCGCCCGGGGCGGCCGCGTATGTGGCGCGGCGCCGGTGTCGAGGGCGGCTACGACTATCGGTCGACGGCGCGTACTGTACCAACCGGGGCGCGGCGACCGCCCCGCCGCCGCTCATCCAGCACGGCGCGCAGCCCCGACGGCCGCGCCGCTGCGGCGCAGCGCGGGCAGGCCGAGCACCGCGGCGGCGAAGCAGCCCGCGCCGGCGAGGACGAGCGTCCCGCGCGCGCCGAGCAGCTCGACGAGCGCCCCGCCGGCGGCCAGCGCGGCGAAGTCCGCGACCGCCATCACGCCCTGGGAGGCGGCGTAGACCCGGCCCCGCAGCCGGTCCTCGACGCGCGCCTGCAGCAGCACCCGGATCGCCACGTTGTTGAGCCCGTTGCCCAGGCCGCCCACGACCATGAACGCCAGCGCGGGCGCCAGCGCCGCCGAGGCGCCCGTCAGCCCGATGCCGGCGCCCATGACGGCGACGGCCCCGAGCGACGCGAGCGCGGCGCGCGCGGCGGTCACGCGCCGTCCGGCGACCGTCGCGCCGGCGACCATGCCGACGCCCCACGCGGCGACCAGCGCGCCGTAGCCCGCGCCGCCGACGCCGAGCGCGTCGCGCGCGAAAAACACCGTCGCGACGTTGTCGATGCCGCCGAAGACGATCGAGGCGGCGAGGACGGCGACGAGCGCGCGCAGCAGCCGGTCGCGCCACAGCAGCCGCACGCCGGCGGACATCGCGTGCGGCTCGGGCGCCGCCTCGCCGCCGGCCGGCGCGGGCGCGCGGCGGGTCCGCAGCGCCAGCGCCGCGCACGCCGCCAGCGCGCACGTGGCGGCGTCGGCGAGCAGGGCGGTGCCGGCGCCGAACGCCTGCGTCAGCGTGCCGCCGAGGAGCATGCCGAGCGTGAACGTCGCGTACTTGACCGACTCGAACCACGCGTACGCGCGCGGCGCCGCCTCCTCCCCCACGATCCTCGGGATGAGCGCGAACAGCGCGGGGCGCTCGATCGTCAGCCCGGCGTTGAGCAGGAAGACCAGCGGCAGCGTGGCGGCGAGGCCGTCCACCGCGGCCAGCGCCGCCGCGACCACGGCCTGCCCGGCGGCGGTCGCCGCGAGCAGGCGGCGCGTCTCGAAGCGGTCGACCAGCCACCCGCCGAGCGGGTTGAGGACGACGAGCGGCAGGCCCGCCGCCACGAGCAGCGCCGCGACCGCGAAGCCCGAGCCGGTGTCCGCCTCGACGCGCAGCGTGAGCGCCGCCACCGCGAGGAAGTCGCCGAGCGCCGACAGCCCCCACGCGGCGACGACGAGCCGGAAGTCGCGGGACCTCACGGCCGCCGGATCGCCTCGACGCGCATCTCCTTGCACACGTTGAAGAGATGCGTGCGGGCCCAGTCGTACGGGATCAGCCGCCGGAGGAGCCGCGGCCACGCCTCCCACTCCTCGCTCTGGCGGTACGTGATCCGCTCGATCTGGAACCTCTGGCCGAACGACGGGTTGCGCTCGAAGAAGCGCTCGGTGAGGAAGACGTGGTGCCCGGGCGCCATCCCGTCGGCGCTGTTGGCGTACGGCACGATCGCGACGAACCGCCCGCCGGGCCGCAGGACCCGATGCGACTGCTCGAAGACGTGGTCGAGATGCGAGTGCTCGAGGAAGTGCCGCGAACGGACCTCCACCGCGCTGGCCGCCGGGAACGGGTACTCGTCCTCGTTGAGGTCGAGCAGCACGTCGGGCCCGCCCTCGACGCTCGGCAGCTGGCCCTGCAGGCCGCCGACGCCGCGGAGGTCGTCGAGGCCCACGTACCCCGGCGGCTTGACGTAGCCGCAGCCGAGGTCGAGCCGCAGCTGCGGGTGCGCGGCGAGGATCTCCTCGATCGAGGACCAGCGGTCGGCGAGGATCATGCGACGAGCTCGATGCGGAAGCGCTGCTCGAACGGGGAACGGCCGAGCGCGTCGCCGGTGACGAGCGCGTTCGTCGGCGCCGCCATCGGCTCGAACGCGACGACGCCCTCGCTCGCCGGCGCGTACACCTGCGCGTAGGGCGCGCCGGCCTCGAAGGCGACCGCCACCCGGCCGGCGCGGAACGGCCGGCCGTCGTGCGGCGCGTCGAAGAGGTCGTCGTAGGTGCGGTCGCCGAGCACGCCGCGGAAGGGCGCGACGTCCTCCACCTCGCCGGTCGGGATCCCCTGGTCGTCGAGGACGTGGCGGCGCCGCGTGGGGATCGACAGCTCCGTCGTCGCGCGGTCGATCGCCAGGTACGGATGCCATCCGAACGAGACCGGGACGCCGTCGCCCTCGACGCGCGTGGTGACGCGCAGGCCGGCCGCGTCGAGCGCGTGCGTGACCTCGACGCGGTGCGGCGGCCCGAACGCGGGATCGTCCCAGTCGAGCACGGCCCGCACGGCGTCGGGCGTGTCGTCCTCGACTCGCCAGGCGCCGCGTGCCGCCGGCAGCCCGTGGATCGGCAGGCCGGTGCCGGGATCGCGCCGGGCGGCCGACGCGTCGATGCGCTCGCAGCGCCACTGCGACAGCCGGTTGGCGAACGGGTACAGCAGCGGGACGCCGAAGGTCGAGCCGCTGCGCACGTAGGCGTCCAGGCCGCGCCGCACGCCCAGCAGCTCCTCGCCGCGATGACGCAGCGACGCGACGACCATCCCCGCCTCGGGGACGACGTCGGCTTCGAGCTGTCCGGCGCGGAGCGTGAGCATGGCGTTCGAGAACGACGAAGGGCGCCCGTCGCCGGACGCCCTCCGCACGCTACTTCAGAAGGTGGCTGCGCAGCCGAGCTACTTGAGCTCGACCGAGGCGCCGGCCTCCTCGAGCTCGCCCTTGAGCTTCTCGGCCTCGTCGCGCTCGATGCCCTCCTTGACGGGCTTGGGAGCCTCGTCGACGAGCGCCTTCGCCTCCTTGAGGCCCAGGCCCGTCGCCGCGCGGACGACCTTGATGACCTGGATCTTCTTGTCGCCGGCGCCGGTCAGGATGACGTCGACCGTCGACGAGGCCTCCTCGGCGCCGCCGTCCGCGGCGGCAGCGCCGCCGCCGGCCGCCGGGGCCGCGGCCGCCACGGCCTGGGCCGAGACGCCGAACTCCTCCTCGAGCGCCTTGATGCGCTCGGCGAGCTCGAGCACCGAGATGCTCTTGAGCTCGTCGATCCACTCCTGCGTGCTGGTGGCCATGTCTGGTTACTCCTCGTCGTTCGAAGTCGTTGCTGAGCTGTCGTCGGCGCCCTCGGCGGGCTCCTCGGTGGACGTGGCGGTCTCGGGTGCCTCCGCGTCCTGATCGGGCGTCTCCTCGGCGGGCGGCTGGTCACCAGCGTCCGCGTCGGTCGACGCCTCGGGCGTCTCGGCCGGGGCCTCCGCCGCCGCCGCGGGCTCGGCCGCCGCAGCGCCCTGGCCCACGAGGCCCTGCTCCTGGATCTGGCCGAGCTGGATCGCCAGCCCGGAGATCAGCGCCTGCAGGGTGCGCGCCAGGCCGGAGATCGGCGACGCGACGATGCCCACGAGCTGCCCGTACAGGACGTCGCGCGAGGGCAGGCGCGAGATCGCCCGGATCTGGTCCGGGTCGAGCGCGTTGCCCTCCATGAGCCCGCCCTTGAAGGGCAGCAGGTCCGTCGCCTTGGCGTAGTCGGCGAGCGCCTTGGCCGCCGCCGCCGCGTCGCCGCGGACGAAGGCGAGCGCCGTCGGCCCCTCGAGGAGGGGCTTGATCGCCTCGGCGCCGACCTGGTCGGCGGCGCGCTCGGTCAGCGTGTTCTTGACGACCCGGAAGCGGGTGTCGGACTCACGCAGCTTGGCGCGCAGCTCGGCGGCCTGGGGCACGGAGATCCCGCGGTAGTCCACGGCGAAGACCGCCTGGGCTTCCTGGAGATCGGTGGCGATCTCTGCGATCGCCGCAGCTTTCTGCTCTCGGTTCATCAGCCTCCTAGCCCGGTCTTACGAACTGCCGGGGGTCTCGGGAGAGGGCTGTGCGTCAGGCCGCGGCCGGCACAGCCTCCTCGACGATGTCGCGGGTGCGGGTGGGGTCGACCTTGACACCCGGGCCCATGGTCGACGCCACGGTGATCGAGCGGATGTAGCGACCCTTCGCCGCCGACGGCTTCGCGCGGATGATCTCCTCGATCACCGCGGCGTAGTTCTCCAGCAGCGCCTTCTCGTCGAACGACGTCTTGCCGATCGTGAGATGGACGATGGCCGTGCGGTCGGTGCGGTACTCGACCTTGCCGGCCTTGGACTCCTCGACGGCCTTGCGGACGTCCATCGTGACGGTGCCGACCTTCGGGTTCGGCATCTTGCCCGACGGGCCGAGGATGCGGCCGAGGCGGCCGACCACCGGCATCAGGTCCGGCGTGGCGATGGCCACGTCGAAGTCGGAGAAGCCCTCCTCGATGCGCTTGGCGAGGTCCTCGGCGCCGACGACGTCCGCGCCGGCCTCCTCGGCCTCCTGGGCCTTCGGGCCCTGCGCGAAGACGGCGACGGTGACCTCCTTGCCGAGCCCGTTGGGCAGGCCGATGGTCCCGCGCAGCTGCTCGTCCGCGTGGCGGACGTTGAGGCCCGTGCGGATGTGGACCTCGATCGACTCGTCGAAGCTCGCGCGCTTGAGCTCCTTGACGAGGCGGATCGCCTCGGCGGGCGAGTACTCGCGCTCGCGGTCGACCTTCGTCCGCGCCTCGACGTAGCTCTTGCCGTGCTTGGCCATGGTTACGCCTCCACCTCCACGCCCATCGAGCGGGCGGTGCCCGCGATGATCTTCGCCGCCTGGTCGACGTCGTGCGCGTTGAGGTCCGGCAGCTTCTTCTCGGCGATCTCGCGCAGCTGGGCCTGCGAGAGCGTGCCGACCTTGGTCTTGTGCGGCTCCGAGGAGCCCTTCTCCAGGCTCAGCGCCTGGCGGATGAGCACGGCGGCCGGCGGCGTCTTCGTGACGAAGGTGAACGAGCGGTCCTCGAAGACCGTGATCTCGACCGGGATCGTCGTGCCCATGTCGTTCGCCGTCTGGGCGTTGAACGCCTTGACGAACTCCATGATGTTGATGCCGTGCTGGCCGAGGGCCGGGCCGACGGGCGGCGCGGGGCTGGCCTGGCCGCCCGGCGCCTGCAGCTTGATGGTGGTGAGGACCTTCTTCGCCATGGCGTGCGTGTCTTTCTAGATCTTCTTGACCTGGTCGAAGCCGACCTCGACCGGGGTCTCGCGTCCAAAGATAGAGACGAGGACCTTGAGCCGGCCCGCGTCCTCGTTGATCTCCGAGATCTCGCCCGAGAAGTCCGACAGCGGGCCGTGGATGACCTTGACGGACTCGCCGATCGTGAACTGCGCGCGCGTGCGCGGCGCCGTCGCGACCTCCTTCTTGAGCAGCCGGTCGACCTCGGCCTGCGTGAGCGGCACGGGCTCGTTGGAGGCGCCGACGAACCCGGTCACGCCGGGCGTGCCCTTGACGACCTGCCAGGAGTCCTCGTTGAGGTCCATGTTGACCAGCACGTAGCCCGGCATCGTCCGCTTCTCGACGGAGACCTTCTGGTTGTCCTTCATCTCCGAGACGGTCTCGGTCGGGACGACCACCTGGCGCACGTGGCGCTGCTGACCCATCGAGGCCACTCGGTGCTCGAGGTTCTGCTTGACCTTCTTCTCGTGGCCGGAGTAGGTGTTGACGACGTACCAGCGGAACATGCGGGGCTCTCTCGGGTGATCAGATGATGAAGTCGACGACGCGCTGGGCGACCCAGTCGGCGACGCCGAGGTAGGCGCCGGCGATGACCACGAAGCCGATCACGACGGCCGTGGCCTGCCCGACCTGACGGCGGTCCGGCCACTGGACGCGCTGGAGCTCGGCCCAGCTGGCGGCGAGGAAGTTGAGGACGCGGTTGCCGTCCTGCCGAGGGGCGACCTCCGCCTCCGCGCGCCCTCGCGCGGGCCGGCGCGCCGCGGCGCCCGCCTCGCGGGCCAGCTCGGCGTCGTCGTCGTAGGTCCGGCCTTCCGAGCCGGCGACGATGGCCGCCTCGACCTCGTCGACCTCACCCGAGGCGTGCTGGAGCTCGCCCGGCACGTTCTCGCGCCGGAGCGGGTCGTCCTCGGGGAGCGCGTCGTCGCGCTCGCGGTCGGGGTCAGGGCTGGAGGCCATCGTGGCTCGCTACCGCGTCTCGCGGTGGCTGGTGTGCTTCCGGCACCACTTGCAGAACTTCCGCAGGGTGATCCGGTCGGGGTTGTTGCGCTTGCTCTTGTTGGTCTGGTAGTTGCGGCGCTTGCACTCCTCGCACGCGAGGGTGACCGCGATCCGCACGTCTCCGCGGGCCATGCCGGGCTCCCGGGTCGGTTCGGGACAAAGGAACGACCCGCCGGCGGCAGGTCGGACAGACCATGGTACTACGCCGCAGCGCTCGGGGCCGAACGAACCTCGGCCGCGGCTACCGTGCTGCGCCATGGAGGCGAAGGCCGCCACCGCCCACCTTCCCTCCCAGCGCTCGTTCCTCGCCGCGATCGGCGGCGTCTTCGCCGCCACGCTCGTCGGGTTCCTCGCCGTCGGCGCGGTGCTGCCGGTGCTCCCACGATACGTGCACGGGCCGGTCGGCGCCGGCGACGTCGCCGTCGGGATCACGATCGGCGCGTTCTCGCTGAGCGCGATCCTGACGCGCCCCTGGGCCGGCCGGCTCGCCGACGAGCGCGGGCGGCGGATGATCGTGGTGGCGGGCGCCGCGCTCATGGGCGCCGGCGGGGCGCTGCTGTTCGTGCCGGCCGGCGTGCCGGGGCTGGTGGGGTCGCGGCTCGTGCTCGGCGTCGGCGAGGCGTTCGTCTTCACCGCCGGGTCCGCCTGGGTCGTCGACCTCGCCCCGCGCGAGCGGCGCGCGCAGTCGATCGGGCTGTTCGGGCTGTCGGTGTGGGGCGGCCTGGCGGCCGGGCCGGCGATCGGCGAGGCGCTCGACGCGCTCGGGGGCTACGACCTCGTGTGGGCGTTCGCGGCGCTCGCGCCGCTCGCGGGCGCGGCGATCGCGTGGCGCCAGCCGTCGACGCCTCCGGCCGCCGACGGCGGCGCGCCCGAGCGGCGGCGCACGCTCATCGCGCGTGAGGCCGTCCTCCCCGGCATCCCGCTCGCGCTGGCCAACGCCGGCTACGCGGTGCTCGCCGGGTTCGTCGTGCTGCACCTCGAGGCGCGCGGGTCCGGGCACGGCGCCGCGGTCTTCGCCGCGTTCGCCGTCGCGATGGTCGCGACGCGCGTGCTCGCCGGCGGCCGGCCGGACCGCTGGGGACCGCGGCGCTCGGCCACCGCCGCCGGCCTGGCGGAGGGCGCCGGGCTGGCGATCATCGCCCTCGCGCACGCCTGGCCGCTCGCGATGCTCGGCGGCGTCGTGATGGGCTGCGGCTTCGCGCTGCTGTACCCGGCGCTGGCGTCCGTCGTCGTCGAGCGCGCGGGCGAGGCGCGCCGCGGGGCCGCGCTCGGCTCGCTGACCGCGTTCTTCGACGCCGGCTTCGGCCTCGGCGGCCCGCTCGCCGGAGCGGTCGCCGCGCTCGGCGGCTACGACGCCGCCTTCTGGGTCGGCGCCGGGTTCGGGATCGCGGCGGGCGCGATGGCGTGGCGCGTGGCGCGCTCGACCGAGACGGCGGCGCCTCGCTAGGCTGTGTCCACGTTGCGGCCGGCTCCCTGCCGACCGCGAGGCATCGCTTTCTTGGGTCCCGCTCTCGAGCGGTTCGGGTCAGCCGTCGCCTCCCGAATCACTCGCGGCCCGGAAGCGCCGCCGTCACTGGAGCACACATGTCTTCGCAGTCCTTCGCCGAGCTCGGCGTGTCCCGGCCCGTCGTGGCCGCCCTCGCCGCGCGCGGCATCGAGCAGCCGTTCGCCATCCAGCGCCTCGTCGTCGCCGACGCGCTGGCCGGCCGCGACGTGCTCGCCAAGTCCCCCACCGGCACCGGCAAGACGCTCGCGTTCGGCCTGCCGCTCGTCGACTCGATCGAGGCCAACGACCGCCGCCCCGCCGCCCTCGTGCTCGCGCCGACGCGCGAGCTCGCCACCCAGATCGTCGACGAGCTCCACGACGTCGCCCACGCCCGCGCGCTCAAGGTCAAGGCCGTCTACGGCGGCGTCGGCCTCGAGAAGCAGGCGCGCGAAGCCGCCAGGGCCCACATCGTCGTCGCCACGCCCGGCCGGCTCGAGGACCTGCTGGCGCGCCGCGCGTTCACGCTCGACCAGGTCCGGATCCTCGTGCTCGACGAGGCCGACCGGATGCTCGACATGGGCTTCCGCCCCGCCGTCGACCGGATCGTCGGCCAGTGCCCGGCGGACCGCCAGACGCTGTTCTTCTCGGCGACGCTCGACGGCGACGCCGGCCGGATCGCCGAGGCCTACACCACCGACCCGGCGCGCCACGAGTTCACGCCCAAGCCGCAGCGGGCCGCCGACATCGAGCACCGCTTCGTCGCGGTGACCCACGAGGAGCGCGTCGACGCGCTGCTGGCCGAGCTCCGCCGCGAGCGCGACCTCGCGCTCGTCTTCGTGCGCACCAAGCGCGGCGCCGACCGGCTCGTCAAGCGGCTGGGCCACCAGGGCATCGACGCGGTCGCCATGCACGGCGACAAGTCGCAGCGGCAGCGCGAGAAGGCGCTCGCGCGGTTCGAGCGCGGCGACGTCGACACGCTCGTCGCCACCGACGTCGCGGCGCGCGGCATCGACATCGACGGCATCTCGCACGTCATCCAGTTCGACCCGCCCGAGGACCGCGAGGGCTACGTCCACCGCGTCGGCCGCACCGGCCGCGCCGGGCGCACCGGCATCGGCATCACGTTCGTCAAGGACGACCAGGCCGCCGACGTCGCCAAGATCGCCGGCGAGCTGAAGCTGCAGCGCGAGTTCGAGCGCTCCGGGCTGCGGTCCAACGCCACGGCGGGCGCCCGCACGCCGCGCCGGCGCACGCGCCAGCGCTCGCGCGCCCGCTAGCCCCGCCGCGCATGCGAACGGCCGGCCGCGGGGTAGCCCCGCGGCCATGGCCGAGCTTCGCAACCGGACGGCGTCGCTGTGGATGGACACCACGCGCGACGCCCCGGGCTTCCCCAGCCTGGAGCAGGACCTCGAGGTCGACGTCGCCGTCGTGGGCGGCGGGCTGCTCGGCATCACCACGGCGTACCTCTGCGCTCGCGACGGGGCGCGCGTGGCGGTCGTCGAGCACGACGTCGTCGGCGGCGGCGTCAGCGGCCACACGACCGCGAAGGTGACCGCGCTGCACGGCACCGCCTACCAGGAGCTGCGGCGCAAGCACGGCGCCGCGGGCGCATGCGACTACGCCCAGGGCAACAGCGCCGCGATCGCGACCGTGGCGCGGCTCGCGCGCGAGCTCGAGATCGAGTGCGACCTCGCCGAGCGCCCGGCCTACACGTACGCGGGCGACGACGGCGAGCGCTCGACGGTCGAGCAGGAGGTCGAGGCGGCGCGGGAGGCGGGGCTGGACGCCGCGCTGGTGACGGACGCTCCGCTGCCCCACCCGATCGCCGCGGCGGTCCGCCTCGACGGCCAGCTCGAGTTCAACGCGCGCAAGTACGTCCTCGGGCTGGCGCGGGCGATCGCCGACCTCGGCGGGCACGTCCTCGAGCGCACGACCGCCACGGGGCTCAGCGAGCGCGGCACCCCGGAGGTGCGCACCGCGGCGGGGCCCGTCGTCCGCGCTCGTGACGTGGTCGTCGCCACGCTCATGCCGTTCCTCGACCGCGGCCTGTGGTGGACCCGCCTGACGCCGATGCGCTCGTACTGCATCGCCGTGCGCGGCGCGACGACGATCCCGGACGGCATGCTGATCAGCGCCGGGCAGCCCACGCGATCGCTCCGGCCGGCGCGCGGCCGCGACGGCGAGCCGCTGCTGATCGTCGGCGGCGAAGGCCATCCCACCGGCGAGGACGACGACACGCGGCGGCGCTACGCGGCGCTCGAGGCGTACGCGCGCGAGCACTACGGCGGCGCGGCGATCGAGATCACCCACCGCTGGTCGGCCCACGACCTCATGCCGGCCGACGGCCTGCCGTTCGCCGGCCGCTACACCCCCGCGTCGACGCACCTCTGGACGGCCGGCGGCTTCCGCAAGTGGGGCATGACGAACGCGACCATGGCCGCGGAGATCCTCGCGGCGCGGATCGCCGGGCGCGACCATCCGCTCGCCGGCCGCTTCGACACGACCCGCCTCGACGTCCTGCAGCAGGCGCCCGGCATCGTCAAGGAGGGGCTCAAGGACTCCAAGCACTTCATCGGCGACCGCCTGCGCGGATCCGGCGGGCGCTCGGTCGACGCCCTCGCACCGGGCGAGGGCGGCCTCGTCGAGGTCGACGGCGAGCTCGTGGCGGCCTACCGGGACGAGGCCGGGGCGGTCACGCAGGTGTCGCCCACGTGCACCCATCTCGGGTGCCGCGTCTCGTGGAACACCGCCGAGCGCACGTGGGACTGCCCCTGCCACGGCTCCCGCTTCGCGCCTGACGGGACGGTGCTCACCGGCCCGGCGAACCGGCCGCTGGCGCCGAAGGGCGCCGTGCACCCCGTCGACGTGACCTAGCCGGCGAGCGAGTGGATGGCGGCGTCGGTCGCCGGCGCCTGCGGCGGCGAGCCGTGCAGCACCCAGCGGCCGCGGCGCGACCGGCTGAGGAGCCCCTCCGCGGCGAGCTTCGACACGGCGGTGGTGACCGTCGGGCGGCGCGCGCCGATGAGCTCGCCGATGAGCCGGTGCGCGAGCGGGATGCCGACGAGCGTGCCCTCGGGCGTCACCTGGCCGAAGCGCTCCGCCAGCAGCCACATCGCCCCGAGGATGCGGTCGTCGACGCGCGTGAGCGTCGAGGCGGCCTGCATCGAGCGCAGGTGCTCGACCCGCTGGGCCTGGGACTCGATCAGGGCTCGGCTCCAGGCCGGGTGGCGCAGCATCGCGCCCCAGCTGGCGTCCTGCAGCCACGCGACCTGCGCCGAGTCGATCGCGGTCCAGCGGGTGGCCGCGGTGGGGGCGCCGGAGGCGTCGCTGCCGCGGCGGTCGAGGAGGACGACGTCGCCGTGGCCGACCAGCTCGATCCCCGTGCCGCCGTAGACGTCGACGCGCCCGGAGAGGTGCCCGGACACCACGACGAACCCGCGCGACGCAGGGGCGATGGCGAGGGTCTCGCCCTCATCCAGGTCGGTGAGGGGCGCTCCGAGGTTGACGACGGCGGTGGCGAGTGAGGAAGGCATCAGGCTCCGTTCTGTGATGAAGATCGGAGGCCGGCCGATCCCCCGCGGGAGGACGCACGCCCTACGTCTGACCGCGCCTGCCAGGAGCCCGCGTTCTGGACCGCTTGGACCTGACCTGCTCGGCGTCCAGTCTAGCCCGCTTCCGGGCCGAGCACGAAGATCTCGAACGACCGGACGGGATCGAAGACGATCTGACTCTGGTAGGTCAGCACGCGCCGCCCCGTCAGCTCCTCGACCGCCCCGCACGTCGTCTCGCTCATCGTCTCCTCGAAGCTCAGGCGGTAGCCGCGGACGAGGTCCTGCTTGCCGTCGGCCAGCAGCGTCTCCTCGTTGCGCGTCAGGCCGCCCTCGAGAGCGACGAAGACGTAGTCGTCGAGGATCCACGCCTTCGCGGCGGTCGGCCCCTTGCCGTAGTACTTCTTCTTGAGGCCCACCATCGCGTTGGCGAGCGCGCTGCGGACGGAGCCGAGGCCCGGCGCCTCACCGGCGCCGTCGAGCAGGTCGGTGGCGGCCGGCCCCGGCTCCCGCGGCGGTGGGTCGTCGTGTTCTCCGGCCATGCGACCGTGCCTACCCCCTGGGCGCGGCGCCATCGCGCGGCCGCCGGTCCGGCCGACGTGCGAGCATCGGCCGCCATGGATCCCCGGCTCGTCGTCGTCGACCACCCCGTGCTCGCGGACCGCATCGCCGTGCTGCGCGACCGCCGCACGCCGCACGGCGCCTTCCGCCTGGCGCTGCACGAGGCGGCGGCGATCGTGGCGATCGAGGCCACGCGCGACCTGCCGACGCGCGCCGTCGACATCGACACGCCGCTCGAGCCGGTCACCGCCCGGCGCCTGCGCGGCGAGGTCGCCGTGGTGCCGGTGCTCCGCGCCGGACTGGCGATGGTCGAGGGCTTCCTCAGCCTGCTCCCGGACGCGCGAGTCGGGCACCTCGGGCTCCAGCGCGACGAGCAGACGCTCACCCCGCGCGGCTACTTCGAGCGCTTGCCGGCGGGGCTCGCCGAGGCGCACACGTTCGTCCTCGATCCGATGCTGGCGACGGGCGGCAGCGCGGTGCACGCGCTGGACCGGCTCACCGAGGTGGGGGCGCGGCACCTGCGCCTGGTGTGCCTCGTCGCGGCGCCCGAGGGCGTCGCCGCCGTCCACGACCGCCACCCGGACGTGACGATCTGGACGGCGGCGCTCGACCGCGAGCTCGACGAGCACGGCTACATCCGGCCGGGCCTCGGCGACGCGGGCGACCGCGTCTTCGGCACGCCCACCGCCTGAGCGGCGGACGCCGCCTACGCCGCCGGGACGTCGGGCCCGGTGCGCCCCGGCCGCGCGAGCGCCCGCAGCACCTGGTGGGTCCCGATCGCCGCGACCGTGCCGAGCGCGATGCCCGCGAACTCGTAGTCGCCCCACGTGAGCACGTAGTTGCCGGCGCCCACGATCAGCGCCACCGCGGCGGTGGCCAGGTTGACCGGGTCGCGGAAGTCGACGCCCGCCTCGATCCAGATCCGGGCGCCGAGCACCGCGATCATCCCGAAGAGCACGGTCACGGCGCCGCCGAGCACGCCGATCGGGATCGCCGTCACGATCGCGCCGAACTTCGGCAGCAGCGCGAGCCCGATCGCGAACAGGCCGGCGAAGACGTAGGCCAGCGTCGAGTAGACCCGCGTGAGCCCCATGACGCCGATGTTCTCCGCGTAGGTCGTGGTGCCGGACCCGCCGAAGGCGCCGGCGAGGGTGGTCGCGGCGCCGTCGGCCATGAGCGAGCGCCCGATGAGCGGGTCGAGGTCGTCGCCCGTCATCGCGGCCACCGCTTTCACGTGGCCCGCGTTCTCCGCGATCAGCACGAGCAGGACCGCCGGCACGATGAGCACGATCGCGCGCCCGTCGAAGGCCGGCGTCGTGAAGTCGGGCAGGCCGAACCAGTCCGCCTCGTGGACCACCGTCCAGTCGACCTTGCCGAGGATCGCGGCGAAGACGTACCCGGCCACGACGCCGAGGAAGACCGACAGCCGGCCGATGAGCCCGCGCAGCGCGACGGTGAGGACGAGGATCGCGGCGAGGGTGAAGAGGGCCACGCCGGCCTGCTGGCTGAACTCGTCCTTGGCGACCGGCGCGAGGTTGAGGCCGATGAGCGCGACGATCGCGCCCGTCACCACGGGCGGCATCAGCACCTCGATCGCGCGGTAGCCGGCGCGGTCGACGAGCAGGCCGACCACGAACAGCGCGACGCCGGCGCAGAGGATGCCGCCGAGCGCCGCGGGCACGCCGCCCTCGGCCTTCGCGGCGATCACCGGCGCGATGAAGGCGAACGACGAGCCGGTGTAGGACGGGACGCGGTTGCCCGTGACGAGGACGAAGAGCAGAGTGCCGATGCCCGAGAACAGCAGCGTGGTGGCGACGGGGAAGCCGGTCAGCACCGGCACGAGCACGGTCGCGCCGAACATGGCGAGCACGTGCTGCGCGCCGAGGCCGAGCATGGCCGGCAGCGCGAGCCGCTCGCCCGGCCGGACGACGTCGTGCGGCCCCATCGCAGAGCCGTCGCCGTGCAGCGACCAGGTGGTGGAGAGCTTGGACACGGCGGCGACCCTAGCGCCGCCCCCGGCGGGTGTCTCGCGCGGCCGGGCACCGCATCGCGGGCGGCGGCGACGTGTTCTCAACCCCTGATCGGGCGTGACCGCGCCCGCTACCGTCCCCACCCGACCATGACTCGCCTGCTCGCCCTGCTCTGCGGCGCCCTGCTCGTCGTCGCCGCGCTCACGCCGCCGCTCGCCGCGGCGCAGCGGCGACCGACGGCCGGTGAGCGGTCGCGGATCGCCAACGCGGTCGGCGTGCCGAAGCGCTGCCTCGTGATCCGGGTCTCGACGGTCGACGAGCGCTGGTCGGTGGCGTGGATGACGAAGTGCGACCTCGAGGGCGGCTCGGCGGTGTTCAACTACCGCCGCGGCCTGTGGCGCGACAGCTACACGGGGCCCGACGAGCCGTCGTCCGTGCGCTGCGCGCGCATCGACTTCGTGCGCGCGCGCGTGGCGCGCGACCTCGAGCTCTGCCGCTGAGCGGGAGCTAGCTCAGCTTCGCTCGCAGCCAGGCGAGGCCGGTCGTGATCGACCAGGGCGCGGTGCTCGGCGGCTTGAAGCCGGGATCCAGCTCGGGGCTCGCCGAGCAGCTGTTCGCCGGCGCCGACGTGTTGACGCTCTGCCACCAGCAGTGGTCGGCGACGCCGTCGGCGACCTCGGCGTCCTGCACGACGTGGAAGCCCGACCCGTCGGGGCGCAGGCACGAGGTCGACGTGCAGTGCTGGCCCGTCATCGCGTTGAGGACGCCGACGTCGCCGCCCGCGACGTCCACGCGCCCCACCGCGATCCGCAACCGGTCGTCGCGCAGCGCGCGCGTGCCGGCCGGCGCGGCGTACGAGGCCGCCACCGCGGGCCCGCTGACGCCGAGCAGCCAGGCGGCGCGGACCTGCGGCGAGACGTTGCGCGCCCGTCCGGCGATCGCCCCGCCCGCGCTGAACCCGGCCACCGCGACGCCACGCGAGCAGTCGGCCTTCGGCCGCGCGCAGAGCTGCGCCACCGGGTTGCCGGCGATCTCCGGGCCGAAGATGCAGCGCGCGTTGCCGTCGATCCGCTCGAGCGAGGTCACGACCCAGCTGTCGTACGTCACGGCGGCGGCCACGAACCCCTGCTCGGCGGCCAGGGCGGCGAACGTCCGGCCCTCCCGATTGCCGCCCCAGTCGCCCAGCGCGCCGTGCAGGTAGATCACGACCGGGTAGCGGCCCGCAGCGGCGGGCTCGCTCCCGTACACGCGCGAGACCTGCGTGCACCGGTCCGGCAGCCACCACGTCCCCTCGTCCCACGCGTTGTACGCGCGATAGGCGAGCTCGAACGAGACCGCAGGCGTCGCGTGCGCGTGCGCGGCCTCGCCCGCCAACCCCGCCGCGGCCAGCGCCGCGGCGACGATCGTCGCCCGCATCGCCCTCACCTCGCCGACCGTACGGTGGCCGACCGAGCGCGCCGTGGAGATCTCTGCCCTGGCACGATGGCGGCCATGGCGACGATCGACAAGGCACTCATCATCGGCGGCGGCGTGAGCGGCCTCGCGGCGGCGACCGCGTTGCGGCGGCGCGGCGTGGACGTCGAAGTCCACGAGCGCTACGACCATCTGCAGGGACGCGCCACCGGCTTCACGGTGTGGGCCTACGCGATCCAGCACCTCAGCGACCTCGGCGTCTCCGAGGACCAGCTCGCGGCGATCGGCTCGCCGCTGCTCGTCACCGAGATCCGCAACCACCGCGGCGAGCTGCTCGAGGCGCTGCCGATCGGCGACGCCTCGCAGGCGGTGGGCCATCCCTCCTACGAGGTCGACCGCGCCGACCTCCAGCGGGTCCTGCTCGACGGGCTCGGCGACGGCGTCGTGCACATGGGGTCCGAGGTCACCGCCGTCGACGCGGAGGCCGGGACGGTGACGCTCGCCGACGGCAGCACGCGGGAGGCAGACCTGATCCTCGGCTGCGACGGCATCCACTCGGTCGCGCGCGACGCGGTGGCGGGCCATCACGAGCTGACGTACTCGGGCTACGCGGCCTGGAGCGCGGTCGCCGAGTTCACCAGCGACGACCTCCAGACCGGCCATCACATCGAGCTCTGGGGCCCCGGGCACAAGGCCGGCGTGGGGGACGTCGGCGGCGGCCGCGCGCGCTGGTACATCACGGCGAAGGCCGACTCGGGCGAGGAGCGCACCCCCGACCAGCTCGAGGCCAGCGTCGAGGGCTGGATGCCGATCATCCGCGACGCGCTGCGCGCCACGCCGCCGGAGACGATCGTCCGCGCCGAGGGCTGGTACCTGAAGAAGCTGCCGCGCTGGGTGACCGGTCGCGTGGCGCTGCTCGGCGACGCGGCGCACGCGATGACCGCCTTCGGCTCCAACGGCGCCTGCACGGCGATCGACGACGTCCACGACCTCGTCCGCCACCTCGACGCCGAGGCGACGATCGCGGACGCGCTAACCGCCTACGAGCACGACCGCAAGTCCTACGGCGAGGCGCAGGTCAAGCGCGCGAACCGCATGGGCCTGCTCGCCCAGCTCCACCGCCCGCTCGCCGCGGCCCGCGACAGCTTCCTGTCGCACGTGCCCGCGGAGAAGGTGCCCGAGATCGCGCGCGACATGGTCAGCGGGCCGAAGGTGGCCTGATGGCCGCCGGGCCGGGAGGCGGCCACGACCCGCACGACCTCCGCGATCTGCGCGGCGACTACGGGCACGGCGAGCTGCTGGAGCGCGACGTCGCGCCGACCTGGCACGAGCAGTTCGAGCGCTGGGTCGCCGACGCGCTCGTCCTGCCCGGCGTCGAGCCCAACGCGATGGTCTTCGCCACGGCCGACGCCGCCGCGCGACCCTCGGTGCGCACGGTGCTGCTCAAGGAGTGGGACGAGCGCGGCTTCGTGCTCTACACCAACCTCGGCTCGCGCAAGGCGCGCGAGGCGACCGAGAACCCGCGCGCGTCCCTGCTGTTCCCCTGGCTGCGGATCGAGCGCCAGGTGATCGTCGAAGGCGCCGTGGAGCGCGTCGACGACGCACAGGCCGACGCGTACTTCGCCACGCGCCCGCGCGGCTCGCAGCTCGGCGCGCACGCCAGCCCGCAGTCGCGGCGCATCGCCGGCCGCGCGGAGCTCGAGGAACGGCGCCGCGAGCTCGAGGCCCGCTATCCCGCCGGCACGCGGATCCCGCGACCGCCCGAGTGGGGCGGCCTGCGCGTCGTGCCCGATGCCGTCGAGTTCTGGCAGGGCCGCCCGGACCGCCTCCACGACCGGCTGCGCTTCGAGCGCGAGCCGGGTGGCGGGTGGTCCCTGCATCGCCTGGCGCCGTGAGGCCGGCAGAGCGCCGCGGAAGCTGGTCGCGGCGCCAAGCCCTCTGCCGGACTCGAACCGGCGACCCCTTCCTTACCATGGAAGTGCTCTACCAACTGAGCTAAGAGGGCGAGAAGGAGAGCATCGTAGCGAGCATCAACCCTGCGCTGGAGCACGTCCGCTTCTGCCCGCGCTGCGGAGCGGAGGCGGAGGTGGCCTTCCCCCGCTCGCTGACCTGCCCGAGCTGCGGCTACGGCGCCTACTACAACCCCAAGCCGGTCGCGTCCGCGATCCCGCGCGACGCGGACGGCAACGTGCTGCTGCTGCGCCGCGGCTTCGAGCCGAGCGCAGGGTTGTGGACGTTCCCGGGCGGGTTCGTCGACCTCGGCGAGTCGGTCGAGCAGGCGGCGCTGCGGGAGGTGCGCGAGGAGCTCGAGATCGACGTCGAGCTCGGTGGGCTCGTCGGCGTGTACTCGCGGCCGGGCGACCGGATCGTGCTGATCGTCTTCCACGCGCGCGTCGACGCCGGCGCGCGACCCCGGACGACCGAGGAGGCGATCGAGGTCGCCTCCTTCGGGCCGGCGGACATCCCGTGGGACCAGCTGGCGTTCAGGTCGACCGACCGCGCGCTGCGCGACGCGCTCGCCGCCTAGGCCTCCGCCTCCTCGCGCTCGCGGCCGGTCACCGTGGTCACCGGCAGGCCGAGGCCGCCGACCTTGTGCGGCAGGTCGAGGCGCAGCCAGCGCGACAGGCGGTGCGGGAGCGTCGAGACGATGATCTCGTCGTAGCCGCTGCGGTTGACCTCGTCCATGACGGCGGTCAGCGGCTCCGGCGAGCCGATCACGCCGGCGACGTCGCTCCCGGCGGCCTCCGACAGCAGCGGCAGGGCGTGGTCGAGGATCGCCTGCGCCTCGTCCGGCGGGGTCTCCTCCGGGTTGACGACCCGGTGCAGCCCGTGCGCGATCGCCGGCACCACGAGCGTGAACGAGCACGCGCCCCGGGCGGCCCGCTCGCGAACCGCCTCGATGAGCTCGGGCGCGGCGGCGGTGCGCTGCGCGACGATGAGAACGCGGGTCGGCGGTGAGTCCATGCGCCAGCTCCCTTCTGGGTGGGACCTCGATCCTCCCACCGCGCTGCGCGGTGCGCCAGGGAGCGCTCTACCGGACGCGCCAGAGGGCGTCGTCGCCCAGGGCGATCCGCTCCACGCGCCCGTCGACGACGTGGTCGATGAGCGCCGCCTCGGCGGCGTCGAGATCGGGCTCGCGCAGGTCGGGCGTCATGATCGTCGCGACCTCCGCGGTGGTGAGCGCGTACGGGAACGCCCGCAGCGCCTCGAGCGCGTCGTCGGCCGGCGGCCGGCGGTCGAGCGTCGGGTCGAGGTTCGCGACGAGGACGTCGTAGGCCTCCAGCGGCTGGAAGCCGCCGGCCTCGAGCGACGCGCCGTTGGCGCGGAAGACGAGCGACGGCGCCGTGTAGCGGACGGGGCCGTCGGTCTGGGCGTGCTTGCCCTGGAAGTGCGTCGGCGTGCCCTCCGCGGTACGCGACTCGGCGCGATCGGCCTCGTAGGCCTCGGTGACCGCGTCGGCGTCGAGCGCCGCGACGATCGCCTCGGCATCGAGGCCGTCGACCTCGCGGAGGGTGGCCAGGACCGCCTCGTCCTCGTCCATGACGCGCGGCGTCGTGAACTGGGCGAATTGCAGCGCCCGGAACACGGCGCGCTCGAGCTCCGGCTGCTGCAGGCGCGTCGCGACGATCGCGCGGCACATCCGCTGCGTGGCGGCGATGCGGGCCTTCGGATGCGGGCCGAACGGCATGCCCCACCGCCGGAAGCGGCGCTGGCCCTTGGCCGACTTCGCCGGCGTGTAGCCGCGGGCGACGTACTGCTCGGCCTTCTCGGTGAGCCCGATCGTCACGAGCCGCCACGAGAGCTGGTCGCCATAGCGCCACTGCAGCACGGCGATCGCCGGGCTCGCGGAGTAGGCCCAGGGACAGCCCGGGTCGGTGTACTCGATCACGTCGATGGCCATGCGTTTGATGATTGCACAAGCAATCACTCGACTTCGGCCGCGCAACGACGAATACTGTGGGCGACCCCCGAGAAAGGAATCGCCACGATGGGCACCGACCCGTCCTACGCCTACCAGGACCCCACCGCCCGCGTCGCTCGCGAGGGCGCCGATGCCCGCGCCGTCTTCGGCCAGACGATGGGGCTCGTCGCGTTCACGATCGGCTTCTTCGCGCTCGGCGCGTACCTCGGCCGCGACATCAGCGGCGGGACCGGGCTCATCGTGATGCTCTGCGGCTTCATCCCCCTGCTCGGCCTGAACGTCGCCGTGCGCCGCGACGCGCAGTCGCTCGCCATCACGCTGCTGTTCGCCTTCGGCCTCATGTTCGGCATCGGCCTCGGCCCGGTGCTGAACGCGTACGCCGAGGCCGACCCGGCCGCCGTCTGGCAGGCCGGCGGCGCCACCGCGCTGTTCATCTCCGCGCTCGGCGCCTACGGCTACGCCACGCGGCGCGACTTCTCGAGCTGGGCGCGCACGCTGTTCTGGGCGCTGCTCGCGTTCATCGCCTTCGGCCTCGTCGCGATCTTCGTCTCGATCCCCGGCGAGAACATCATCTGGGCGGTCCTCGGCCTCGTGCTGTTCGGCTTCCTGACGGTGTTCGACTTCAACCGGCTGCGCCGGTCGGGGATGCAGATGGCGCCGCTCATCGCCGCGTCGATCTTCCTCGACGTCGTCAACGTCTTCCTGTTCTTCCTGCAGCTCTTCGGCGGCAACCGGAACTGACGCGCCGCCGGCCGGCCTACAGCGGCCCGCGCCACGGCGCGGTGAACCGCGTGCGCGGCGAGGTGCAGGTCTGCACCTCGCCGTCGCCGCGGACGCGGACCTTCAGCTCCAGCGTGCCGGTGACCGCCTCGGTCGTGGCCCGGCCGCGCAGCTCCCAGGCGCCTCCCTTGCCGCGGCCGGAGATCGAGAAGCGGCCGTCGGCGGGCATCGGCCAGCTCCCGTGCTCGCCGACCTTCAGGAAGCCGGGCTTGCGCCCGGGGCAGTGGATGCGGACGTACTGACCCCAGAACGTCAGCCGGTCGCCGCGGATGTGGACGAGCGCCTTCCCGCGGTCGGCCGTCCGGCCGATGAAGTAGCCGGGCCGGTAGGCGACGTCGGCCGGCTCCTGGGAGGCGACCGTGGCGGGGAGCGCGGCGGCGCCGAGCGCGGCGGCGGCGAGGGCGGTGAGCGCGAGCGTGCGAGGCATGGCGGCGACGCTAGGCGCGCCCGCCCCCTCGCGCATCGGGGGCCCTCCTCGTTGAACGCCGAGAGCCCCGCGGCTGCGGGGCTCTCATCGAAGTGGCGGGAGCAGGATTCGAACCTGCGAAGGCAGTGCCAACGGATTTACAGTCCGTCCCCTTTGACCGCTCGGGAATCCCGCCAGTGGTCCCTCTCGGGGTGCCGGAAGTGTAGCGATCACGCTCCCCGCGAAGCCGGCAGCACGCGCCCCGGCTCGACCTCGAAGCGAGCGTACTTCGGGCCGCTTCGCGGCCGAGCTACCCGGCGTCGCGCAGCCGCTGCGCCTCGGGCAGCGACTCGAGCTTCTTGAGCGTGTGGTTCTCGATCTGCCGGATCCGCTCGCGCGTAACGTTGAACGCGCGGCCGACCTCCTCGAGCGTCCGCGGGCGCTCGCCGGTCAGGCCGAAGCGCATCTCGATGACCTCGCGCTCGCGCTGGGGCAGCGCCGCCAGCGCCTTGCGGACGTTCTCACGCCGCAGGTTCTCCGACGCCAGCTCGAAGGGCGACTCGGCCGTCTGGTCCTCGACGAAGTCGCCGAGCTCGGACTCGTCCTCCTCGCCGATCGGCTTCTCGAGCGAGATGGGCTGCTGCGACATGCGCAGGATGTCGCGCACCTCCCGCTGCGAGCACTCCAGCTCGCGGGCGATCTCCTCCGGCGTGGGCTCCCGCCCGAGCGACTGCACGAGCTGCCGCTCGACGTGGACGACCTTGTTGAGCTTCTCGACCATGTGGACCGGGATGCGGATCGTCCGCCCCTTGTCGGCGATCGCCCGCGTCACCGCCTGGCGGATCCACCACGTCGCGTACGTCGAGAACTTGTAGCCCCGGCGG
>DASTRJ010000021.1:0-7054 GCA_035761245.1 Capillimicrobium sp. | reverse complement strand
AGGAGGTCATCGCGGAGTCGGCGATCGAGTTCGAGCACGACGTCGAGGACACCGAGGAGGTCGTCGAGAAGTTCAAGGACTTCCTCGACCAGGTCACGCCGGAGGACTTCGCCGCCGGCGAGCAGTAGCAGAGCGGCGGCGCGCCAGGTCGGCGCCCGCGCCTACGCCGGCGTGCCGATCTTGGCCAGGTCCACGAGCCGCGCGATCAGGTCGTCGAACGGCATCCCCGCCTGATCGGCGGCCTGCGGCAGCAGGGAGGTGTCGGTCATCCCCGGCACCGAGTTGACCTCGAGCACGGAGAGCTCGCCGGACTCGCGGTCGCGCATGAGATCCACGCGCGCGACGCCGCGGCAGCCGAACAGCCGCCACGCCTCGAGCGCGAGCTCCTGCGCCCGCGCGGTCTCGGCGGCGGGCAGCTCCGCGGGGCAGACGAACGTGGTGCGCCCGATCTCGTAGCGCGCCTCGAAGTCGTAGAACTCCTCCTCGACCGGCACCGCCTCGACGATCGGCAGCGCCTGCCCGTCGACGATCGACACCGCGAGGTCGCTGCCCGCCACGTAGCGCTCCAGCATCACCTTGCGGTCGTAGGAGAACGCGGCCACGAGGGCGCCCGGCACCGCGCCGGCCGACGACGCGAACTTGATGCCGAGCGCCGACCCGCCGCGCGCCGGCTTCACCACGACCGGGAACTCGAGCCGGTCCTCGATCTCGGCGAGCGCGTCGGCCGCGCCGAGCTCCTTGAACGCGCTCTGGCTGAACGCGTAGAAGTCCGGCGTCGCGATCCCGGCGTCGCGCATGAGGTGCTTGGCGAGCACCTTGTCCCAGCAGCGCGCGCACGACGACGGCCCCGGCCCCGTGTAGGGCACGCCGAGGATCTCGAGCAGCTCCTGCACCGTCCCGTCCTCGCCCTCGCGCCCGTGCAGCGCGACGAACGCCACGTCGGGGCGCAGCTCGCGCAGCCGCGCGACGAGGTCGGAGCCGACGTCGATGCCGACGACCTCGTGGCCGAGGCGCTCCAGCGCGTCCTCGACCCGCGCTCCCGAGCGCAGCGACACCTGGCGCTCGAGCGACCGCCCGCCCTTGAGGACGGCGACGCGGCTCACTCGAAGCCCCCGGCGCGCCGCTCCTCCGCGCGCCGGCGGGGGAGCTCGAGCACGTCGGCCATCGCCTCGGGCATCTGGCCCTCCGCGGGCGCCTCGCCGCCCGCGGCCGGCGCCTGGCCGGTCAGCGTGCCGTACAGCGCGACCTGCTCGGCGACGATCCGCCCGATGCGGCGCACGCCCTCGCGCAGCTCGTCGTCGTCGACGTAGGAGAAGTTCAGCCGCATCGACGAGCCGCCGCGACCGTCGAGGTACGCGCCGCGGCCGGGCACGAACGCCACGTTCTCGTCGAGCGCCCGCGCCAGCAGGTCGGTCGTGTCGATGAAGTCGGGCAGCGTCGCCCACACGAACAGGCCGCCCTGCGGGCGCGTCCACGCCGCCTCGGGCCCGAAGAACTCCTCGAGCGCGTCGAGCATGACGTCGCGCCGGCGGCGGTAGACGTCCTTGAAGGCGCGCAGCAGCTCCGGCCACGCGCCGGTGCGGAAGTAGTGCGCGACGAACAGCTGCGAGAACGCCGACGAGCAGAGGTCGGCGGCCTGCTTGCCGATGTTGAGCTTCTGGTAGACGGGCTGCGGCGCGACCGCCCAGCCGAGCCGGATGCCCGGCGCGAGGATCTTCGAGAACGTGCCGAGGTAGACGACGAACGCGCCCCCGTCGAGCGTGTGCAGCGTCGGCAGCGGCTCGCCCTCGTAGCGCAGCAGGCCGTACGGGTTGTCCTCGAGGATCAGCAGCTCGCGCTCGCGCGCCACCTCGACGAGCCGCTTGCGGCGCGGCAGCGACATCGTCACGCCGGCCGGGTTGTGGAACGTGGGGATCGTGTAGATGAACTTCGGGCGGCGGTTCTCGCGCTCGAGGCGGTCGAGCGTGTCCTCGAGCTCGTCGATCCGCATCCCGTCGGCGTCCATCTCGATCTGCACGACGTCGGCCTCGTACGAGCCGAAGCACGGGACGGCGCCCGGGTACGTCGGCGCCTCGGCGATGATCACGTCGCCGGGATCGATCATCGTGCGGCAGAAGAGGTCGATGACCTGCTGGCCGCCGGTCGTCACGAGGATGTCCTGCGGGTCGATCCCCGTGGTCCCCTCGGCCGCCATCACCTCGACGATCGCGTCCTTGACGTCCTCGAGGCCCTCGGTCGGCCCGTACTGCAGCGCGCGCTGGGTGGCCTCGGCGGCGATCTCCGCGGTGACCTTCGCGAGCATCTCCGCGGGGAAGACGCTCAGGTCGGGGGCGCCGCCGGCGAGCGAGATGACGTCGTCGCGCGCGATCACCGCCATGAGGTCGCGCATCGCGGAGCTCTTCATGACGCGCGTGCGCTCGGAGAACAGCCCGGCGTACCGCTCGAGGTCGCGGGCTGATCGCGGGCCGGATGGGGGACGTGGGGTCATGAGAGGGGTGCCTCGGGGTAGGTTGACGACCGTACCGCACCCATGCGTCTCCTCATCGCCATCCTCACGGGCCTCGGGCTCTCTGCTTCGGCCGGTCTTCGCCCGTTCCTGCCCGCGCTGCTGACCGGCGCGCTCGCCGGCGCCGACGCCGAGTTCGACGTCGCCGGCGGCCACGTCGGCGTCGACTTCGACGGCACGGACTTCGCGTTCCTCGAGTCCGGCGTGTTCCTGCTGATCGTCCTCGTGCTGCTCGTCGGCGCGATCGTCGCCCAGCGCCGCTTCGGGATCGCGGCGGTCGAGGGCGGCCCGCTCGGCGCCGCGCTCTCGGGCATCGCGATCGCGTTCGGCGCGGTGCTGTTCGCCGGCGCGCTCGACGAGGACGGCTACGCCTGGTGGCCCGGCCTCATCGCCGGCGGCGCGATCGCCGCGCTCGGTCAGGCGGCCGTGCGCAGCCTCTTCGGTCGCATCCGCGCGCGTGCCGACCGGGCGGTGAGCGAGGCGCTCGTCGCCTACCAGGACGGCGGCTCGCTGATCGGCGCCGCCGTGGCGATCTTCGTCCCGCCGCTGTCGCTGGTCGTCGTCGCCTTGCTCGGGTGGCTGTACGTGGGCGGTCGCCGGCGGCAGGGCGAGAAGTACGCGGGCCTGCGCATCCTGCGGTAGGCGTGCCTCGCAAGCTCGTCCTCACGGTCATCGACGGGTGCAAGCCCTCGATGCTCGAGCGGGCGGTCGCCACGGGCCGCGCGCCCGCGCTCGCGGCGATCCTCGAGCGCGGCGCCTACGTCGACGACCTCGTCGCGGCGTTCCCGTCCGTGACGCCGGTCTGCGCCGCCTCGATCGCCACCGGCGTCGGGCCGGACCGGCACCACATCCCGTCCATGAACTGGTACTCCCGCGAGGAGGGCCGCTACGTCGAGTACGGCTCGAGCTTCGGCGCCTCGCGCCGCTTCGGCATCGCCCGCCAGCTCACCGACACCGTCTACAACATGAACGGCCACCACCTGTCGTCGGACGTGCGGACGGTGTTCGAGCTGCTCGACGACGCGGGGCTGCGGACCGCCGGGACGACGTACCTGATGTACCGCGGCCGCCACCGCCACGAGGTGGCGCGCGACACGGTGCTGGCGCGCGCGGCCGGCGCGCTGTTCCGCCATCCGGTCATGGGCCCGCGCGAGCTGTTCTACGCCGACGTCTTCGCCAGCCGGCGCACGCCGTGCCGCTCGCAGCTCGGGATGCCCGGCATCCGCGACCGCCACTCGGGCTGCGTGGCCGAGCACCTCGTCCGCGAGGACCTCTTCGACTTCCTGCTGCTCTCGCTGCCCGACAACGACACGTACTCGCACAAGCACGGGCCGCACGCCCAGGTCGAGTCGATCGCCGAGGCCGACCGGCAGCTCGTGCGGATGATGGAGGCCGGCGGCGGCATCGACGCGTTCCTCGACGAGCACGCGATGATCGTCGCCGCCGACCACTCGCACACGACGGTCGAGTCCGTCATCCCGCTGCACCACGCGTTCGACGACTACGCGGTGCTGCTGCCGAGCGGCGAGAACGCCGAGGACGCCGAGATCGCGCTCTGTCCCGCGCAGCGCGCGGCGATGGTCTACGCGCTGGTCGAGGAGGGCCGCGGCGCCCTCGTGCCGCGGATCGTGGCGACCGCGCGCGCGATCGACGGCGTCGACCTCGTGATGTGGCGCACCTCCAGCGGCGAGGCGGCGATCGCCTCGCGCGACCGCGAGCTGCGCTTCGCGCCCGGTGCCGACGTCGCCGACCGCCGCGGCGAGCGCTGGTCGGTCGACGGCGACCTCGAGACGCTCGGCGCGCGGATCGAGGACGGCCGCTTCGTGGCGCCCGCCTACCCGGACGCGCTCGGCCGGGTCTGGTCGGCGCTCACGACGCCGACGGCCGGCGACGTGCTGCTCAGCGCCGGCCCGGCGTACGAGTTCGCCGACTGGGGCGGCGTCGCCCACGTCGGCGGGGGCAGCCACGGCTCGCTGCATGCGGCCGACTCGCTCGGCGTGCTGGCCTGGTGCGGGACCGAGGGGGACGCGCCGCAGGCGCGCGACGCGCGCGAGGAGTGGTCGCTGCGCGATCTCGTGCCGATCGTCGCCGCGCACTTCGGGGTCTGACTACGCTCGGGTCGATGGCGCGGCGCACCCCGCTCCCGGCGCTCCTCTGCGCGCTCGTCCTGGCGCTCGCCGCCGGCGTCGCGCCGGCCGCCGCGCAGACCGCGCCCGCCGCCGGGTCCACGACCGCCCAGCAGGCGCCGGCCACCGCCACCGACCCGAACGCGCTCACGCGGCCGGAGCGCATGGACGAGCCGCCGCCGCTGCGGCGCATGACCGGCGACGAGGTGCTCGCGATCGCCGAGCGCAACCCGACGGTCGTCGAGGCGCGCGAGGAGCACGCGCCGACGACGAGCAGCGTCTTCCTGAAGGGCACCGACCGCTGGCAGGTCTCGTTCTACGACCGCGACGGCGCGGAGGTCGCGCAGGTGACGATCCAGGACGCCACCGGCGGGGTGCTGGAGGCGTGGAGCGGCCCGCAGGTCGCGTGGACGATGGCGCGCGGCTACCCCGGCGCCTTCGGGCGCAAGGCGACCGCGCTCTACGTCTGGCTGCCGCTCCTGATCGCGTTCGTGCTGCCGTTCGTCGACCCGCGCCGGCCGCTGCGGCTGCGCCACCTCGACCTGCTGATGCTCTGCTCGCTGTCGGTGTCGCTGGCGTTCTTCAGCCACGGGGACATCGACGCGTCGGTGCCGCTGGCCTACCCGCCGCTGCTCTACCTGCTCGCCCGCCTGCTGTGGATCGCCTACCGCCGCGGCGGCCCGCCGGCGCCGCGCGAGCCGAGCCGGCTGCTGGTCCCGGTCTCGTGGCTGGCGATCGCGACGATCTTCCTCGTCGGCTTCCGGATCGGGCTCAACGTCACCGACTCGAACGTCATCGACGTCGGCTACTCGGGCGTCATCGGGGCCGACAAGCTCGCGCACGGCCACGCGCTCTACGGTGCGTGGCCGCAGGACAACGAGCACGGCGACACCTACGGGCCGGTCAACTACCTGCTGTACATCCCGTTCGAGGCGATCTGGCCCTGGCACGGGACGTGGGACGACCTCCCGGCCGCGCACGCCGCGGCCGTGTTCTTCGATCTGCTCTGCCTGGCCGGCATGTTCCTCCTCGGCCGCCGGCTGCGCGGCAACGACCTCGGGGTCGTGCTCGCGTACGCATGGGCGAGCTTCCCGTTCACGCTCTTCTCGCTGGCGACGAACTCCAACGACGCGCTCGTCGCCGCGCTGCTCATCGGGGCGCTGCTCGTGGCGACGAGCGCGCCGGCGCGCGGCGCCGTCGCCGCGCTCGCCGGCCTGACGAAGTTCGCCCCGCTGGCGCTGCTGCCGCTGCTGTCGACCCACGGCGCGCCGCCGGGCGGGCGGCTGCGGACGATCGGCTGGTTCGCCGCCGGCTTCGCGCTGACCGCGTTCGTCGTCCTGATGCCGGTCTGGCTGCAGGGCGACCTGCAGCTGATCTACGACCGCACGGTCGGCTTCCAGCTCGGCCGCGACGCGCCGTTCTCGATCTGGGGCCTCTACGACGGCCTCGAGATCCCGCAGCGCATCGTGCAGGCGGCGGCGGTCCTGTTCGCGGTCGCCGCCGCCGTGCTGCCGCGACGGCCCGGCGTGGTCGCGCTCGCGGCGGCGGCGGGGGCGATCCTGCTCGCGCTGCAGCTCGGCACCACCTACTGGTTCTACCTCTACGTCGTGTGGGTCCTGCCGTTCGCGTTCCTCGCGCTGCTGGGCCGCGAGGCCGAGGAGGCGCCGCCGTCGCCGCCGGAGCCGCGCGACGCCCGGCCCGAGCCCGTCCCGGCGTGATGCGCGCCGCCGCGCCGGCGCTCGCGCTGATCGCGATCTACGCCGTCGCCACCACCGTCGGCCCGACGAGCGACACGACGGTCAACGACCTCTACGTCTACTCCGTCTACGCGGACCTGCTGCGCGACGGGCAGCTGCCGTTCGCCGACTTCGGGTTCGAGTACCCGCCGCTGGCGATCGCGCCGATCGCGCTCGGCGGCGGAGCCTGGCCGCTGGCGGTCGCGATGCTCGCCTGCCTGCTCGTCGCGCAGTGGTGCTGCGGCCGGCTCGCGGGGCCGGCCGCGGCGTGGGTCGTCGCCATCTCGCCGCTGCTCACAGGGGCGATGGTCCGCACGCACTTCGACGCCCTGCCCGCGGCGCTGGCGATCGGCGCGCTGCTGGCGTTCGCGCGCGAGCGCCCGCGGCTCGGCTTCGCGCTGCTGGCGGTCGGCGGCATGGTGAAGGCGTGGCCGCTCGTCCTCGTCCCGGTCGCCGCCGCGTGGCTCCTCGGGCGCGGCCGGCGCCGGGCCGCGTGGCAGGGCGTGGCGCTCGCGGCGGCCATCTGCGCGCTCGTGCTCGTCCCGGTCGCGCTGCTGCCCGGGGGCGCCGACGGGCTCGCCGACGCCGTGCGCTTCCACCAGGACCGGCCGGTGCAGATCGAGTCGACGCCGGCGAGCGTCCTCTTCGCCGTCGGCGACTCGTACGTGACCGGCCATCCCGTGCGG
>DASTRJ010000020.1:0-24641 GCA_035761245.1 Capillimicrobium sp. | reverse complement strand
CGTCGAGGAGGACCTCGGGCCGCGCATCGCGCTGCACACCGCCCGCTACCTCGTCGTCTTCGTCAAGCGGCCGGGCGGCCAGGCGCAGTTCAGCGCCCAGCTCGCCGCCCAGGCCGCCCACCGCGCGCCGCTGCGCGAGCTGCAGGCGTGGATGGCCGACCACCTCGACGCCGACCTCACCGTTCCGGCGCTCGCCCGCCGCGCCGCCATGAGCGAGCGCAGCTTCGCCCGCGCCTTCAAGCGCGAGACCGGCATGACCCCCGCCGCCTACGTCGAGGCGCTGCGCGTCGAGCGCGCGCGCCTCGCGCTCGAGTCGACCGCCGCGCCCGTCGAGGCGGTCGCGCGCCAGTGCGGGTTCGGGACGGTCGAGACGCTGCGGCGCGCGTTCGCCCGCCGGCTCGGCGTCTCCCCCGCCGCGTACCGCAGCCGCTTCGCCGCCTGACCACGCCCCACGAGGAGGACCGCACCATGGACATCGCCATCCCGATCTTCGACCGCATCACCGCGCTGGACGCGGTGGGGCCCTACGAGGTCCTCTCACGCGTGCCGGGCGCGCACGTGCACTGGGTCGCGCTCGAGGCCCGGCCGCACACCGCCGACCGCGGGCTCACGATCACGGCGCAGCGCACGCTGGAGGACCTGCCGGCGCCCGACGTCGTCGTCGTCCCCGGCGGAGAGGGCAACCGCGTCCTGCTCGACGACGAGCGGATGCTCGGCTGGCTGCGCCGCGCGCACGAGCACACGCGCTTCACGACGTCCGTCTGCACCGGCTCGCTGCTCCTGGGGGCCGCCGGCATCCTCGACGGCCTGCGCGCCACGACGCACTGGGCGCTCGTCGACGAGCTCGCCCGCTACGGCGCCGAGCCGGTCGCCGACGAGCGCGTCGTCGAGCAGGGCAAGGTCATCACCGCCGCCGGCGTGTCGGCCGGCATCGACATGGCGCTCACCCTCGCGGCGCGCCTGACCGCGCCCGAGGTGGCCCAGGCGATCCAGCTGGGGATCGAGTACGACCCGCAGCCGCCGTTCGACACCGGCACGCTCCAGAAGGCGGGGCCGGAGCTCGCGGGGCTGGTGCGCCGGGCCGGGCTCGACTGACGCCGGTTTCTGCCCGTTCGTGCATGTTCGTGTACGATCGGGCAGATGCTCACCGACGAGCGCCACGCCGAGATCCTCGCGCGGCTCAACGCCTCCGGGCGCGTCCTCGCCGCCGAGCTGAGCGCCGAGCTCGGCTGCTCGCCCGACACCATCCGCCGCGATCTGCGCGAGCTCGACGAGGCCGGCCTGCTGCGCCGGGTCCACGGCGGCGCCCTCCCCCGCCATCCCGCGACCCCCGCGTTCGCCGCCCGCGCGAGGCGGGCCAGCGCCGCGAAGGCGACGATCGCCCGGCGCGCCGCCGAGCGCGTGACGAACGGCCAGGTCGTCGTGCTCGACGGCGGCACGACGACGCTCGAGGTCGCCCGCGCCCTGCGCGAGGACCTCCGCGCGACCGTCGTGACCACCAGCCCGCCGATCGCCGTCGCGCTCGGCGACCGCCCCGACCTCGAGGTGATCGTCGTCGGCGGCACGCTGCGCGCCGGCGCGTTCGTCGCGGTCGGCGCCGACACGGTGGCCGCGCTGAGCGCCATCCGGCCCGACGTCGTCTTCCTCGGCGTCTGCGGCGTGCACGCCGAGATCGGGCTCACCGCGGCCGACGCCGAGGAGCGCGCCGTCAAGGCCGCCATGATCGACGGCGCCGCCGAGGTCGTGGCCCTCGCCGACGCCGACAAGCTCGGCACCGAGCTGCCGTTCGTCGTCGCGCCGATCGACCGGGTCACCCACCTCGTCACCGACGCCGCCGCCGACGACCGGACGCTCGAGCCGTACCGCGCCGCCGGGATCGAGGTGCTGCGCGCGTGAGCCCGCGCACGGCCGTCACGCTCGTCTTCGCGGCCAACGGCGCGCTCTTCGCGTCGTGGGCGTCGCGCGTGCCCGCGTTCGCCGAGCGCACCGACGCCTCGCCAGGCACCCTCGGCCTCGCGCTGCTGGGCCCGGCGGTGGGCGCCGTCATCGCCATGCCGATCGTCGGCCGCCGGCTTCCCGGGCGCTCCAGCGCGCGCTTCTGCGCGGTCGCGCTGCCGGGGCTCGCCGCCGCCGTCGTCCTCCCCGGCCTCGCCCCGAGCGTGGCGCTGCTCGCCCTCGCGCTCGCCGCCGTCGGGGTCGCGAACGGCTCGCTCGACGTGGCGATGAACGTGCAGGGCGTCACGGTCGAGCGGCGGCTGCGCCGCCCGATCCTGTCGTCCCTGCACGCCGCCTTCTCCTTCGGGGCGTTCGCCGGCGCCGGCCTCGGCGCCGCGGCCGCCGCCGCGGACGTCGCCCCGGCGCCGCACCTGCTCGCCGCCGCGGCGATCTTCGGGCTGCCCGGCGCCCTCGCGCTGCGCGGCCTCGTCCCGCGCGACGACGACCCCGACGCCGGCGCCCGGCCGCTGCCCCTGCGCCGCCTGCCGCGCCGGCTGGCGATCCTCGGAGCCGCCGCCTTCGCCTGCCTCCTGGCCGAGGGCGCCTCGTCGGACTGGAGCGCCACGCTCGTCTCCGGGCCGCTCGGCGGCAGCCAGGCCTACGGCGCCGTCGTCTTCGCCGTCTTCTCGGCCGCGATGGGCGGCGGGCGCCTGCTCGCCGACCCGCTCTGGGCGCGCTGGGGCGCGGTCCGGCTGCTGCGCCGCGCCGGCGCGCTCGGCGCCGCCGGCTTCGGGCTGGCGCTCCTCGTCGGCACGGCGCCCGCGGCGCTCGCCGGCTTCACCGCCCTCGGCCTCGGCCTCAGCGGCGTCGTCCCGACGCTCTTCCGGGCCGCCGCCGACCAGCCCGGCGTGGCCACCGGCCCGGCGATCGCGGCCGTCTCGTCGGTCGGCTACCTCGGCTTCCTGGCAGGGCCGCCGATCGTCGGCGGCCTCGCCGAGCTCCTCGGCCTGCGCACCGCCGCCGTCGTGCTCGCCGTCGCGTCGGCGCTCGTCGCGGCGAGCGCCGCCGCCGCGGCGCCGCCCCGCGCCGCCGGCCGGCCCGACCCCCGGCTCGCCGCCCGCGCCTCCGCCCCGTGATCGCCGCGACCGCCGCCGCCCACCCGCTCCTGCGCGACGCCGCCGCGCTGCTCGTCGACCTCGACGGCACGCTCGTGGACTCCACGGCGCCGGTCGTCCGCGCCTGGACCGCCTTCGCGCACCGGCACGGGCTCGATCCCGAGCACGTCCTCCGCAGCGCCCAGGGCCGGCCGTCGCGCGAGACCGCCGCGTCGTTCACGCCGCCCGAGCTCCACGCCCGCGAGGCGGCGGCGATCGAGCACGCCGAGGTCCACGACACCGACGGCGTGGTGGCGCTGCCGGGCGCCGCCGCGCTGCTGCGGTCGGCGACGCCGCTGGCGATCGTGACCTCGTGCTCGACCGCGCTCGCCCGAGCGCGGCTGCGCGCCTCCGGACTGCCCGTGCCGGACGTGCTCGTCTCGTGCGACGACGTGGCCCGCGGCAAGCCGGACCCCGAGCCGTTCCTGCTCGGTGCCCGGCGGCTCGGCGTCGACGTCGAGCGCTGCGTCGTGCTCGAGGACGCGCCCGCGGGCATCGCCGCCGGCCGCGCCGCGGGCGCTCGCGTCATCGCCGTGCGCACCGGCCACGCGGCCGCCGAGCTCGCCGCGGCCAGCCCGCACGCGATCGTCGACGACCTGCGCGCGCTCGGGCTGGACGCGCGCTAGGGACTCCCCCGATGCGCGGCCGCGCTTCGCCGCGCAGGCTGGGCCGCATGTTCGACCTGAGCTCGCGCCTCGCGCTCGCCGCCGTCCTGGCGGCGGGCCTCGCCTCCGCCGTCCCGGCCACCGCCTCGGCCGCCGGCCTCGTCAGCTTCGACGGCACCACCGTCACGTACGCCGAGTCGTCCCCCGGCGAGCGCAACGATCCCACGCTCTCCTGGAGCGCCTCCGAGCAGCGCGTCACGATCAGCGAGGACGGCATCCAGGCCGGCACGGGCTGCGACGGCCGCGACGGCTCCGTCTCGTGCCCGGTCGGCTCCGGCGGCGTCGTCGTGCGCACCGGTGGCGGCGACGACGACGTCGGGGTGCTCGAGCTGTCCAACGTGTTCCCGGACCGCACGCTGCGCGTCGACCTCGGCGACGGCGACGACCGCTACTCCCCGTCCGAGGGAGCGGACGTGGTGACCGGCGGCGCCGGGAACGACGCGATCTCGGGCGGCCCGGGCGACGACGAGCTCGACGGCGGCGACGGCGACGACGACCTCGCCGGCGAGCAGGGCCGCGACACGATCCGCGGCGGCGCGGGCGACGACGCGCTGCGCGCCGACCGCACCGGCGAGCCGTTCGCCGACGTCGTCGACGGCGGCCCCGGGGTCGACGAGCTCGACGACTACGCCTCCGACGGGGACGCCGACCGCGCGCCGCGCGCCGCCGTCTCGCTCGACGGCAGGGCGAACGACGGGCGGCCCGGCGAGGGCGACTCCGTGACCGGGATCGAGCGGCTCGTCGCGGGCGCGGCGGTCACCTTCCGCGGCGACGGCGCCGCCAACGCGGTGACCGCCGCCGAGACGGGCGCCGCCTCGACGATGGACGGCGCCGGCGGCGACGACGTGCTGCAGGCCGGCGACGCCTCGGGCGACCGGCTGCGGGGCGGCGCGGGCGACGACGAGCTCGTCGGCGGCTTCGGCGACGACGTGCTCGCCGGCGGACCGGGGCGCGACCGGCTCTTCGGCGACCGCCCCGCCCGGTGCAACGAGGCGCACTGCGACCTCTCCGGCAGCGGCAACGACGTCATCGACGCGCGCGACGGCGCCCGCGACTCCATCGCCTGCGGGCCCGGCCGCGACCGCGTGGCCGCCGACCGCCGCGACGTCGTGGCGCGCGACTGCGAGGTCGTCAAGCGCCGGTAGTCGAGCCCGCCGCGCCCCGCCGCCGCGGTCGCGGTCGCGGTCGCGGGCGCCCGTAGCGCCGGGCGGCCGACGCCATCTTCGGGCCGTCGAGCAGCGCCATGTCGCGCTCGACGGCCGGCGGCAGGGGGCGCCGCTCGAGCGGCAGGCGGGGCAGCCAGCGCAGCGCGTCGAGCAGGCCGCCCGCGGTCGCCCACGACCGCGGCGAGTCGCGCAGCAGGTGCACCGTCCAGCGCAGCGCCACGGGGGCCGGCCGACGCGTCCAAGCGAACCAGAGCGCGTTGCGCAGGCCGAGCCGCCGCACGCGCTCCGGCGGCGTCCCGTGCTGCGGCACGTGCCGGGCGCGCACCGCCGGGACGTAGCGCAGCTGCCACCCCGCGGCCAGCAGGTCGGCGGCCAGGTGCTCCTCGGGCCCGCCCACCCCGAGCCGCGGGTCGAACCCGCCGACGGAGAGGAACGCCTCGCGCCGGACGATCGAGACGCCCTCGAGGAACGACAGGATGCGGTGGCCCGGCAGCCGGCCGTCGTCGGGCAGCGGCGTGCCGACCATGTCGTCGTGCAGCGGGTCGGGGCGCCGCTCCTCGCCGACCTCGACGTGCGCGTTGACGAGCGCGATCGCCGGATGGGCGTCGAGGACGTCGGCGGCCGCGCGCAGCGCTCCGGGCTCGTACCAGCTGTCGTCCTCGGCGAACGCCACGTACGGCGCCTCGGCCGCCGCGACGCCGGCGTTGCGGCCGGCCGCGCCGCGGTTCTCGCCCAGCTCGATGACCCGGATCTCCGGGAACCGCGATCGGACCGCGGCCACGGTGCCGTCGCTCGACGCGTTGTCGACCACGATCACCGGCGGGCGCTCCGGCAGCGCGGTCAGCCGCTCGAGCGTCCGCTCCAGGCGCGCGCGGCCGTCGCGCACGATGATCACGACGGCGACCCGCGGATCGGGGTGGTGGAGCACAGCTCGCGACTTCCGCGCGGCCGCCGCGCCCAACCCGGCGGCGTCCGCGGCGTGACGGACCCGCGCGCCTAGCTCACGGCCATCGCCACGACGACGATGACGAGCAGCACGAGCAGGCCGGCCCCGAGCGCGAGCGCCAGCGCCAGCGGGTTGACCGGGCCGCCGCGCGGCGCCGCCCCGAGGCCCGCGCCGCCGGGCAGCGTCTGCACGAGGTCGGGCGACTGCAGCAGCACCTCACGCGCCGTCTCCAGCCCCGACTGCGGGACCATCACGTCGCGCGGGCCGGCGGCGAGGAAGTCGGGGACGTCGAACCCGGCGGTGCGGCGCAGCAGCGACGGGACGCCGTGCTCGAGCAGCAGCGACTGGATCAGCTCGCCCTCGACCTGGTTGCGCGCGCCGGCCGCCTTGACGAGCGGCCCCTGGGCGAGCTGGCGCTTGATCTTGCGCGCCCGGGCGTGCTGCTCGGAGACCGGCGGGTCGTCGTCGAAGACGTCGCCGGCCATGGCGGCGTCAGAGCTCCTGGACGGTGCCGTCGTCGATCCGGTAGGTGCGGACCGTCGCCTCGCCCTGGCGGTCGAGGCCGACGATGATCCACTCGACGCCCGGCCAGTTGGCGGCGAAGTTGATGTCGGTCTGCGACGGATACGGCTCGGTGCGCGTGTGCGAGTGGTAGATCGCGCCGAGCTCGCAGCCCGCGGCCTCGAACTCGTCGAGCACGCGCATGACCTCGAGCCCGTCGACCTCGAACTTCAGCGGGCTGGCGGCCTGGTTGACGGCGCGCCGCACCTCGACGGCCTCGCCGTCGCGCACGGCGACGAGGCCGCAGCACTCGTTCGGAGCCTCCTCGCGCGCGTGGGCGACCATCTGGTCGACCAGCGCCTGGGAGACCCTCACGGGCGACGGGGCGAGTCGAGCCCCGGGAACTCCGCGTCGTCGTCGTGCGTGCGCGGGTCGGCGCCGCTGATGGCGTCCTTGAACTCGCGCATGCCGCGGCCGATCGAGCGCCCGACGTCGGGCAGCTTCTTCGGGCCGAGCACGATCAGGGCGATGATGAGGACGACGACGATCTCCATGGGGCCGATCGAACCGGGCATCATGCGCTCCCTTCTACCACCAGACGGTCGAGTCGAGGTTCTCGATCTCGTCCACCGGCAGCGTGTAGATCCCGCTCGACAGGTACTTCCAGCCGTCGTCGGCCACCAGGAAGACGACGTTGCCCTCGTCGAGCTCGTTGGCGATGCGGACCGCCACGCGCGCGATCGCGCCCGACGAGACGCCGGCGAAGACGCCCTCCTCGTCGAGGAGCTTGCGCGTCCAGATGATCGCGTCGCGGTTGGTGACGAAGATCTTCCGGTCCAGCAGCGAGAGGTCGATGATCGGCGGGATGAACCCGTCGTCGAGCGAGCGCAGGCCCTGGACCGGCTCGCCCTGCATCGGCTCGGCGGCGACGATCTTCACCGCGTCGCCGAGCTCCTCCTTGAAGCGGCGCGCGTTGCCCATCAGCGTGCCGCCGGTGCCGAGGCCGGCGACGAACGCGGCGACGTCGCCGTCGAGCTCCTCGATGATCTCCTTCGCCGTGCCGTTGTAGTGGGCGCCCGGGTTGGCCGGGTTGCCGTACTGGTAGGGCATGTAGTACGACGCGTCGCCCTCGGCCATCTCGAGCGCCATCGCGACGGCGCCGTTGGAGCCCTGGTTGCCCGGCGAGTAGACGATCTCCGCGCCGTACATCTGCAGCAGCTGGGTGCGCTCCGGCGTCACGTTGTCGGGCATGACGACCTTGAGCTTGTAGCCCTTGCGCTGGCAGATCATCGCCAGCGAGATGCCCGTGTTGCCGGACGTCGGCTCGAGGATGGTCTGGCCGGGCCGGATCAGGCCCTTCTCCTCGGCGTCCTCGATCAGCGCCCGCGCGACCCGGTCCTTGACGGAGCCGGTCGGGTTGAACGACTCCATCTTGGCCCAGATGCGCACGCCGGGCTTCGGCGACAGCCGCTTGAGCTCGACGAGCGGCGTGTTGCCGATCGCCTGGACGATGTCGCCGTAGCGGCCCCCGCAGGGACGGTTGCGGAGCTCGGGGAGACCCATTGCTTCACGAAGTGTAGCTACGGCCCCCGGCCCGGCAGGCGGGGGTCTAGCGACCCCCCGCCATGGCCGGCAGGATGACGAGCACGTCGCCCTCCTCGACGTTCGTGTCGAGGCCGTCGAGGACGCGGACGTCCTCGTCGTTGAGGTAGACGTTGACGTAGCGGTTCAGGTCGCCGTTCTCGCCGAAGAGCTGGCTCTGGGTGGCCGGGTGCTGCTCGGCCAGCGAGCGCAGGACCTCGCCGACGTTCGAGCCGGCGGCGCCGACCTCCTTCGCGCCGCCGACGGACGAGCGCAGGACCGGTGGGATGCGGACAGTTGCCATATGCGATCGGACCCTAGCGCCAGCCCTAGCCGGCCGCCGCGCAGAACGCCTCGTAGTCCGGGAAGACGCCCATCTCCTCGTCGCTGATCTCCTCGGGGGAGCGCGAGCAGATCGGGCACTCCGGGTCGCGGCGGACCTTCAGCTCGGTGAACGTCGCGCCCAGCGCCTCGTAGAGCAGCAGGCGGCCGACGAGCGGCTCGCCGATGCCGACGATGAGCTTGACGACCTCGGTGGCCTGCAGCAGCCCCATCGTGCCGGGCAGCACGCCGAGGACGCCGTTGGCGCCGCAGCTCGGGGCCAGCTCGGCCGGCGGCGGGACCGGATACAGGCAGCGGTAGCACGGGCCGTCGTACGGCTTGAAGACCGACAGCTGGCCGTCGAAGCCGAGGATCGAGGCCGACACCACCGGGATGCCCAGGCGCACGCTGGCGTCGTTGAGCAGGTAGCGGGTCGGGAAGTTGTCGAGGCCGTCGACGATCACGTCGTAGCCGGTGATGACGTCCATGATGTTCGTGGCGTCGAGCCGGAAGTCGTACTTGACGACGTTGACGTCCGGGTTGATCGCCTTCATGGACTCCTCGGCGGAGTCGACCTTCTTGACGCCGACGCGGTCGGTGGTGTGGATGACCTGGCGCTGCAGGTTCGACAGGTCGACGACGTCGTTGTCGATGATGCCGATCGTGCCGACGCCCGCCGCGGCGAGGTAGAGCGCGGTCGGCGAGCCGAGGCCGCCGGCGCCGAGCAGCAGCACCTTGGCGTCGAGCAGGCGCTCCTGGCCGGCCTGGCCGATCTCCGGCAGCAGGAAGTGGCGCGAGTAGCGCTCGCGCTGCTCGGCGGTGAGCTTGCGGGGGACGTCGACCTCGTAGCCGCGGTCCTTCCACAGCGTGTAGCCGCCCGTCATCGAGCGCACGTCGGTGTAGCCGAGGTCGGTGAGCGTCTTGGCCGCGAGCGCGGAGCGGGTGCCCGAGGCGCAGTAGAGGACGACGGGCTGGCTGCGGTCGGGGACCGCGCCGTCGATGCGCGACTCGAGGTAGCCGCGCGGGACGTGGGTCGCGCCGGGCAGGTGGCCGGCGTCCCACTCCTCGGTCTCGCGGACGTCGACGAGGGCGATGCCCTCGTCCAGCGAGCCGTGGACCTCCGAGGGGTCGACCTCGGTGATCTGCTCCTTGATCTGTCGGATGTAGTCGGCGCCGCTGGGGCTCATGGTCGGAAATCCTGTCAGCTTTCGGGTGCTTCAGAAAGTATAGCGGCCTGCAGGCGGCGCATGCCGGCCAGCCAACGGTCGGGATCGTCGGCCTTGCGCCGCAGGAACTCGGCCACCTCGGGGTGCGGCAGGACGAGAAAGCGCTCCGCGCGCAGCGTCTGCACGACCACCTCCGCGACCGCGTCGGGATCGAGCACGTCGCCGGCCGCCACGACGACGTCCGCCGCGGTGCCGCTCTGCTCGAGCAGCGGCGTCCGCACGCCCATCGGGCACAGGCAGCTGACGCCGATCCCGCGGTCGCCGTAGGTCACGGACAGCCACTCGGCGAACGCCACCGCGGCGTGCTTGCTCACCGCGTACGGCATCGACCCGATCTGCGTCAGCACGCCGGCGGCCGACGCGGTCGAGAGGAAGTAGCCGCGGCCCCGCTCGAGCCAGCCCGGCAGCAGCGCGCGCGCCGCGAGCACGTGAGCGCCCACGTTGACCGCCATCGCGCGGCCGAGGTCCTCCGGCGTGCCCATCTCCTCGCCGACCGCCACGCCCGCGTTCGCGCAGTAGAGGTCGACGGGGCCGAACGCCTCCTCCGCCACGGCGACGAGGCGCTCCGCGTGGTCCTCGGCGGTCACGTCGCAGCGGACGCCGACGGCGCGCGGCCCGATCGCGTCGGCGACCGCGGACGCGCCGTCGCCGTCGAGGTCGGCGACCACCACCCCCCGGGCGCCCTCGGCGGCGAACCGGCGCGCCATCGCGCGCCCGATGCCCGACGCGGCACCGGTGACGACGACGACCTGATCGGCCAGCTCCATGCGGCCGATGCTACGCACGTGCCGCGTCAGGCGCGCAGCGCCTCCGCCGGCGGCAGCCGCGCCGCCCGCGCCGCCGGGTACAGGCCCGCCACCGCGCCGATCGCGATCGCCGCCGCGACGCCCCCCGCCAGCGCGACCGGGGGCACCACGCCCGCCCATCCGCGCGCGCCCGCGTACGTCACCGTGGCGAGCGCGCCGAGCGCCGCGCCGGCGATCCCGCCGCCGGCCGCCAGCAGCACGGCCTCGGCGAGGAACTGCGCCCCCACCTCGCGGCGCGTCGCCCCGAGCGCGCGCCGCAGCCCGACCTCCCAGCGCCGCTCGAGGACCGAGATGACCATCACGTTGGCGATCCCCACCCCGCCGACGAGCAGCGCCACGCCGCCGAGGCCGAGCAGCAGGCCGGTGAACGCGCCCTTCGCCGCCGCGCGCGCCTCGAGCGCGTCCGACGGGCGCGTGATCTCGACCGACTCGGGCTGCTGCGGGTTCGCCGTCGCGGCGATCAGCTCGCGGGCCTCGGCGACGGCGTCCGGGTCGGTGCGCACGTAGAGCCGCGTCGGGTTGCGCGTCGTGCCGAAGAGACGGTGCGCCACGGGCCGGCCGACGAGCGCCGCCCGGTCGATCTCCGGCGCCAGGGGCGTCGGGTCCAGCACGCCGGCGAGTGCGAACCGCCGCCCGCCGATCGTCACCGTCTCGTCGCCGTGCGGGTCGGCGAGCCCGAGCCGCTCCGCGGCCAGCGCGCCGAGCACGACGACCGGCAGCCGCGCCGTCGAGCGATCGAGGAACCGCCCGGACGCCATCGTGCCGCCCAGCGTCGCGAGCAGGTCCGGCGTGGCCGTCATGACGGCGATGCCGTTCGTCTCGGCCTCGTCGACGTACTCGCTGCGCCGCGCCGTGGCGCCCTCGACGGTCGTCACCGCGGCCGTCCGCTCGACGTCGGCCAGGCCGCCGACCGTGCGCGGCGCCCGCGCCGGCAGGCGCTCCTCGTCGCCGAGGAACGACTGCCCGGGCGTGACGGTCAGCAGGTTCGTCCCGAGGCGGTCGATCTGCGCCATGAGGTCGGCGCGGCTGGACTCCGACAGCCCGACGACCGCCACGAGCGACGCGATGCCGATCGCGACGCCGAGCGCCGACAGCGCGGCGCGGAGCCTGCGGGCCCGCAGACCGTCGGCGCCGACCGCGACGAGGTCGCGCAGCCTCATGCGACCACCCGCCCGTCGCGCATCCGCACGGCGCGCGGCATCTCCGCGGCGATCTCGCGGTCGTGGGTGATGAGGACGAGCGTCGAGCCCTCGTCGTTGAGCCGGCGCAGCAGCCGCATGACCTCGCGGCTCGTGGCGGTGTCGAGGTTGCCGGTCGGCTCGTCGGCCAGGACGATCGCCGGCTCGCCGACGATCGCGCGCGCCACCGCCACGCGCTGGCGCTCGCCGCCGGACAGCTCGGCCGGGCGGTGGTGCAGGCGGTGCTCGAGCCCGACGCGCGCCAGCGCCACCTCGGCCCGCCGGCGGCGCTCGGCCGCCGGCACGCCGGCGTAGAGCAGCCCGTCCGAGACGTTGTCGAGGGCGGTGTCCCACGGCTTGAGGAAGAACTGCTGGAAGACGAAGCCGACGTGGCGCGCGCGCAGCCGGGCCAGCTCGGCGTCCGACGCGCGCGAGGCGTCGTGGCCGGCGATCGTGACCCGCCCGGTCGACGGCCGCTCGAGCGTGCCCATCACGTGCAGGAGCGTCGACTTGCCGGAGCCCGACGGGCCCACGATCGCCAGCAGCTCGCCGGCCGCGACGGCGAGGTCGACCCCGGCGAGCGCCCGCACGTCGCCGGGGTAGACCTTGGTGACGTCGCGCAGCTCGAGGACGGTCACGACGGCACCACCACCTCGACGCCGGGCCGCAGCCCCTCGCCCGTCACCTCGACCCAGCCGTCGGCGAACAGGCCGGGCTCGACCTCGATCCGCCGGCCCTCCGGCGTCTGCACCGCGTAGCCGCCGCCGGCGATCCCGACGAGCGCGGCCGCGGGCACCGCCAGCACGCCGGCGTGCCGCTCGCGCTCGAGCTCCACCGACACGGGCGCCTCGTCGAGCGCGATGCGGCGGGCGCGCCGGCCGACGAGCCGCACGTCGACGGTGATCGTCGCGGCGGCGCTCTGCTCCTCCGTCCGAGCCACCGTCCCGACGTGCGTGACCCGGCCGCGCACGCGCTCGCCGCCGGGCAGCAGCACGGCGACCGGCGCGCCGCGCTCGGCGACGTCCTGGTCGGCCGCGTCGACGGAGACCTCGACCCCCGGTCGCAGCGAGGTGGTCGAGAGCACCGGCCCGGTCGCGGGCCCGCCGAGCTCGCCCTCCAGCCGCGCGACGCGACGCGCGCCCGGCAGGAACACGACGCGGCCGCGCTCGAGCGTGCCGGTCTCCGCGAGCCCGTGGCGCTCCTGCAGCTCGCGGACGGCCTCGGTCGTCTGCCAGTCCCAGGTGCCGTCCGCCTCGACGTCGAGCGCGCGCTGCAGCTGGGCGACGTCCTCTCCCTCAGGGGTCGACGGCCCGAGGTCGCGCCAGGCGGGCACGCGGCCGTCGAGCAGCAGCACCGGCTCGCCGTCGACCTCGTAGAGGCGCTCGCCGGAGCGGATCACGCGCCCCTCCCCCGGCAGCCACGTCAGCGTGCCCGGCAGGCTGCCGGACGTCATCCGCGCGTCGCGATAGCCCAGCGTGCCGTCCGCGGTGAGCCGCTCGACGAGGTCGCGGCGCTCGACCGTCGCCGTCGAGCCGGCGAGCGCCTCCGGCGTCCCGGCGCCCGAGCCGTCGGACCCGGCGAAGGCGACCGCGACGGCAGCAGCCGCGGCCGCCGTCGCGCCGCCCGCCACCAGCCAGCGACGCCTCATGCGCCCGGCCGCTTCGGCATCAGGTCTTCGCAGGCCTCCTGCGCCCGCTGGAACGCCGGGCTCTCCATGTCCGGCATCCGCCCGCCCTCGGGCATGCGCATGAGGATCCCGCCGCCCTCGGCCTGCTGCGGGTCGGGCATGTCGACGCCGTGCTCGCGCATGCACTGCGAGAACTCGACCGCGGCGTCGTAGAGCTCGGTGCGCTCCTCCTCGGAGAGCGGCGGGGCCGCGGCCTCCTGCAGCTCGCGGCAGGCCTCCTGCGCGCGCTCCATCTGCGCCTGGGACCCGGGTTCGAGGCGCATCTCGATCCGCCCGTCGGGGTCCGGGTCGGGCACGTCGACGCCGTGCTCGCGCATGCACCGCGCCCACTCGAGCCGCGCCTGGTCGGGATCGCCGGCCGTGGCGGCCGCCTCGCCCCCGCCGTCGCCGCCGCAGGCCGTCAGGGCGAGCGCCGCGCACGCCGCGGCGCCGATGAGGATGCTTCGCATGGTTGCCATGCGCCCATCCCGCCCGACCCGCCTGAGCGCCGGATGAGAGCCCGCTGAGCGGCGCCTAGGAAGCTGCGGGCACGCGCAGCGAGACGCGGGTGCCGCCGCCGGCGGCCGGCTCGGCCCGGACGCTGCCGCCGTGCGCCTCGGCGACCTGCCGCACGATCGCCAGGCCGAGGCCCGAGCCGGGCAGCCCGCGCGCCGCGGGTGCGCGGTAGAAGCGGTCGAACACGAGCGGCAGGTCGCGCTCGGCGATCCCGGGCCCGCGGTCGCGGACGGAGACGACGGCGTGCCGGCCGTCGCCGACGACCGAGACGTCGACCTGGGCCGGGCCGCCGCCGTGCTTGACCGCGTTGTCGAGCAGGTTGCCGACGGCACGGTGCAGGCGCGCGGGCGAGCCCTCGACGACGACCGGCCGCGCGTCGAGGGCGAACGGCGTCGCGGGCGCGTGGGCGCGGGCGCGCTCGACCGCCTCGGCCACGAGCGTGTCGAGCCGGACCTCCTCGACGTCCTCGACCGGGCCGGCGCCGCGGGCCAGGTCGACGAGGTCGCCGACGAGGACCGTGAGCTCCTCGAGCTGCCGGCTCGTCGCGGCGACGACGCGCTCGCGCTCGGCCTCCGGCAGGTCGGGCGCGCGGCCGAGCAGCTCCACGTTCGCCCGCACGCTCGTCAGGGGCGTGCGCAGCTCGTGCGAGGCGTCGGCGACGAGCTGGCGCTGCGCGTCGCGCGACAGCCGCAGCGCGGCGAGCACGCGGTTGAAGGCGGCCCCGAGCCGGTGGACCTCGTCGCGCCCGGCGTCCGGCAGCCGGTGCGAGAGGTCGCCGGTGCGCGCCAGCTCCTCCGCGGCGCCGGTCAGCCGCGCGAGCGGCCCGAGCGCCGCGCGTGCGACGAGGAGGCCGAGCCCCGCGGCGACCGCGACGCCGGCGAGCGCGACGAGCGCCAGCACGACGGCAAGGCGGCGCAGCGCGGCGTCGACCTCCGCGAGCGGGCGCACGACCTGCAGGACGTCGCCGGACGGCCCGCGCATGGCGAGGACGCGCACGTGGACGCCGTCGACGGTGGCGTCGGCCAGCGCCTCCTGCCGCCCGCCCTCGACGACCTCCCGGATGGCATCGGTCTCCGGCAGCGGCGCGGCGCCGGGCGTCGACGAGATCACCTCGCCGTCGGCGCTGAAGAGCTGCGCGGCGCCCGGCACCTTCCCCAGCGGGCCCTCCGGCAGCTCGAGGCGGGCGCGCAGCACGGCCCCCGCACCGAGCGCCGGCAGCGCCAGCCCGTCGGTGCGGATCGCGGGCGCCATCCGGCGCAGCGAGTCGTCGACCTGCCCGCGAAGCTGGGCGCGCGCGAGCACGTAGGTCGTCACCGCGGCGCCCGCGACGGCGACCGCGACGGCCCCGGCGGCGAGCAGCACGAGCCGGCGGCGGATGCTCATGGCCGCCGCAGGACGTAGCCGACGCCGCGGACCGTGTGGAGCAGGCGCGGCTCGCCGCCCGCCTCGGTCTTGCGGCGCAGGTAGCCGACGTAGACCTCCAGCGAGTTCGACGCCGGGCCGAAGTCGTAGCCCCAGACGGCGTCGAAGATCTGCGCCCGGCTGAGCACCTGCCGCGGGTGGCGCATGAGCACCTCGAGCAGCAGCAGCTCCGTGCGGGTGAGCGCGATCGGCCGGTCGCCGCGGCGCGCCTCGTGTGCGGCCACGTCGAGCTCGAGGTCCTCGAAGCGCAGCACCTCGCCGCCCGCCGGGCTCCAGCCCGAGCGCCGCAGCAGCGCGCGCAGCCGTGCCAGCAGCTCGTCGAGCGAGAACGGCTTGACGAGGTAGTCGTCGGCGCCGGCGTCCAGCCCGGCGACCCGGTCGGCGACCGCGTCGCGCGCGGTGAGCATGAGCACCGGCGTCCGGTCGCCCGCGGCGCGCAGCCGCCGGCACGTCGCGAGCCCGTCGAGGCGCGGCATGAGCACGTCGAGGACGAGCGCGTCGGCGCGGGCGCGGCCGTGGACGGCGACCGCCTCGAGGCCGTCGGCAGCGAGCTCCACCTCGAAGCCCTCGTGGCGCAGGACCCGCTCGAGCGCCTCGCGCACGAAGGGCTCGTCGTCGACGACCAGGACGCGCATACCGCGCGATCGTGCCTGAGCGACCTGAGAGCAACCTGAAGACGCGGCTTGGGCATCATGAGGTGCCCGTGCGCCGGATCCACCTCGCCCTGCTGACCGTCCTCGCCTGCCTCCTCGCCGCCGCGATCGGCCTGATCGCCGCGCGCGCCGGGGGCGACGGCGCGCGCGGCGGCACGGCGACGACCGCCGACGGCGTCGTCGCGCCCGACCAGGAGTGGGCCGGCGCGCTGCGCCCGCCCGGGATCCCGACGCCGGACTTCGCGCTGCCCGACCAGGACGGCGAGCGCGTGACGCTGTCGGGAGAGCGCGGCCAGGTGGTCGTGCTGACGTTCCTCTACTCCACGTGCGAGGACACCTGTCCGATCACCGCGCAGCAGATCCGCGGCGCGTTCGACATCCTCGGCCACGACGTGCCGGCGCTGGCGGTCAGCGTCGACCCCGCCGACGACACCCCCGACCGCGCGCAGCGCTTCCTCCTCGAGCAGAAGATGACCGGCCGGATGCGCTTCCTGCTCGGCGACCGCGCACAGCTGGAGCCGATCTGGAAGGCGTACGGCATCCGGCCGCAGGGCGACGGCTTCGAGCACTCCGCCCACGTCGTGCTCATCGACCGCGACGGCCGGCAGCGGATCGGCTTCCCCGTGTCGCAGCTCACGCCCGAGGGCCTCGCCCACGACATCCGCAAGCTCGAGGCCGAAGGCGCGTGATCGCGGCCGCGGCGGTGGCGGCGGCGATCGCCCTCGGCGGCCACCCGTACGAGACGGCCGTGCACGTCGCCACCGCGATCGGCACGCGCCCGGCCGGCAGCGCCGCCGAGCGGCGGCTGCACCGCTACGCGCAGCGGCGGATGCGGCGCGCCGGCCTCGCGGTGGCCATGCCGCGGTTTCCGCTGCCGGCGGGCGGCAGCTCCCGCAACGTGATCGGCGTGCGCGACACGCCGGCGCGCTGCCTCGACGTCGTGATGGCGCACGGCGACAGCGCGCGGGCCGGCCGGGGCGCGCTCGACAACGCCTCGGGCGTCGGCGTGGTGCTGGCGCTCGCCGACGTGCTGCGCCGCACCCGGACGCGCTGCGACGTCTGGCTCGTCGTCACCGGTGCCGAGGAGCGGATCCACACCGGCTCGCCCGACCATCTCGGCTCGCGCGCGCTCGTGCGCCGGGTGCGCCGCCACGGCCGCGCCCGCGACCTGCGGATCGCGCTCTCGCTCGACGAGGTCGGGCGCGGCCGCCGCTTCACGCTGCGCTCCAGCGCCCCGGCGCCGCGGCGCGCCGTCGAGGGGCTGGTGGTGCGCGCGGGCCGGCGCGCCGGGGTGCCGGTGGTGTGGTCGCGCGACACGACGACCGGCAACTCCGACCACCGCGAGTTCCAGCTCGCCGGGCTGCCGGCCGCCGTGATGCAGGTCTGGCACGGCGTCCACCCGTGCCGCCACACCGCCTGCGACGTCCCCGGGCAGCTGCGCCGCGGCGCGTTCGCCCGCGCGCTGCGCGTCGCCGTCGAGCTGGTCCGGCGCCCCGGCTAGCGGCGCACGGCCGGCAGGCCGTCGAGGCTGACCGCGTTGCGCTCCGCCTGGAAGGCGAGCAGCCCGTCGGAGCCGAGCGTCCGCAGCCGCTTGCGCTTGGACAGGTCGAAGTGCTCGCGCTCGCCGGCCGGCTCCATGAGCGGCACGCCGTAGCCGCACGACGTCGAGATCCGCGCGACGTCGACGACGATCACCGCCCGGCGCGCCTCCTCGACGCCGGTCAGCCCGCTGAAGCCGGCGCGCTCGAGCAGCTCGCCGAACGCCGGGTCCTCCGGCCACACCGGCCGGCCGGTGCCGTGGAGGCGGATGATCTGCGGCGGCCCCTCGAAGGCGCAGAGCATCACGACGATGCGGCCGTTCTCGCGCAGGTGCGCGATCGTCTCCGCGCCGCTGCCGAAGAAGTCCAGGTAGGCCACCTGGCGCGGGCCGAGCACCGCGAACGTGCCGATCGGCCCCTTCGGCGAGACGTTGACGTGGCCGTCGGCGGCCAGCGGCGCGGTCGCCACGAAGAACATCGGCTGGCGCGCGATCCACGCCGACAGGTGGTCGTCGATGACCTCGAACGTGCTGGCCATGCGCCGCGGACCCTACCGGTCGACGAGCGCGTCCTGCGCGGCGTCGGCGCGGTCCTGCGCGGCGCGGAACGCGGCGAACGCCTCGCGGCCGGGATGGGCGCGCCACGCCTCCAGCGCGCGCGTCGCGTCCTCCTCAGCGGCGCGCCACGCCGCCGCGAGCGCGTCGCCGGCCGGGTGCTGGGGCCGGATCACGATCTCGCGCGTGTCGGGGACGTCGCGCAGCAGGTCCCGCAGCTCCCGCGTCGTCATGCCCATCGCGCCGACCCCATTCCCCCGCGGGACCCGTTCGATTCATCGGTCGGTCCGATCGCGGCGCTTCTGGCGGAAGCTTTGGATCGCGAGCCACACGACGACCACCGCGACCGGCGCCAGGTACAGCAGCGACGTCGTCCAGTGGCCGACGTGGGCGAGCAGCTCCGGGCTCATTGCGCCGCCGCCGACAGCAGCCAGAGGCCGAGGCTCGTGAAGCCGACCATGACCACCAGCATCCAGTACTGCGAGCGGGTGGCCGCCCGTGCGCCCCGGTAGAGCGAGAGCGCGCGGTCGTGCGCGAGCACGAGGCCCGCGACGTGGCCGACGACGAGCGCGGCGACCTGGACGTACCAGATGCCCGTCGCCGTCACCCACGTGTAGTCGATCGCCGTGTCGGCGGTGCCGAACAGGTCGCTGCCGTCGCCGAGCGGGTCGGAGACGAGGTAGGCGACCGCCTGGCCCTGGTAGGCCAGCAGCGAGAAGTAGTGGGCGACGACGTAGGCGAGCGCGATCGGCACCAGCGTGTGGGCGAAGCGCCGCGCCAGCTCGCTCGCGTCGTGGCCCTCCCCCACCGTGGTCATGCCGGCCACGCCGATCCGGTAGAGCGCCGCCACGGCGGCGATCGCGACGAGCAGGCCGATCGTGAACGCCACCTGGAGCGCGTTCTCCGCGGAGAGCCCGAGGTCGATGAACCAGCGCTGGAGGTCCGGCGCGACGTCGTTCCACAGCGTCCCCTGCGAGAACCCGTCGAACGTCGTCGTCCCGATCGCCGCGCAGACGAGCGCCACCGTGCCCGGCCGCGGGTCGAGCACGGGCAGGCCGGAGAGCGGGCGGCGCACCGCCAGCGCCCGGTCGCGCCAGTGCAGCGGCGCGATCCGCGCGACGAGGCCGAACCAGACCCCGAAGGCGTCGGCGTTGCGCAGCCACGCGTCGATGCCGTAGAGGCTCATCCCGACGAGCTGGATCGCCGCGTACGCGAGCGCGAGCACCGCCAGCAGGCTCGGGTCGTCGCGGTTGACCGAGACGAGCTCCAGCCAGGCGAAGCAGACGATCCCGGCGACGGCGGGCCAGCGGCCCAGCCGGCGCGGGTACTCCAGCGGCTCGGGCAGGCCGCCGCGGGCGACCCTGCCGGCGATCCACGCGACCGCCCGCGCGACCGCGCGCCACGGGTTGAAGGCGCGGAACACGTCGCCGAGGACGAACGACGCGAACGGGACGGCGATCCAGAAGACGACGTAGACGAACGTCGGCGCGAGGTTCTCCTGCGGGCTCTGGCTGCCCGCGAGGCCGGCGTAGACGACGAGCGCGAACAGCGCGACGCCGATCGCGCCGCACAGCACGTCGAGGATCGCGGGGATCCGCGCCCACACGACGCGCTCGCGCAGCTCCTCGAGCTTCGGGCGCGTCCACAGCGCCGCGAGCGCGACGAACGACACGACGAGCACGACGGCGGCGCCCCAGCCGAACAGCCAGCGCGGGATCGGGAGGTCCTGGCGGCCGACGAGGCCGTGCGCGCTCGCCGCCGCGGGCAGCGCCAGCGCGGCGAGCAGCGCGACGGCGGAGGCCGCCGCGCACCGCCGGGTCATGGCTGGACCTCGAGCTCGGCGATCTGCGTCTCCGAGCCGTGCAGCTCGATCTCGAAGCGGCCGTCGATGTCGGCCGGGAAGCTGACGTCGACGGTCCTGCCGGCCGGCAGCTCCTCCTCGATCTCGTAGCCGTGGACGTGCAGCTCGTCGGGCGCGTCGCTGCGGACGCGGAACTCGACGCGGTCGCCCTTGGTCGCCTCGAGCCGGGCGACGCCGCCGACGGGCGCGCCGCCCTTGACGACGATGAGCTGCGGCTTCGGCTCGGCGGGCGCGGTCGCCTCGTCCTCGGTGGCCTCGGCCTTGGCGTCGGCCTCGCTGCCGGCCTCGCCCTCGGGCGCGGCCGCCTGCGTCTGCGCCTGGGCGGCGGTGGTGGCGGTCGTGGAGCTCGCTCCGTCGCCGTCGTCGTCGCCGGCGGACCGGGCGATGACGAAGCCGACGACGAGCACGACGACGGCGAGGGCGAGCACGAGCGAGCGCTGGGTACGGGACATGGGTTCTCCTTCGGTTGACGGGACGGGGTCAGCCGAAGGCGGGCGGGGCGCGGCCCGCCAGGTGCCGCGCGATGCCCGTCGGCGCGGCGACGACGAGGCCGCCCGTCGGGGCGGCGGGCGTGACGGCGAACGCGCCGCGCGGGCGCGGCGCGCGGGCGGGCGCGGACGCCTCGTCGAGCAGCCGCTCGGCGCGCCGCAGGGCGACGGCGACGAGCGCGCCGGCGACGACCGCGAGCGGGACGACGAGCAGGAGGCCCGCGTCGACGGGGCCGCCGCCGGCGACGAGCCGCTCGAGCGCCTCCTGGACGCCGTGGACGCCGACGAGCGCGGCGCTCGCGGCGGCCCAGGTGAGCCCGCGGCCGGCCGCTCGGCGGCGGCCGAGCGACCCGAGCGCGCGGCCGGCCGCCAGCGCCAGCAGGAGCGCCAGGACGACCGGCACCGCGGCGAGATAGCCGTGGCCGGCGTCGGCGTGCCGGTCGGGCACGAGCAGGTACCGGGCCTCGTGGACCGCGAAGGCGGCCAGTGCCAGCAGCGCGGCGGCCCGGAGCGTCATGACGCCCATGGTAAAGACAACGAGGGCGGCCCCGGAGGGCCGCCCTCGGCGCTCAGCGTCGGTCGATGGACGCGATCAGCACTTGGCCGTCGCGCGGCCCGTCAGGGTGCCGCCGCCGGCGTTCGTGGTGGTCAGCACGAGGTCGCGCTTGCCGCCGGAGCAGCCGATGACCTCGGCGTAGCCGATCGTCTTGCCCTTCTTCTTGACGGTCAGCTTCTTGATCGTCGTCCGGATCTGCGAGATGCCGTTCGAGACGCCCGTCACCGGGTTCTGCAGCGTCGACGGGATGTCGAACTGCAGCGCCAGGCTCTTGCCCGCCTTGACCCAGCGGGCGTCGATCGCCTGCGAGATCGGGATCGCGCACTTCTGCGCCGTGCCCGACGGCGCGCCCTCGAGGAACAGCGCGACCTTGTTCTGGCCGGCGTTGTAGAGCGTCACCGAGAGGTTGCACGGGATCGACGCGTCGGCCGGGTTGCTCGTCGCGCCGGCGAGGTTGTTGACGACGCCGGTGCCGACGACCGCCTTGCCGGAGCAGACGTCGTCGTTGCCGGAGTTGTTGATCTGCGTCGTCGTGCAGGTCTTGAAGTACTTGCCGTTCGTGCGCAGGCCCTCGACCTCGAGCCGGAACCGCGAGGCGGTCGTCGGGCGGTTGGACCCGTGCTCGGCCTGCAGGCCGAAGGCGAGGGCGACGGGCACCGGCTTGGACTTCGAGCCCGGCTTGGCCGGCTTCGTAGAACCGCTGACGGTGTAGCCGGTCGTCTGGCCGATGGCCACGGCGGCCATGGCGAGCACCGCGACGAGCGCGGCGCTGAGGAGTGCGAGCTTGCGCAAGGGTGGAGACCTCCGAGTCGTGTTTGCGACAGCACGGGAGCGCCCCCTGCGGCGCCTCCCGCGTCCCTGAACACACGGGGCGGCCCAACGGACCGCCCCGCGGTCAGATCTCCAACCTACCCCGTGCGAGCGATCAGCACTTCGCGGAGCTCGTCGCCGTCGCGGCGGCCCCGCTCTCCGGCACGAACTGCACCTCGACGGCGCGCTTGCCGCCCTTGCAGCCGCCGACCAGCTCGTAGAAGCCGCGCTGCTTGCCGCCGGCCGTGACCGTCTTCCTCGGGAACTTCGAGACGACCTCGACGACGGCGTTGTCGAGCCCCGTCACCGGGTGCAGCAGCGTCGAGGGCACCTCGAACTGCAGCGCCTGGCCGCCCTTGACCTTGACGAAGCGGCCGTCGATCGCGGTCGAGAGGGTGATCGGGCAGGTGGGCGGGCCCGCGTACACGTAGATCGCGACGCGGTCCTTGCCGCCCGCGTAGAAGCGGATGTTCGCCGCGCACTTGATGGACCTGTCGTTCGGGTCGGAGCTCGACCCCGTGGCGTTGTCGATCGAGCCGGTGCCGACGAGGGCCTTCTTGCTGCAGCCCGAGTCGTCGCCGGCGTCGTTGATCTCCTGGGCGGTGCACGACGGGAACAGGCCGGCGTTGTTCTGCATGCCCTGCACCGCGATGCGATAGCGCTTGACCGGGCTGGGGCGCTGACCGCTCTCCTCGCCGACGGTGTACCGGAAGTTCAGCGCGATCGGAACCGGCTTCTTCTTCGAGCCCGCGCTGGCGGGGGACGTCGTCGCGTTGACGCCGTAGGTGTTGACCTGCGCCGCATACGCGACCGCGGCGAGCGCCGCCACGAGGGCGACCGTGGCTGCGAGCAGCCCGAGCTTCCGCATCTCTCCTCCTGAGATGGTGGTGGTGGAAACGACCGCGCGGCAGTGTGTCCACCGGGAAGTGGTCCGTCAAGCGGCGACTGCCGGCGCCGGTACCCTGAGCCGCCGTGCGCCCGCCGATCGCCGACATCGCCGCCCCGCCGTTCCCCGCCAAGCTGCCGTGGGTCAACGTGGCGTCGCTGCGCATGGACAAGCAGCGCGGCCGGCCGGTCCTGATCGAGTTCTGGGACTTCTGCCGCGTGAACTCGCTGCGCACGCTGCCGTACCTCAAGGCGTGGCACGAGCGCTACGCCGAGGCGGGCCTCCGGGTCGTCTCGGTGCACTGCCCCGGCTTCGAGCCGTCGCGCGACGAGGACGCCGTCCGCGCCGCCGTCGAGCGGCTCGGCATCGAGCATCCGGTGCTCATCGACAGCGACCTGCAGCTCTGGACGCTGTACGGCAACGAGGGCTGGCCCGCCCGCTACCTGTTCGACCAGCAGGGCCTGCTGTTCGACGTCCACCTCGGCGAGGGCGGCTACGCGGAGACCGAGCGGGCGATCCAGGAGCTGCTCGGCGTCGACGGCGACCTCGTCGCGCCGCTGCGGCCCGAGGACGAGCCCGACGCGATGCTCGCGGCGCAGACGGCCGACCAGCCCGGCCCGTACTCCGGGCCGTACGAGGCCAGCGAGGTCTGGGCGGTGCTGGACGGCCACGGGGAGGTCGTCGCCAACGGGACGACGATCCCGGTCGACCATCCGGGGGCGTACCCGCTGGTGCAGCACGACCGGCACACCGTCGGCGTGCTCGAGCTGGAGGTCGGCGACGGCGTGACGTGCCACGCCGTCTGCTTCACGCCCGGCGTCGCCTGAGAGGCGGGTCGAACGCTCGGCCATCCGCGCTTGCGCGGCGCCGTGCCCCGGGTAGAGATGTGCCCATGCTGGTGGTGGTGGCGCATCGGTCGCCTGCCGAGCGGGCGCGGATGCGCGCCGCGCTCGAGGAGATCGACATCGACGTGCTCGACGCGCGCGACGACGTCCTCGCCAGCGTGCGCCGCCACAGCCCGGACGTCGCCCTCGTCGACGACGTGGCGCTCGTGCGCCAGATCGCCTCGGATCCCGACCTCCTCGAGACGTCGGTCGTCCTCATCGGCGCGGACCAGAGCGTCGACGCGGCGCTCGGCGCGCTCGCGTCCGGCGCCCACGACGTCCTGCCCGACCCGCCGTCGGCCGCCGAGCTCGTCGCCCGCGTGCGCGCGGCCGGCCGCGCGTCCGCCCTGCGCGCGCAGCTGCTCGCCCGCGAGGCCACCCTCGAGCAGCTCGCCTACAACGACGAGCTCACCGGCCTGTGGAACCGGCGCTTCATGCAGCGCCGCCTGTCGGCCGAGCTGCGGGCCGCCGACCGCCACGACCGCACGCTGTCGGTCGCGCTCGTCGACATCGACCACTTCAAGGACGTCAACGACCGCCACGGCCATGCGGCCGGCGACGCCGTGCTCGTCGCGGTCGCCCAGCGCCTGCGCGACGCGACGCGCGAGGAGGACGTCGTCGGCCGCTGGGGCGGCGAGGAGTTCCTCGTGCTGCTGCCGGACGAGAGCGCGGAGGGCGCGGTGACGGCCGCCGATCGCATCCGCGAGAGCGTCGGCGCGCTGCCGATCGAGACGCCGGAGGCGACCGTCTCCGTCACGGTGTCGGTCGGCTGCGCGACGTTCCGGCCCGGCGACGACAGCGACCTCATCCTGCGCCGCGCCGACCGGGCGCTCTACGCCGCCAAGCGCGCGGGTCGCGACGCCGTCGCGGGGTGAGGCCGCGCACGCGCGCTGCGACGCTCAGCTCAGCAGCCGCAGTAGCTCGGGCGGGCCGCCGTCGCGCAGGCGCACCGCGCCGCCCGGCCAGTACGGGCTCGCGGGGTCGTCGCGGGGCATGAAGTGGTGCTCGAGCACCCACGAGCCGCAGTTGACGAGCCGCCCCCACTCCGTGCGGTCGTCGCCCGGGAGCGGACCGGTGCGGTGGGAGTGCCCGAAGACGACGTGCTCCGCCCCGATCCCGAGCCGGTGGACGACCTCGTGCATCGCCTCGAGCGCCGCCCGGCGGATGGCCGGCCCGGAGAGGTCGGCGCGCACGGGTCCGAGGCCGGCGCGGTTGACCGCGGCGATGCCGACGGGGAACGCGCCCGCGAGCAGGCGGCGGCGCAGGCCGCCGCGGTCGCCGGCGAGCGCGCGGTAGGCGCGCGCCGCCGAGCCGGCGCCGCCCGCCGC
>DASTRJ010000019.1:0-2446 GCA_035761245.1 Capillimicrobium sp. | reverse complement strand
CGTCTAAGCGGCGGCGGGCGCCGCGGCCGCGCCGCGCGCGGCAGCGGAGCGGACCGGCGCCGGCGTCAGCGCCGAGGCGATGATCACGAGGACGAACGCGACGGCCTGCACGGCGATGCCCACCGCGCTGCCCGGCATCGGGTCGCCGAAGACGAGGATGCCGCCCGCGATCGTCGTGATGTTCGCGGCCGTGCCCGTGATCGCGATCACCGAGACGGCCTCCCCGTCCTGCAGCGAGCGCGCGGAGGCGAAGAACGCCATGCACGACGCGGCCGCGGCGAGCAGGAGCCAGGGGCTCACGATCCCGAAGAGGCCGCCGGAGCCCGCGAGCGTGCTGAGCGCCTTGACGGCGACGTTGCAGACGCCGAACAGGATGCCCGCCGCCGCGGCGAGCATCACGCCGTGGTGCTCGGCGGGCGCGCCCGCGTGCGGGCCGAGGATCAGCAGCGCCCCGACGCCGAACAGCGCGGCCTCGAAGGAGATCATCGCGGCCAGCGAGAACGTCGAGTGCGCGCCGCCGGGCGCCGGCATCGTGACGCCGAGCAGGATCAGGCCGAGCGCCGTGAGGCCGAGGCCCCACCACTGCCGCTTGCCGACCTCGAAGCCGAAGAGGCGGTCGGCCATGACGGCGATGAGCACGACGCCGCCGGACAGGACCACCTGGACCACCGACAGCGGCGCCAGCGAGATCGCCGCGACGTGCAGCGCCCACCCGCCACCGCCGACCAGCATCCCGAACGCGAACCATGGCGACGACCACAGGGCCTTCGAGGTCCGCAGCGGGTGGCGGATGTCGACGCGGGCACATGCGCAGGCGCCGCGATGCTTGAAGAAGAAGCCGAGGTTGCTCACAAAGGCGCAGAGCAACGCAAGCAGGATGCCGAGTTGGATCGTCATGCGAAGGGGTTCAGGTCGCCCGGGCGGCCCGGATGCCGATGGGCTGAAGCACTAGGGGTGTCATCGGCATGGGTGCTGTGGGCCTTGATGAGCGACGGTGCGCGCAGCGTACACAAGGTCGGCCGCGCTGAGCACCATTCCTTAGCCATGCTTGAGAATCGCTGCAATCCTGGGTCCAAGCCCTGTCTATTTCGGCGAATCGGTGCTCTGGACGGTGGGGCTGCGGCCCTACGACGCACGTCCATACGCGGACGATCTTCCCGCACGGCTTCCCTTTCGGCGGCGCGCTGCGCAGCCCTCTTGTCCGCATCAGGACGCGCCGACGGCCGCTAGATTCCGGCGCAGCCGTGGCCGGCCCGCGCCCCCTGCTCCTCGTCGACGTCGACGGCGTCATCTCGCTGTTCGGCTTCGCGCCGCATGAGCGGCCCGCCGGCACGTGGACGACCGTCGACGGCCACCCCCACCTGCTGTCGGCGACGGCCGGCGCTCACCTCCGCCGCCTGGCCGCGACGTTCGAGCTCGCCTGGTGCACGGGCTGGGAGGAGCGCGCCAACGAGTACCTCCCCCACGCGCTCGCGCTCCCCGGGCCGCTGCCGCACCTCGCCTTCGACCGCGACCCCGCCGGGCCGCCGCCCCCGCCCCGCGCGCACTGGAAGCTCGCCGGGATCGACGCCTTCGCCGGCGCCGACCGCCCGCTCGCCTGGGTCGACGACGCCTTCAACGACGCGTGCCACGCGTGGGCCGCCGCCCGCCCCGGCCCGACGCTGCTCGTGCCAACCGAGACCCACGTCGGGCTGACGGCGGCCCACGTCGAGGAGCTCGAGCGCTGGGCGGCAGCGCTCGAGCGCTCGCGCTGATCGCGTCATCACAGATGCGCGCCGAAACGACGAAGGCCCGCCGAGCGGCGGGCCTTCGTGTCACAACCGTGTGTCCGACAGCGCCTAGCGCTGCTCCTCGTCGCCCTCGTCGGGGACGTCGAGGTCGGCGAGCTCGTCGGCGAAGCCGGGGTCGGTCCCGCCGGCGCCGATCGACTCGAGGCTCGCGAGGTCCTCGTCGAACGCGGCGCCGAAGCCGCCCAGCGCGTCGCCGTCGCCGAGCCCGAGCTCGGCCGCGATCTCGTCCTGGTCGAGCAGGCCGACGTCGTCGATCGCCCGCGGCAGCGGCTCGGCCGGCTCGATCTCGATCCGCCGGTAGCGCTTGAGCCCCGTGGCGGCCGGGATGAGCTTGCCGATGATCACGTTCTCCTTGAGGCCGTTGAGCGTGTCCTTCTTGCCCTCGAGCGCGGCGTCGGTCAGGACCTTCGTCGTCTCCTGGAAGGACGCGGCCGACAGGAAGGAGTCGGTGTTCAGCGACGCCTTGGTGATGCCGAGGATGATCTCCTCGAACTGCGCCTGCTCACCGCGCTCGGCCGCGATCCGCTCGTTCTCCTTGAAGAACTCGTTGCGGTCGACGAACTGGCCCGGCAGGTAGGTCGTGTCGCCCTTCTGGTCCACGCGGACCTTCTTGAGCATCTGCCGGACGATCAGCTCGATGTGCTTGTCGTTGATGT
>DASTRJ010000018.1:0-13329 GCA_035761245.1 Capillimicrobium sp. | reverse complement strand
ACGCGACCGGCAACGTCTCCGGCACGCTCGCCCGCGGCCGCACCGCCGTCGCGCTGCGACTCGGCGACCGCGCGATCGGCGCCGGCCGCTACCGGATCGTCGTCCGCGCGACGCTCAACGGGTGCGGGCGCGAGCGGAGCGCCCGGACGTGGCGCTTCGGCACCCCGTCGCTGCCCGTCCGCGCCGCCCCGCTCAGCACGATCGCGGCCGACAACGCGGGCGGCCTGAAGCTGCTGCTGCGCAGCGTCGGGCGCACGAAGGTGCGCGCCGTGAAGGTGCGGCTGCTGTCGGCGAAGGGCGAGACGGTCGCGGAGATCCGCGCCGGGGCGCTCGACGGCAACAAGCTCGTGGAGCTGCCGCTCGCCGGCACCCCGGCGCCCGGCCGCTACACCCTGCGCGTGTCGGGGCACGCCGACGACGGCCAGGCGGTCGAGGTCCTCGACCAGCCGCTCACGCTCGGCGGCGGCAAGGGCAGCGGCAACAACGGCAACGGCAACGGGAACGGCAACGGGAACGGGAACGGCAACGGCGGCAACCCGCCGGCCGGCGCGGGGCTCGTCGAGCAGCGCGCGGTGGTCGACTGGTCCGGCGGCGGCTGGCAGGGCCGCGACGTCGCCGGCTACGTCGCGCCCGGCATCGGCTACGGCGAGATCGTCTGCCGCCCCGACGCCCAGTGGATCCGCTTCTACCCGAACGACCTCCACCGCGAGGTCGCGATGATGAACTGGACCTACAAGGACTGGTCGCAGAACGCCGAGAAGGCGATCCGCGAGGCGATCCACGGCCCGTTCACCGGCAACGACTTCCGCGAGGGGCTCAACAAGTTCGGGCCGGCCGAGAAGCAGTCGACCGGCGAGTTCACGGGGATCGTCAGCGACCGCGGCCCGTTCGACAACGTCGGCGGCGTCGCGCTGGCCGCGCCGACGTCGCTGCGCCTCACCTGGCAGTGGGACTTCACCAAGCGCGGCGACGAGCGCTGCCACGTCGAGGCGACCTTCGTCACGCAGGCCGCCGGGGACGCCGCGCCGCTCGCGCGCTCGGCGCAGGTCGTCTGGCGCGGCGAGGCGAACGCGCCCGGCAACGCGGTCGCGTCGACCAGCGTGCCCGGCCTCGGGACGATGACCGTCACCTGCCAGCCCGGCGCCAAGGGCGACCGCATCCTCACGCTCGACACCGCGCTCGGCGCCGAGGTGACCACCCGCGAGGGCTCGGACGACGTCTCGCGCCAGGTGCCCTTCGGCCCGGTCACCGCCGCGCTGCCCAACAACGGCATGCTCGCCGTGCGGCTCGGCAGCGGGGCGACCGTCCTCGTCTCGTCGCGCTGGAAGGCCAACGATCCGGACCCGGCGCAGAACTGGTGCTTCATCGCGGCGCAGGCGGTCGTGCCCGTAACCTGACGGGGTCTATGGCCCCTTCCGACACCATCAGCTTCGCCCGCGGCGCCCCGTCGCTCGACATCGTCGACGTCGACGGCCTGCGCGAGTGCGCCGTGCGCGCCTTCGAGAACGACCCCGGCGGCCTGACCGCCTACGGCACGTCGATCGGCTACGCGCCGCTGCGCGCCTGGATCGCCGAGCAGCACGGCGTCGACCCCGCCCAGGTCGTCGTCACGAACGGCTCGATGCAGGCCGACGCCTTCCTCTTCGAGACGCTCGTCAAGCCGGGCGACGCGGTCGTCGTCGAGAAGCCGACGTACGACCGGACGCTGCTGAGCCTGCGCGACCTGCGCGGCGCGGAGATCCACGCGATCGACCTCGAGGGCGACGGCCTCGACGTCGAGCAGCTGCGCGCGGCGCTCGAGGGCGGGCTGCGCCCGGTGCTGGCCCACGTCATCCCGAACTTCCAGAACCCCGCCGGCTACACGCTGTCGGCGGAGAAGCGCACGGCGCTGCTGGCGCTCGCCAAGGAGCACGGCTTCCTCATCTTCGAGGACGACCCGTACGTGCGGATCCGCTTCAGCGGCGAGAGCCTCCCCACGATGCTCGAGCTCGACGAGCACGACACGGTCGTCTACGCGTCGTCGTTCTCGAAGACGGTCTGCCCCGGCGTCCGGGTCGGCTACCTGGTGGGGCCGCAGGAGCTCATCTCCCGCATCACGAAGCTGGCGACGAGCACGTACATCTCGCCGTCGATGGTGTCCCAGGGCATCGTCAACGAGTTCTGCCGCAGCGGCCTCATCGACCGCTCGATCGAGACGGTGAAGACCGCGCTGGCCGAGCGCGTCGACCGGCTCGTCGCGGCGCTCGAGCGCGAGCTGCCGGAGGCGACGTTCCAGAAGCCCGAGGGCGGCTACTTCATGTGGGTCACCCTCCCGGAGGGCACCCAGGTGTCGGAGCTCTTCACGGCGGCCGCGGAGCGTGGCGTGCAGATCGTCAAGGGCACCGACTTCCTGCTCGAGGGCGGGGAGAACACCCTCCGGCTCGCCTACTCGGGCGTCACCGCCGACCAGATCGACGAGGGCGTCCGGCGCCTCGCGGAGGCCTACCGCAGCCTGCCGACCGCGGCGTAGTGCACCCAGCGCTCAACTCGGACGCCGGTCGCGCCGACTGAAGGGGCGATGGCCGGTCTCCTCGAACGCCTCGGACGCTTCTGCGCCCGGCACCGCCTTGCGGTGCTGGGCGTCTGGGCGCTCGCGCTCGTCGGCCTGATCCTCGCCGCCTCGTCGCTCGGCACGCGCACCAGCGACGACCTCTCGCTGCCCGGCACGGGCAGCCAGGACGCGGCCGACATCTTCGCGAGCCAGTTCCCGGAGCAGCAGAACGCGTCCGGGCCCGTCGTCTTCGAGGCGCGTGAGGGCGCCGGCCCGATCACGTCGAAGGCGCATCGCGACGCGATCGCCGCCACGCTGAAGCGGATCGGCGAGGAGCCGCACGTCGCGTCGGTCAGCGATCCGTTCTCCACGCCCGGGGCCGTGAGCGGCGACCGCCGGATCGCGTACGCCACCGTCACGCTCGACCTCGAGCCGCCGGCGCTCACCCGCGACCTGGCCGAGGACCTCGTCCGGACGGCCCATGAGGACGACAGCATGCGGGTGGCGGTCGGAGGCGTCATCGGCGACCAGGCGTCGGCGCCCGACACGGAGGGCAGCGAGGTGATCGGCCTCGCGGCCGCCGTGATCATCCTGCTGCTGACGTTCGGGACGGTCGTCGCGATGGGGCTGCCGATCCTCACCGCCCTGCTGGGCCTCGCCGCCGGGCTGGCGCTGGTCACCGTGCTCGGCCACGTCATCGCCGTCCCCACGATCGGCCCGACCCTCGCGACGATGATCGGCCTCGGCGTCGGCATCGACTACGCGCTCTTCCTCATCACGCGCCATCGCGCGCACCTCGCCGAGGGCATGGGCGTCGAGGAGGCGATCGGCCGGACGGTCGGCACGTCGGGCTCCGCCGTCGTCTTCGCCGGCGGCACGGTCATCATCGCGCTGCTGTCGCTGGCGCTCGCGCGGATCCCGATCGTCGCGGCGCTCGGCTACACCTCGGCGATCGTCGTCGCGGTCGCGGTGCTCGCGGCCATCACGCTGCTCCCGGCGGTGCTCGGCCTCCTCGGCCGGCGCGTGAACGCGCTGCGCGTGCCGCTGCCGCACCGCCGCGGCGCCCACAGCGGCCACGGCGACGGGCGCTCGCACGGCTGGGCGCGCTGGGCGGAGACCGTCGCCCGCCGGCCGTGGCCGTGGCTGGTGGCCGGCCTGGCCCTCCTGCTCGTGCTCGCGGCGCCCACGCTCGGGCTGCGACTCGGCGAGGCCGACGACGGCACCGCTCCGAAGGGCTCCGACCAGCGCATCGCCTACGACCTGCTCGCGCGCGGCTTCGGGGAGGGCACCAACGGGCCCCTCATCGTCGCCGTCCGCCTCGACTCCGCGAACGCCGCGACGTCCCAGCAGGCGCTCGACAAGCTCGCGACCGAGCTCGGCAAGGCGCCCGGCGTGGCGGCCGCCAGCCCGCCGATCCCGAGCAAGAGCGGCACGGCGGCGCTCATCACCGTCACCCCGACGACCGCGCCCGGGGATCACGCCACGGAGAACCTCGTGTCGCGGCTGCGCGACAGCGTGATCCCGCAGGCGACGGCCGGGACCGGCCTGCACGCCTACGTCGGCGGCGAGACGGCCGGCTACGTCGACCTCGCCGACGAGATCTCTGACCGCCTGCCGCAGGTGATCCTCACGGTGATCGCGCTGAGCTTCCTGCTGCTCATGCTGGCGTTCCGCTCGCTGGTCCTGCCGCTGAAGGCGGCGGCGATGAACCTGCTGTCGATCGGCGCCGCCTACGGCGTCGTGACGGCCGTCTTCCAGGAGGGCTGGGGCGCCTCGCTCATCGGCCTCGAGGAGACGATCCCGATCGTCTCGTTCGTGCCCCTGATGATGTTCGCGATCCTCTTCGGGCTGAGCATGGACTACGAGGTCTTCCTGCTCAGCCAGGTCCAGGAGCACTGGCGGGCCGAGGGCGACGCGCGGCGCGCCGTCGTCGAGGGCCTCGCCTCCACCGGCCGCGTCATCACCGCCGCGGCCTGCATCATGGTCTGCGTCTTCGGCTCGTTCGTGCTCAACGACAACGCGACGATCAAGCAGTTCGGCCTCGGCATGGCGGTCGCCGTCGCGGTCGACGCGACCGTGGTCCGCTGCCTGCTCGTGCCGTCGGTGATGGTCCTGCTCGGCCGCGCGAGCTGGTGGCTGCCGCCGTGGCTGGATCGCCATCTGCCGCACCTCGACGTGGAGGGCCGCGCCGCCCCGTCCACGGCGGCCGGCGACTGATCGGCCCGCGGCGCGGCGACCGGGCGCGCCGCTACGAGCCCTCCGACGCCGCGCCGCCGCGCCCCGTCGCGACGAGGAGCACCGCCCGCAGGCCGGGCTCCGGACCCGGCCACGCCTCGCGGATCGCCTCCGGCCCGGCGGCGCGCACGACGGCGCGCAGCACGAGCCCGACGACGATCGCGTCGTCGAGCGCGCCCGCGACCGGGACGACGTCGGGCACGAGGTCGATCGGGATCACGAGGTAGCCGAGCGTCGCCAGCAGCAGCCAGCGCGTCCAGCGCGGCAGCCGCGGATCGACGGCGAGGCGGCGGACCAGGACGACGCAGTCGGGGATGAAGCGCGCGAGCGCGACCGCGTGCGTGCGCCGCCCGGCGACCGCGAGCGCGAGGACCGCGAGCGCGTAGACGCCGGCGGCGACGAGCAGGCCGACGAGCCAGCCCGGCATGACCTACGGCTTCGCCCCCGGCGCGCGCCGGCGGGGGACGAGGTCCATCGCCTCGGTCATCGCCGCGAGCCGCTCCTCGGCCGCGGCCACGAACGCGCGCGTGGCCGGCGAGAGCTGCGTCCCGCGCCGCCAGACGAAGGCGAAGTCGTCGTAGAGCGGCTCGGCGAACGGCACCCAGCCCAGCCGCCGGGTCGCGCGGCGCCCGCGCAGGGCGAGCAGCATGCCGCGCGCCGCGATCGTGTCGCCGTTGCCGGCGGCGGCGAGGTCGAGCGCCACCTCGGCGTCCTCGACGTCGATCGCCGGCTCGAGCTTGACGCCCGCGCGCTGGGCGACCTCGGCCAGATGCCGGCGCGTCGGGTCCTCGGCCGCGAAGCTCGTGTCGTAGAGGACGAGCGGCGAGGCCGCGAGGCGCTCCATCGTCATGGCGCTGCGCAGGCGCTTCGGATCGGCGGAGCAGAACAGGATCTCGTCGCGCATCGCGACGCGGACCTCCAGGCCCTCGTCGTCGATCGGCAGCACGACGACGCCGGCCTCGAGGTCACCGGCGCGCACGGCCTCGACGACCTCCGACGAGTTCTGCCCGATGAGGCGGATCCGCACCCCGGGATGGCGGCGGTGGAAGTCGCTCACCATGTCGGCCCCGAGGTAGTAGCGCGACGTGCCGAACGTGCCGAACGCCGCGGTGCCCCCGCGCAGCTCGCGCACGTCGGCGACGGCCTCGCGCGCGGCCTCGACGTCGGCCAGCACGCGCTCGGCATGGGGCCGCAGGGCGCGCGCCGCCTCCGTCGGCGCGAGCCCCCGCCCGAGCCGCTGGAACAGCGTCACGCCGAGCTCCCCCTCGAGCCGCCGCACCTGCTCGGACAGCGACGGCTGCGCGAGGTGCAGCGCGTCGGCGGCCGCGCTGAACGAGCCGTGCTCGAGCGTGGCGAGGAAGTACTGGAGCTGCTGAAGCGTCATAGGCGCCGCCTTGAGCTGGTGAAGTCAATCAAGGCTAAGTCAATGCCGCACAAGGTGCGATACTCGAACACATGATCGCTCTTGCCTCCATCGCCGGCGCCGTCGTCGTCGCCGCCCTCGCGCACCGCTACGGTGCCGAGGACCGGCCGGTCTTCAACGAGCGCCTCGAGACCCACCACGACGCTCGCGGCCTGATCTAGGTCGACGGGCGTTTGACAGACGCCCCGGTCCGCATGATGATCAACCGCTCATGCGGATCGGAGCGGTCTTCAATCGTCGCGGGCGCAGCTTCCCCTACCGGGTGAGCGCGGTGCTCGGCGCCATGGAATGGGCCGGGCACGACATCGCCGCGACGAACGACGGCCGCCCCGACGTCCGCGAGCTGGCCACGTGCGACGTCGTCTACGTCCACGGACGCTCCGACCCGCGCACGCGGGACGCGCTCGCCCGGCTCGGCGGCGACGGCACGCCCGCCGTCTTCGACAGCGGCGGCGACGTCTCGGCCGACGCGATCGCCACGGCTCGCCTCGCGGTTCGCGTCACCGCCGCCACGGCGGAGATCGCCACCGCCTATGAGCGCGACGGCGTTCGTGCGGTCGCGGTCATCCCGAACCAGCTCTTCGAGTGGGCCGTCCGACCGCCGCGCCCGCACGACGGCCTCGTCGTCGGCTGGGCCGCCATGCCGGACCGCATCGCCGACGCGGAGGCGCTCGGGTTGCGCGACGCGCTGCAGCGGCTTCTCGACCGCCACGACGAGCTCGCCGTCGAGTGCATCGGCGTGGACCTGCGACTGCGGGGCCGCTACCGGCATCGGCCGGTGACGGCGCTCCCCCAGCTCTTCGACCACATCGCCGGCTTCGACGTCGGCATCGCGCCGCGGGCGCACGCGCCGGAGGGCCCACCGCGCTCCGACATCAAGGTGCAGGAGTACGCCGCGTGCGGCGTGCCCTGGCTCGCCTCCGCGCGCGAGCCCTACCGCCGCCTCGGCGAGCCGCAGGGCGGGATGCTCGTCGCCGACGAGGAGTGGCCGGCCGTGCTCGATGAGATCGTCACCAACCAGGCCCAGCGCGTCCGTCTCGCGCAGAACGCCGCACGGTGGGCGCCGACCCAGACCTTCCCAGGGGTCGCCGGACGCTGGGAGCAGGTCCTGCTCGACGCCGCGGGGCGCTCCGCCGAGGCACGGCGGCCCACGCTGCGCGCGGTGGTCGAGCCCGGGAAGGCCCCGATCCTGCGCCGCGGCTGACCGGGCGACTAGGCTGCGCGGCGGATGGCGCTCCCGCTCACCCCGCCGCTGGCCCCGCAGCTCGCACGAGCGCGTGCCGCGCTGCCCGAGGGCGGCGGCTGGGCGTACGAGCCGAAGTGGGACGGGTTCCGCGCGATCGCGTTCGTCGACGGCGACGACGTCCACCTGCAGTCGCGCAACGGCAAGCCGCTGAACCGCTACTTCCCGGAGCTGCGGTTCCCCGCCGGCCGCTACGTCCTCGACGGCGAGATCGTGATCCTCAACGAGCGCGGCGGGCAGGAGTTCGGCCTGCTCGGCGAGCGGATCCACCCGGCCGCCTCGCGCGTCGCGATGCTCGCCGAGAAGACGCCGGCGCGGTTCGTCGCCTTCGACCTCCTGGCGCGCGACGACGACGCGCTGCTCGAGCTGCCCTTCCGCGAGCGCCGGGCCGCGCTCGAGGCCCTCGTCGACGCACCGATGGACCTCACCCCGTTCACCCTCGACCCCGCGGACGCGCAGCCGTGGCTGCGGGGCGCCGAGGGGGTCGTCGCCAAGGAGCTCGACGCGCCGTACCTCCCGGGCGAGCGCGCCGGGATGGTGAAGGTCAAGCGCGTCCGCACCATCGACGCGGTCGTCGTCGGCTGGCGCCCCGGCAAGCAGGAGGGGACGGTCGGCTCGCTGATCCTCGGCCTCTACGAGCCCGACGGCCGCCTGCGGGAGGTCGGCCACTCGTCCGGGTTCACGGCCAAGGAGAAGCGCACGCTGGTCGACCGGCTCCAGCCGTACGAGACCGGCGAGCGCGGCACGGGCGAGCCGTCGCGCTGGACCGCCGGCCGCGACCTCGAGTGGGTCAAGCTGCGCCCCGAGCTCGTCGTCGAGGTGACGTTCGACCACGTCTCCGACGGGCGCATCCGGCACGGGGCGAAGGTGCAGCGCTGGCGCGACGACAAGGACCCGCAGGAGTGCCTCGTCGACCAGCTCGACCAGTAGCTGGCTTGCGCTTCTGATCTCGAAGCGCTAGGGTGCTTCGCAATCCGAAGCACGAACGCGAGGAGCGCACGTTGTCCACCCCGCTCGCCGAGCACCTCGGCGCCCCCGACCCGGCCACGCTCGACCGCGTCCTCGCACCGGACGTCCGCTTTCACAGCCCCGTCGCCGACTACGCCGGCGACGAGCAGGTCCGGCGCCTGCTGACGCTCGTGCCCGGCGCGCTCGACGAGGTCCGCATCGGGCGCACGCTGCGTGGCGACGACGAGGCGGTGACCTTCCTCGCCGGACGCGTCGGCGACCACGCGATCGACGGCGTGCTCGACGAGCGCTACGACGCCGACGGGCGCGTGGCCGAGATCACGCTCATGATCCGCCCGCTGGCGGGCCTGCGGGAGGCGGTCGAGCGGATGGCCGCCGCGCTGCGATGACGCCGCAGCCGGGCCGGCCCGTCCGTGGATCGGCCACCGGACGGCCGATCATGGCGCTGTTCGACCTCCTCGGCCGGCGCTGGACGCTGCGCATCCTGTGGGAGCTGAGCCTCGCCACCGCGCCACTCACCTTCCGGGCGCTGCAGGACCGGTGCGACGGCATCTCGTCAAGCGTGCTAAGCCAGCGACTGGCCGAGCTGCGCGAGGCTCGGCTGCTCGCGGACGACCGGCGCGGCTACGCGCTCAGCAGCGAGGGCGCGGCCCTGGTCGAGGCGCTGGGCGCGGTGACGACCTGGGCCGAGGCCTGGGCTGCCGGCTTCGCCTAGCGCGCCACCGGGGCGATTGCCCCTTGCGAACGGGGCCGACGAGGCGTATGCCTTGGACATGGCCGGGCTGGGGATCGCGCTGTTCCTCGGCGGCGTCGTCCTCGTCGTCGCGGAGGCGCACGTGGCCTCGGCGGGCGTGCTCGGCGTCACGGGCACCGTCGCGGCGGTCGCCGGCGCGGCGATCGCGGTCGACGCCGCGGGCGGCGGCGTGGCCCTCGCCGCCGTCATCGCCGTCCTCGTCGCGCTGATCCTCGGCGGCTTCCTCGCCGTCGCGCTGCTGAAGGTCGGCCGCGTGCTGACGGCCCGCCCGCGCAGCGGGCGCGAGGCGCTCGTCGGCCATCGCGGCGTGGCCCGCGCCCCCGATCGCGTGCTCGTCGACGGCGCCCTCTGGACCGCCCGCCCCTGCTTCGACGAGGAGCCGGTCGACGCCGGCGACCCGATCGTCGTCACCCGCGTCGACGGGCTGACGCTCACCGTCCGCAAGGCCGAGCCCTGGGAGCTGACCACATGACCGCCGCGTTCGTCGCCCTCGCCATCGTCCTGGGCCTGCTCATCCTGCTCGCGGGCGCCTCGGTCCGCGTGCTGCGCGAGTACGAGCGCGGCGTGATCTTCCGCCTCGGCCGGCTCATCGACCAGAAGGGCCCGGGCCTGATCCTGCTGATCCCGATCGTCGACCGGATGGTGCGCGTGAGCCTGCGCACCGTCACGCTCAACATCCCGCCGCAGGACGTCATCACCCACGACAACGTCACCGCGCGCGTCAACGCGGTCGCCTACTTCCGCGTGGTCGACCCGAACCGCGCGGTCGTCGAGGTCGAGAACTACCTGCAGGCGACGTCGCAGATCTCGCAGACGACGCTGCGCTCGGTCCTCGGCAAGGCGGACCTCGACACGCTGCTGGCCGAGCGCGAGCGGCTCAACGACGACCTGCAGACGATCATCGACCAGCAGACCGAGCCGTGGGGCGTGAAGGTGTCGGTCGTCGAGATCAAGGACGTCGAGATCCCGGCGACGATGCAGCAGGCGATGGCGCGCCAGGCGCAGGCCGAGCGCGAGCGGCGGGCGAAGGTCATCAACGCCGAGGGCGAGGCGCAGGCCGCCGCCCGGCTGGCCGACGCCGCCGACGTCATCGGGCGCAACCCGACGACGCTGCAGCTGCGCTACCTGCAGTCGCTGCGCGAGGTCAGCGGCTCCGACACCGCCACCGTCGTCTTCCCGTTCCCGATGGACCTCGTGCGGCCGTTCCTCCAGGCCACGACGCCGTCCGGCGACGGGAGCCGCGCCGAGCCCGCCCAGGCGCTGCCGCCGGCGCCGGAGAACCCGCTCAGCCGGCCCGCTTCGGAGCGCGAGAAGGCCGCACGCTCGTAGCGCGCCGCGAGCTGGGAGGATGCGACCGCCGTGCGCCTCCTCCTCGCCTTCGACGCCTTCGGTCCGGAGCTCGACGGCCCCACCGCGGGCGCCGCGATCGCCCGCGGCCTCGCGGCGGCGGGACTCGAGCCACCCGACGTGGCCGCGCCGGCCGAGGTCGGCGACGCGCGGCTGCGCGCCGCGTTCGCGCTCGTGATCGGGGAGGCCGTCCTCGACCGCGGGACGCTCGAGGGCCGGCTCACCGGCGAGCTGGCGGTCCGGGCACGGCAGGCCGGCGTCCCGTGCCACGCGATCGCGGCGAGTGTCCGCCTCGACCCGTTCGACGGGCGCATCCTCGACCTCCAGCACATGCTCCAGGCCGGCACGGTCGCCGAGCTCGAGCGCGCGGGGCGCGACCTCGGCGAGCTGCTGCGCGCCGAGGTGCTGCCGGGCGAGCGACGAGGGCGCTCAGCCCGGGAGCGCTGAGACCAGGCGCGCCGCGTTCCAGCCCTCCGCCGTCCGCGGGTCGGCCAGCATCTGCGTGACCTGCCCCACGGTCAGCGGCCGGGCGAAGAGGTACCCCTGGCCGAGGTGGCATCCGAGCCGGCGCAGGTGCGCGAACTGCGTGCCGAGCTCGATGCCCTCGGCGACGATCTCGAGGCCAAGCGACGTGCCCAGGTCGACGATCGTGCGCGCCAGCGCGGCGCCCTGCACGCCGCTGTCGACGTTGTCCACGAACGGCTTGGCCATCTTCAGCAGGTCGATCGGGAAGCGCCCGAGATAGCGCAGCGAGCTGTAGCCGGTGCCGAAGTCGTCGACCGCCAGCCGGACGCCGATCGCCTTCAGCGCGGCGAGCCGGGCGATCGTCGCCTCGGTGTCGTGCATGAGGACGGTCTCGGTGATCTCCAGCACGAGGCGCTCGGGCGCCAGCCCGCTCGCGTCCAGCGCGGCGCCGACCTGGTCGACGAGATCCGGCTGCTCGAGCTGGCGGCCGGAGAGGTTGACGGTGATGGCCCGCTGGCGGCGCCCCGGCGCGACGGGGAACTCGCGATCCCAGGCGGCCGCGCGCCGGCAGGCCTCCTCGAGCACCCACCGGCCGAGCGCGTTGATGAGCTCGGACTCCTCGGCGAGCGGGATGAACGCCAGGGGCGGCACGAGCCCGCGCTCGGGGTGGCGCCAGCGCACGAGCGCCTCGAAGCCGGCGAGCGCCCCGCCGTCGAGCTCGATGAGCGGCTGGTAGTGGACCTCCAGCTCGCCGCGCTGCTCGGCGCGCCGCAGGTCGGCCTCGAGCTCGAGCCGCTCGAGCACCTCGGCGCGCATCGACGGCTCGAACACGGCGAAGCGGGCGGCGCCCTCGGCCTTGGCCCGGTACATCGCCACGTCGGCGTTGCGCAGCAGCTCCTCGCCGGCCGCGTGCCCGCTCGCGATGCCGATCGAGCACGAGACGAAGACCTCGCGCCCGGCCAGCGTGAACGGCACGCGCAGCGACTCGGTGAGCCGCTCGGCGACGGCGACCGCCTCGCCGGCGTCGGAGACGTCCTCGAGCAGGATCGCGAACTCGTCGCCGCCGAGCCGCGCGGCGGTGTCGCCGGAGCGCAGGCAGCCGCCGATCCGCTCGGCGACGGCGACGAGGAGCTGGTCGCCCGCCTCGTGGCCGAGCGAGTCGTTGACCGTCTTGAAGCGATCGAGGTCGCAGAAGAGCACGCTCACCTCGCCGGTGCCGCCCCGGCGCGACAGCGCATGCGAGAGGCGGTCGAGGAACAGCGCCCGGTTCGGCAGCCCGGTCAGCGCGTCGTGCAGCGCCTGGTGGACCATCGCGCCGACCGTCTTGGCGTCGGTGAGCGCGAGGCTGGCGTGCTCGGCGAGCGTCTGCAGGATGTCCTGCTCGGCGCGCGAGAACGTGCGCCCCGGCTCGCGCGAGCTGACGACGAGCGCGCCGACGACCTCGCCCTGCTCGTGCACGGGCGCCGCCATGGCGGCATGCACGCCGTGGTCGACGAAGTGCGGCATCGCGTCCGGCCACGCCGGATAGTCCTCGATGACGATCATCCGGCCCTCCGCGGCGGCGCGTCCGGCGACGCCGTCGCCCAGCCCGCGGGTGCGCCCCGCCTTCGCCACCGCGGGGGCGTCGCCGACCGTGGCCACGTAGCGCAGCCGCCCGCGCTGCTCGGTGTCGCGCAGCAGGAGCGACGCCGCCGGGTCGCGCAGCAGATCGCCGGCCTGCTGCACGACGGCGGCGAGCACGTCCTGCAGCGGGGCGCGATGCGAGATCGAGCGCTGGATCGCGGCGAGCCCCTCGAGGAGGCGCTGGCGCTCGCGCACGCTCTTGAGCAGCCGGGCGTTCTCCAGCGCCTGCTGCTCGGACCGCACGCGCAGCGTCCGCTCCGCCGAGACGGCGCCGAGCAGCTCGAGGCTCAGCGCCAGGCTGCGGGCCATCCCGCGCAGCAGCGTCAGCTCGGCCGCGTCGAGCGGCTCGTCGGCGCGCGAGACGAGCAGCGTGCCGCCCTGGCTGCCCCCGAGGTCGACCGCGACGGCGTAGCGCTCCCCGGCGCCCGGGATCGGCAGCTTGCCGTGGCGGGCCTCGCCGACGGCGACGAGCTCACGCTCGGGCACCTCGATCCGGGGCCAGCCGGTCGACGCGACGACGGCGCCGCCGCGCACGAGCGCGGCGACCTCCGCCTCGAGCGCCTCGGCCACGCGCTCGACCCCGCGCTCGGCGGCGCTGCGCTCGTCGCGCGCCTCGCCGAGGGCGACGACGAACTCGGTGAGTCGTTCGGTCTCCCAGCTCATCAGCCGACCGCCAGGACCGCCAGCGCCTGGTTGTGGAAGCCGGTCACGCCGTGCGCCCGGGCGATCTCGCCGTACCC
>DASTRJ010000017.1:0-5808 GCA_035761245.1 Capillimicrobium sp. | reverse complement strand
GTCGTTGAGCCGGCCGATCAGCGCCCAGTCGGGGTCGGGCTCCCAGTCCAGCTCGCGCCGCGGTGCGATGTCCATCGCCGCCAGCTCGCCGGCCATGAGCATCGGCTGGCCGTCGTGGACGTGGCCGCGGGCGGCGAGCCGCCGGGCGAGCTCGTCGTCGCCGGGCCGGACCCAGACGGTCCACGCGCGTACGCCGGCGGCGTCGTACGCCGCCCCGAGCGCGTCGAGCACGTCGTCGGTGAGCGCGCCGGGATCGCGGTAGACGACGGAGTTCGGCAGCGATCGCTCGGGCACGACCGGGACCACTGCCGCGACCACACCGCGCGCCGGATGCAGCGCCTCGCCGGCGGTGGCGACCCCGTCGGCGAAGAGCGCGAGGTGGCTGGCGTTCTGCCGCGCGGCGAGCTCGGCGTCGTCGAAGCGCGTTCCGCGAGCAGGCGATCCCACACGGCAACGCTACCGGCGCCGGTAGGTTGGACGCCATGTCTCACGCTCGCCGCTTCGCGGCCCTCGCCACCGCCGCGACCGCCGCCATCGCCGCCGCGCCGGCCACCGCCGCGGCCTACGCCGGCCATGGCCACGCCACGACGCTCCGGCTCACAACCGGCAACATCGTCGTCACGCCGACCGACCTCGGCGCCCCCGGGAAGACCCCCGGGGACACGTACGCCTACATCGGCGACGTCTTCCAGGACGGCAAGACCGTCGGCAAGGTCTACGGCACGCACACGTCGCTCGGCGTCGTCGGCGACCGCGAGATCCTCCAGGGGCTGATCACCTTCCGGATCGGCCGCAGCGAGATCATGGCCGGCGGGATGGCCGCCTACCCGGCCGACAGCCAGAGCGGGACGGTCATCGACGAGCCGTTCAAGCGCCCGATCATCGGCGGCACCGGCCGCTACGACGGGGCGCGCGGCACGCTGACGACGGTGCGGAACCCGGACGGGACCTACAGCCAGCGATTCCGGCTGCTGCGGTAGGGCGCGAGGCCCGCCCGCGCTGCGCGAGCGTCCGATCCGACGGCGTGGCGCGGGGTGAACGGACGTTCATTCCTTCGGGGCGGGCGCGCGCAGGGGCGCGCGCAGGCGCGCGCGGGGGCGCGCGGCGCGGGGCGGGCGCGCGAAGGCCGCGGGGCAGCGCGGGCGCCCGCGCTCAGGCGCGCGCGAGCGGGAGCTCGAGCGCGAACTTCCCGTTGGCGGACTCGCCGTCCTCCAGCGGGTACTCGCCCGAGAAGCACGCGTCGCAGTGCGTCGCCGCGGAGCCGCCGATCGCGTCGTAGACGCCCTCGAGCGAGAGGTAGTGCAGGGAGTCGCAGCCGAGCTCGGCGGCGACCTCGTCGACGGTGCGCCCGTGGGCGACCATCTCCTCGCGCGTCGACATGTCGACGCCGTAGTGGCACGGGTGCTTGATCGGCGGCGCGGAGATCCGCATGTGGACCTCGGCGGCGCCGGCGTCGCGCAGCATCTGGACGATCTGGCGGGTGGTGTTGCCGCGCACGATGGAGTCGTCGACGACGATCAGGCGCTTGCCCGCCACGACCTCGGGCAGCGGGTTGAACTTCAGCCGCAGGCCGTGCTTGCGCAGCTCCTGGCCGGGCTGGATGAACGTGCGCGCGACGTAGCGGTTCTTGACGAAGCCGTCGTCCTGCGGCAGGCCGCTCGCCCGGGCGAGGCCGCGGGCCGCGGCGTTGCCGGAGTCCGGCACCGCGATCACGAGGTCGGCGTCGACGGGCGCCTCGCGCCAGAGGTTCTCGCCCATCTTCGCGCGCGAGACCTGCAGCACCTGGCCGCCCATGCGCGAGTCGGGGCGGGCGAAGTAGATGTACTCGAAGACGCAGAACGCCTCGCGGTGGCCCTCGACGACCTGGCGCGACTCGATCCCGCGGGCGCCGAGGCAGACCATCTCGCCCGGCAGCACGTCGCGCAGGAGCTTGGCGTTGATGATGTCGAAGGCGCACGACTCGCTCGCGACGCAGTAGCGGTCGTCGAGCATCCCGAGCGACAGCGGCCGCAGGCCGGCGGGGTCGCGGAACGCGATGACCTTCTCGCTGGTCAGCACGACGGTCGAGAACGCGCCGCGCAGGCGCGGGATGACGTCGGCGATCGCGTCCTCCACGCGCTCGGCGGGATGCGTCGCGATGAGGGCGGCGATGATCTCCGAGTCCGACGTCGACGAGAACGCGACCCCGCGCGAGCGCAGCTCGCTGTGCAGCTCGACCGCGTTCGTGAGGTTGCCGTTGTGCGCGAGCGCGATCTCGTGGCGGTCCGAGCGCCACACCGGCTGCGAGTTCTCCCAGGCGTTCGAGCCCGTCGTGGAGTAGCGGACGTGGCCGACGGCGAGGTCGCCCTCGAGCGCGCGCAGCGACTGCTCGTCGAAGACCTGCGACACGAGGCCGAGGTCGCGCTGGGTCATGATGTGGCCGCCGACGTCGACGGCGGCGATGCCCGCCGACTCCTGGCCGCGATGCTGGAGCGCGTAGAGCGCGAAGTACGCGAGACGGGAGACGTCGCGCTCAGGCGCGTAGATCCCGAAGACCCCGCACTCGTCGCGCGGTCCGTCGCGGTCGACGTCGACTTGGGTCACGGGTGCAGGGTAGCGAGGGTGGTGGCTGGCTCAGCCGCGGAGCACGAGCTCCAGCAGGCCCGGGAAGCGGGCGTCGAGGTCGGCGCGGCGCAGCTCGGTGAGCCGCGCCGTCCCACGCTCGACCTGCCGGATGATGCCGCTCTCGCGCAGGACGCGCCAGTGGTGGCTGCGCGTGGACTTCGAGACGGGGACGTCGATCGTGCCGCACGGACACGGCTCGTCGCACGCGGCGAGCGCGCGGACCATGGAGAGGCGCATCGGGTCGCTGAGCGCATGCAGGACGCTCTCGAGCTGGAGCTCGGCGACGTCCGGATGGGGCAGGACCGCTTCGGCGGAGGCCATGCCGGAGATTCTAGTACGACGCACGTCGAACTTTGTAGTACGATGCTCGTCGAACATGACTCCCGCCTCCTCCACCACCACCACCCCGCGGCCGCGCCCCAGGGTCCGCCGGCTCGTCGTCTTCGTCGGCCGATGAAGGGCCGCCCCGCCGTCGCGCTGATCGCGAGCTCGCTCGCGTTCTCCCTCGTCCTCCTCGACGCCACCGTCGTCAACGTCGCCCTCCCGGCGATCCGCGACGACCTGGGCGCCGGCGTGTCCGAGCTGCAGTGGGTCGTCAACGCCTACACGCTCGCGCTCGCCAGCCTCCTGCTCAGCGCCGGCGCGCTGTCGGACCGCTTCGGCGGCCGCCGGATGGCGCTCGCCGGCGCCGGGCTCTTCACCGTCGCGTCGGCCGCCGCCGCGCTCGCGCCCTCGGTCGTCGCGCTCGTCGCCGCCCAGGTCGTGCTCGGCGTCGGCGCGGCCGCGCTGATCCCCGCGTCGCTGGCGATCCTCACGCGCGCCTACCCCGACCCGGGGCCGCGCGCCCGCGCGGTCGGCCTGTGGGCGTCCTCGTCCGCCGCCGCGTTCGCCGCGGGGCCGGTGCTCGCCGGCCTGCTCATCGACGCCGTCGGCTGGCGGGCGATCTTCGCGGTCAACCTGCCGTTCGCCGCGGCGGTCATCCTGCTCGTGCTGCGCGGCGTCGAGGCCGCGCCTGCGCCGGCGCCGGCGACGGCCCGCGGGGTCGACGCGCCCGGCCAGGTCACGGCCGTCGTCGCGCTCGCCGCGCTGACCTTCGCCCTCATCGAGGGCGGCGACCTCGGCTGGAGCGCACCCGTCGTGCAGGCAGCGCTCGCGGTCGCGCTGCTGGCCGGAGCGGCCTTCGTCGCCATCGAGCGCCGCGCCCGCGCCCCGATGCTGCCGCTGTCGCTCTTCTCGGAGCGCGCCTTCAACGCGTCGGCGGCGGCCGGCCTGCTCGTGAGCTTCGCCCTCTACGCCGAGATCTTCCTCGTCTCGCTCTACCTGCAGGACGTGCGCGGCCTGTCCGCGCTGGAAACCGGCTTCGCGTTCCTGCCGCAGCCGATCGTGTTCGCGCTCGCCGGCGTCCCCTCCGGTCGCCTCGTCGCCCGCTTCGGGCCGCGCGTGCCGATGATGGCCGGCGGCGTGCTCGCCGCAGGCGGCGCGCTCGTGCTCGTCGGCGCCGGCGCGGACGCGCCGTACGGGCTGCTCGTCGCGGGCCTGGCGCTCTTCGGCGCCGGCGCCGGCTCGGTGATCCCCGCGATGACCACCGCGGTCGTCGAGAGCGTGCCGCAGGCCCAGGTCGGCATCGCCTCCGCCGCGCTGAACGCCAGCCGCCAGACCGGCGGGGTGCTCGGCATCGCGGTGCTCGGCGGGCTGGTCGCCGACGGCGGCTTCATGCCCGGCATGCACGCCGCACTGCTCGTCGGGGCGGCCACGCTGCTCGGCGTGGCGCTGCTCGCCACGCGGGTCGGCGGGCCGGCGCCCGTCCGCGCCGCCGCCGAAGCCGCGTAGCGCCGGGGCGCGCTACGCGAAGAGCGCGGCCAGCGCGGCGTGCGACGCCTCGAGCTCGCGCAGCGTGACGCTGAACCCGGCGGCCGAGAGCTCGTCGCCCTCCACCGTGCCGATGATCTCCACCCGCGTCCGGTCGCCGAGCGCGCGCAGCGCCTCGGCCGGTCCGCTGACGACGAAGCCGCCCGGCCCCTCGCCGAACAGCGCCGCCTCGTCGGCGTTCGCCGGCAGGTCGAGCGTCGCGCCGAGCCCGCCGGCCAGGCACGACTCCGCCACCGCGACGAGCAGGCCGCCCTCGGCGACGTCGTGGGCGCTGGAGAGCTTGCCGGAGCGGACCGCGTCGCGCACCGCCTCCTGGGCGGCGCGGATCGCCGCCACGTCGACCTCGGGCAGCGAGGTCGGCAGCGGCTCGCCGCGGAGCTTGGCGAGCTCGGAGCCCGGCAGCGCGCCCGCGAACGGGCCGACCAGGGCGATCGCGTCGCCCTCGGCGACGAACCCGACGCGGCCGGCGTGCAGCGGGTCGGGCAGCTCGCCGACCATCCCGACGACCGGCGTCGGGTAGATGGGCCCGCCGCCGGGGTGGTGGGATTCGTTGTAGAGCGACACGTTGCCGCCGACGACCGGCACGTCGAGCGCGCGGCAGCCGTCGCCCAGCCCGCGGACCGCCTCGACGAGCTGCCAGGCGATGTGCGGCTTCTCCGGGTTGCCGAAGTTCAGGCAGTTCGTCAGGCCGAGCGGCTCGGCGCCGACGCAGGCCAGGTTCGCCGCGCACTCCAGCACGGCCTCGAGCGCGCCGCGATACGGGTCGCACGCCACGCGACGGCCGTTGCCGTCGATCGCGACCGCGATCGCGCCGCCGGTCGGCATGACGAGCACGGCGGCGTCGGCGTCCTCGGGACGGCGGACGGTGCGCGAGCCGACGAGCCAGTCGTACTGCTCGAACAGCGGCTGCCGCGAGGCGAGGTTCGCGGAGCCCAGCAGGCCCAGCAGCACCTCGCGCGGATCGGTCGCGGTCAGCGTCGCCGGCGGCGGCGGGTAGAGCGGCTCGCTCGGCGCCTCCGGCTCGAGGTCGTAGAGCGGGCAGTCGTCGACGAGCGCCTCGACCGGGATGACGCCGACGAGCTCGCCGTCGTCGAGGATCTCCATCTGGCGGGCCTCGATGATCTCGCCGATCACCGTGCCGCCGACCTCCCAGCGCGCGCAGACCTCGAGCACCGCGTCGACGTTCTCGGGCTCGCAGACGCAGAGCATTCGCTCCTGCGACTCGGAGACCATGATCTCGAACGGCTCCATGTCGGCCTCGCGCAGCGGCACCTTGCGCACGTCGATCCGCACGCCGACCTCGCCCTTCGACGCCATCTCCGACGACGACGAGGT